>DASPJL010000108.1:0-84694 GCA_035628645.1 Cytophagales bacterium | reverse complement strand
TATTTTTTTACGAAGTAAAAAGGTTTCGTTGATAACAAGGTCCCGCATTTCAGTAAAATTTCTTAAAGCGAGTTTGGCAATAGCGTCCGTATCTTCCTTTCTTGATTTTTGAAATATTCCTAGAACCGTGTTCAAGTCTTGTTGACCCTTCTCAAGTAGTTGATCCAAAACTGAACAATCTTCAAATCCCGCATTCAGGCCTTGTCCGTAAAAAGGAACAATAGCATGCGCTGCATCGCCAATCAAAACATATTTGTCTCTGACCAGCCAGGGGAAACATTTTACAGTAACAAGTGAAGAGGTAGGGTTTGTGAAAAATGCTTTGGTCAGGTCTGGCACCAAAGCAAGAGTATCAGGAAAATAATCGCTAAAAAAAGCCCGGACCTCCCTTTCGGAATTTAAACTTTCAAAGGATTTGTCCCCCTTGAAAGGCAAGAATAGTGTACAGGTAAAACTTCCGTCTAAATTTGGCAGGGCAATAAGCATAAAACTTTTTCTTGGCCAAATGTGAAGCGCTCCTTTTTCCATTTGATGCATGCCATTTATCGCTGGAATGGAAAGCTCCTTATACCCATATTCTAAATACTCCTGGGAATAATTAAAAAGATCCGTTTTTTGCATTGCATAACGGAGCGCTGAAAAAGCGCCATCCGCCCCAAAAACAAGCTCCGGATGTATAGAAGCTTGGGTTTGTGAAAGGGTATCTTCAAAAGTTAGACGATCTCCTACCAAATCTGCTTCTACGCAGCGTTGATTAAAGTTGAATTTAACCCCAGCCTCTTCCGCAAAATTTATTAATACCTGATTTAATAACCTCCTGGAAATAGAATAAATATACTGGCCTTCTTTTCCATAGGGCTGAAGCGTCTGCTTTCCGTGTTCATCATGCACCATTCTCCCCTTCATTGGAATTGACTTTCCTCTCACCTCTTCGGCCAGCGCTTTGCTTGCTCCTGCCATGCCTTTAAAACCCCTGTCACTTAAAGCAAGGTTAATTGATCTACCCATTTCAGGTTCCCCGACTCTCGGATCTCCCCTTCTCTCATAAACCTCTACTGCATGTCCATGTTTTGACAGATAAATACTCAATAGAGAACCAACCAACCCCGCGCCTAGAATAGTTATCTTTTCCATCTGAGTTCCAGTTTTTTAAAAAGAAAGGGATTTTATTATCGAATCAAACCGTTTAGAAAAATGAAATACTTCCTGAAATGTATTGTATAAAGGAACAGGAGTGACCCTTATTACATTTGGCCGACGCATATCTACAGAAACGCCATGCTCAATCAATCGCTGATAAATTTCTTCTGCATTTTTTTTAAAATACAAAGAAAGCTGGCAACCTCGCTGACTAGGGTCTGAAGGCGTAATGATGTCAAAACAAGGAGAAACGTCCTGGGTTTGCTTTAATAAGAACTCCAGATAGCCTGTTAATTGCTTGCCTTTTTGTAAAATGTTGTCCATTCCGGCTTCTTCAAAAATATCCAGGGAAGCTCTTTGAACAGCCAATGAAATTATAGGAACATTGCTTAACTGCCATCCTGCTACACCTTCCATAGGCTTAAAGCCCTTTTCCATTTTAAACCGCTCTTCTTCGAGATATCCCCACCAGCCTCCAAAACGAGGCATTGAATTGTCCTTTGCAAATTTTTCATGAACAAATGCGCCTCCCACACCACCCGGGCCGGAATTTAAGTACTTGTAAGAACACCAAACGGCAAAGTCTATATCCCACTTGTGAAGTTCAAGTTTTATATTTCCTATGGCATGAGCAAGATCAAAACCAACAATTGCTCCTGCCTTATGCCCGGCAGCGCTGATTTTTTCAAGATCAAAAGCCTGTCCTGTATAGAAGTTTACTCCCCCCAGCAGGATCAAAGCCACCTCTTCTTTATTGCTTTCAATAGCTTCTATAATTTCTTCCGTTGCGAGAAGGTTTTTATCTTTATTAGGAGCCAATTCAATAATGGCTTCCTGGGGATCAAATCCATGAAACTTTACCTGGGTTTCCACTGCATATTGATCCGAGGAAAACGCACCGTTTTCCATGATGATTTTGTATTTTTTCTTATCAGGACGATAAAAAGAAACCATCAGAAGATGAAGGTTTGTGGTAAGGCTATTCATTGCAGTCACTTCATTTTCGGAAGCGCCTGTGAGGTCAGCCAAGGGTTTTTGCAAAAGTTTATGATAAGAAACCCAGGGGTTTTTAGCTTTGAAATGACCTTGCCCGGCCAGTTCTGCCCAATCTTTCAGCTCCTGATTAATGTATTTTTCAGCAGTTTTTGGCTGAAGACCCAATGAATTTCCATTAAAGTAAATTACCGCTTTCCCATCCTTTGTGGGAATAAAAAATCGGTTCCTAAAATCTTTTAACTCGTCTTCCTGGTCAAGTTTAAGAGCAAAAGCTGAAGAATTTTCAAAAATCATATATGATCAGGCAGGTTTTTCTGGCTTTTCCATTACTGTGCCGCATGCTTTACACGTTCTTCTTTCTTCAGAAGAATAAAAGCTTTCCATAATCGGCGGCAATTGTTTGACGATATCGGTGATTTGGGCGTACTCCTCATACAGTTTATTTCCGCATTTTTCACAGTACCATAAGAACCCATCTATTTCGCCTGGCTTCCTGTTCCGCTCGATTACCAAACCAATAGAATTTGCCGGTCTTCGTGGAGAGTGAGGCGTTCTTGGAGGCAAAAGAAATATTTCGCCCGCTTTAATCTTTAAATCTACCGGTTTTCCGTCTTCCACTACTTTCAGCGTAATTTCTCCCTCCAACTGGTAAAAGAACTCTTCTCCTTCATTGTAATGAAAATCTTTCCGGGTATTAGGACCACCTACTACCATTATTATAAAATCATCATTCCCCTTATAAACCTGTTGATTTCCTATAGGAGGTTTGAGTAAGTGTCTGTGTTCTTCAATCCACTTTTGAAAGTTAAAAGGTCTTTGAATAGCCATTTTATTTTTGTTCAAATCAAATTTATATTATAACCAACAAACTTTTAGAGTGTCAAATTTCCTCAATTAATTAAAATATCCTTCTTTTAAAGAATAAAGTTTTTCAATCGGTTATAATAAAATTTCTAAACATAAATATCCATTTGGAAAGCCAGTACAAAAGTTATTAAAAACAATCCGTTTGAAGGAAGTAATAAGTCCAGAATAAACTTCCCCAAACCTTGAATCTGAAACCTATAAAAATATGAACTTAAGCCTGATTAATAAACGAGCCATAGTTTGCGGAAGCACGAATGGCATAGGAAAAGCCATTGCAATTGAATTGGCAAATTTGGGAGCCAACGTTACCCTGGTTGCGAGGAATGAGGAAAAATTAATTAAAACGTTAAAAGAGCTGCCTCAATCAGAATCACAAAAACATGAATTTATAAAAGCAGACTTTTCAAACCTGTATGAATTAAAAAAAGAGGTTGAACAGTATCTTCAAAAATCAGGGGAAATTCATATTTTAATAAACAATACCGGTGGACCTTCTGCAGGTTCGGCTATTGATGCTGATCTGGAATCTTTCTCGTCGGCTTTCTCGATGCATTTACTGGCCAATCAATTATTAACCCAGTCCTTTGTGCCCTTGATGAAGAAAGCCGGCTACGGGAGAATCATAAATATAATCTCTACTTCGGTAAAAGAGCCTATTCATGGATTGGGAGTTTCAAATACAATTAGAGCAGCAGTGGCCAATTGGGCAAAAACCTTATCCTGGGAGCTGGGGCCTTTTGGAATAACGGTTAATAATATACTTCCTGGTTCAACAGAAACAGACAGAATCAGAAATTTGATTACAAATAGGGCTAAAAATTCAGGAAAGGATGAATTGAATGTGGAAGAAGAAATGAAATCTGAAATACCTTTAAAAAGATTTGCGGCTCCGAAAGAAATTGCTGCGGCAGCCGCCTTTTTGGCAAGCCCCGCAGCATCTTATATTAATGGTGTAAACCTGCCCGTTGATGGCGGCAGGTTAAATTGCTTATAAAGTTGTTACAGCTTCTAATCTTGGTCTTATCTTTTTTGAGATGTTTTGTTTTCCCATAAGTGCGGCATCTTTTAATAGTACAAACAATTGGTATTCACTATTGGAATATTTGATTGCTGTTTCCATAAGAGTGTCAACCCATTTAAAATCTGGCCATATTTTAGGATAAACAGAAAAAAATGAAAATAGATACAAAGACCGGAAGTCATCGAAACTTCTTGCCAACCTGCTTGCCTTTAAAAGTGATTCTCTTACGAGACTCTGATTGAGCGTTCCCTTTTTCATAAGTTTATCCAAACCATGAAGGATCTCCCGGGTAGAATTACCAAGATTAAGTTGTAACAAACTATTATTTTCGTCAACTATTTCATTTTTTCCTTCCATAATCATTCTGTTTAGTAAAAATAAAGTACGTAATAAAAGTGGTTTTGGTTCCAGGTTTTCCGTCAACAATCTTAGCAATAATCATTCTACCATCATTTTTCAAAGATAATCAAATAAGTCAAATAATTTTCAGGTAATCAAATAGTTAAAGAACAAACAGAATTCTATTATTGTAACGATAGGAAAATTTTATAGGGAAAAATATAAGGCGCACAACATTAAAAACTCTAATGTAAGATTCTTGGTAAAATATTATTTGGTAAAAATATTTTCACTTTTTTTAAAAATATTTTTACCCTTATAAAAAGCAATAAAAAAGCGGCAACATTTTTAGTGTTGCCGCTCACGCAAAATAGATTCTTTAAAAATTAGCTTTGCGTTTCGCTCACGCTTTCATTCATAATTCTCGTTTGCTCTTTTATAGAAGCAGTATGAATGGCATCGAAAATATCCCTGATGAAATCTTCTCTTAAACTATATTTGGAGCCTATGGCTACCCTGTTATTCACAATTTGATCCCATCTGTTAATTTGGAGAATGGTAACCTGATTGTCTTTCTTGTATTCGCCTATTTGTTGAACTATTTTCATTCTGGAAGACAGAATCTCAAGAAGCTCATTATCTAATCCGTCAATTTTGCCTCTTAATTTAGCAAGAACAGTTTCCATTTCAGGACTATCAGATTTTTCATGCCTTACCACCAATCTTGACAGGATATTTTTCAATCTCTTTGGCGTAACTTGTTGAGCTGCGTCACTCCATGCTTTATCAGGGTCAGGATGAGACTCAATTATTAAACCATTCATTTCCAGGTCAAGTGCTTTTTGTGAAACTGAGAAAATAAGGTCTCTGTTTCCTGAAATATGACTAGGGTCACAAATCATTGGTAACTCAGGAATTAACCTCTTCAACTCAATGGCTAAGTTCCAGTTAGGTGCATTTCTGTATTTAGTCTTTTTGAAAGTACTGAATCCTCTGTGGATTGCCCCTATTTTGGTGATGCCGGCCTGGTTCAATCTTTCCAAAGCGCCAACCCATAATTGAAGGTCAGGATTTAATGGATTTTTTATGAACACAGGAATGTCTACTCCTTTTAGCACATCTGCAATCTCCTGAACTGAAAAAGGATTAACAGTAGTTCTGGCGCCTATCCATAATACATCCACACCATGCTTTAAACAAAGTTCAACGTGAGCAGCATTTGCAACTTCTGTTGTAGTTAATAGTCCGGTTTCTTCTTTTACTTTTTTTAACCAAAGAAGACCTTCTTCTCCGATACCTTCAAAGCTATTCGGCCTTGTTCTTGGCTTCCAGATTCCGGAACGGAATAATTTAACTTGTTTAATTTCAGCTAATCCTCGGGCGGCTGTCAAAACTTGTTCTTCAGTTTCAGCGCTGCAAGGACCAGCGATAACTAATGGCCCATTCAAGTTTGGTAGCCATTGTTCCAGGGGGGTGATATTAAGATTAACTTTCATGGGTATTTGTATTAATTAGTTCGAGATTATTTATAATTCTGTTTAAAGCTTTATTTAAATTTTCAAGTGTTGCACAAAGGGATATTCTTATGTACCTGTTTCCATTACTTCCGAAAATAAAACCGGGCGTAATGAAAACATAAAGTTTGTTTAATATTAAATCTGTTAACACCTCTACGCTCTCCACTTTATCCGGCACTTTGGCCCAGATAAACATCCCGGTTTGAGTTTGGGAATATTTACAACCTAAAGCATCCAGCATTTGACATGCCACTTTTTTCCTTTTATTATATTCTTCATTTATTCCATCGTAAAAGGAAGGCGGATTATTTAAAGCTTCAACGGCGGCGTGTTGCACCGGAAGAAACATTCCACTGTCCACATTGCTTTTAACCTGAATAACGGCATTAATATATTCAGCTTTTCCCATTAACATGCCTACTCTCCATCCAGCCATATTATGCGATTTGCTTAGCGAGTTTAATTCCAGGCAAGCCTCCTTGGCCCCTTCTATGGCCATTATACTCTTCGGCGAATTGTTTAAAATAAGGCTATAAGGATTATCATGGCACAATAGGATATTTTTCTCCAGCGCAAACTTTATCAATTCTTTGAACAAATTTTCGGGTGCAGAAGTGCCGGTGGGCATATGAGGATAATTAATCCACATTATTTTCACCTTACTCAGGTCTTCGGTTCTTAAAAACTCTAAATCAGGAAGCCATCCATTTTCTTCTTTAAGGTCATAATATTTTACTTTAGCACCAATCAAATTTGCCACTGCTGAGTAAGCCGGGTATCCCGGATTGGGAACAAGAACTTCATCTCCGGGATTTAAAAATGCCATAGAGATATACATAATTCCTTCCTTCGAACCCAACAATGGAAGCACTTCCGTTACAGGATCTATGTTTACCCCGTAAGTTTTTCCATACCATTTTGACATGGCTTCCCTTAGCTCAGGAACCGATCTGTAGGATTGATAGCTGTGGTTCTGCTTTTGTTTGGCAGAGGTGATCAGCCTGTCAATGGTTTGATCAGAAGGAGGCATGTCCGGACTGCCTATCCCAAGATTAATAACATCATTACCAGCTTTTTGTAAAGCTGCTACTTCCTGAAGCTTTTTAGAGAAATAATACTCTTTTACTTCATTGAGTCTATTGGCCGTTGCTATGAGCATATATTTTTTCCCCTTGTTTATATTTTCCAAAAATGATGAGACCGGAGACCAGCTCTTTCATCTCAATCATAAGTCTTTCAAAATCTTTGTCATCATCCCAGATCATGTCAACGTGAAATGAATATTCATATGGCTTCCCAATAATAGGCATCGACTGAATCTTGGTAAGGTTAATTTTATTTGCCTGAATACATTGTAGTATATCTGCCAGGCTTCCTGGTTTGTCTGGCAATCTAAAATTAACAGAAGCTTTATCCGATGAATGAGAGGGTTCATTTTGTTGCCTGCTTAAAATCAAAAATCGCGTAAAGTTTCTTTTATTATCTTCTATTCCTTCTTCGAGGATTTGCAACCCATACAACTCAGCAGCCAGTTTCGGGGCTATTGCGCCGACACCATATTGTTTATTTTCCTGAATTTCTTTAGCGCTTTCTGCCGTATCATTGGCCTCTTTTATCTCTATTTGAGGATTTTGGGTTATAAAATTTGTGCACTGCAGTAATGCCATCGGATGAGATTTCACTGTGGTCAGATCTTCAATCCTTTGTCCTGGCAGAGTCAACAGGTTCATGACAATCTTTTGGTAAATCTCCCCGATAATCTTGAATTTATAGGATTCCAAAAGTGCGTAATTTGGTAAAATGCTACCGGCAATGCTATTTTCTATCGCCATTACAGCAAAATCAGAAGTTCCCTTTGATAAGCTATCACACAGCTTTCTGAATGAATTACATTCCACAAGTTCTACTCCGTTATTAAAGTATTCTCTCGCAGCCATGTCATGGAATGAACCTCTTACTCCCTGAATTCCAATTTTTAAATTTTTACTCATAATCATAGACAAAAAAAAAGTCCCAAATTTTTCTTTTGGGACTTTTTCATGAGCAATATATTTTTATTACCTCTTACGTCCCGCAGGGCTTCTAAAAAAGTAAAAAAAATAAAATGCTGCTGTATGTATAACCATATAAATCTTAAAACCTTTGCAAAGGTGCATTCTTTTTTTTTTCGAAGCAAATAAAATTTTAAAAATTTAAGAAAAGAAGAATAAAATTTTCAAAAGAAACACTCTGGCACTATTAGAGTTAGTTAAAATAGGGTTGATTTTATTCGTCAAATATCAGGTGAAGAATTAATGTTGCAACAGTTAAACTTTATATTTGCAAATTATCTCAGAAAAACTATGCTCAAAATAATAGGTTTAACCGCAGGGGTACTCCTTACCTCTTTTTCCTTATTTGCTCAAGATTCACTTTCATTAGCTGATGCAATCCAGATAGGGTTAGATAGAAACTTTTCTATACAAATAGAAAAATTGAATGTTGAAATAGCAAAAAATAATAATAATTGGGGAGAGGCCGGAAGGTATCCTTCAATAAATTTAATAACAGGACAAAATAATTCTGTTTTATTCCGAAAACCCACAAACCCTTTTAGCTTGGGTGGAACAAATACGGTAAACAATTTTGCCAATCAGATTGATCTGGAATGGATACTTTTTAATGGTTTCAGGGTTAACATAAATAAAAGTCGGTTATTTGAATTGGAACGCCTAAGTCAGGGCAATGTCCGGATCTTAGTGGAAAATACCATCCAGAACATCATCCTCGCTTATAATATTGCTGTTTTAGAAAACAAAAGGCTTGAGGTACGGAATAAAGTTTTAAAGCTTTCCAAAGAAAGGTATGAACTGGTCAAACTAAGAAGACAAGTAGGAAGCGCTATTTTGTTTGACGTTCTTCAGGAAGAAAATGCCTATTTAACGGATTCTTCTAACGTGTTGAGTCAAACCCTCAACTACAGAAACTCCATTCGAAACCTGAATGAATTGATGAACCAGGATTTAAATCAGGAATATTTCCTTACGGATAGCCTCACCATGAACTTGACTAGTTATGAACTTGAGGACTTAAACCAGAAAATGCTTAGCTCCAATTCTAACCTTCGTAATCAATTTATTAATCAATCTCTTCTAAAGTACAATACACGACTCGCGCAGGCAGATCAATATCCCGTAGTATCTTTAAACTTAGGGGCAAATAGTTCCAACGACCGTTTACGCGCTCCTGCCAGAGTCCAGGAAGATAGCCTTGGGGTTACGCCCTCTCCAACCTTTTCAACAAACTATGGTTACTCTTATGGTGGATATGCTAACTTATCTTTAAGATTTAACATTTTCAACGGCGGACAAATTAAAAGAAGCATACAAAATGCCAGGGTTCAGGAAAGAATAGGAGATTTAAGTATAAAAGAACTACAATTGTCCCTGACCAATGATTTGATCCAGTTTTATGAATTGTTTAATCTAAGAAAAAACCTGGTTCAATTGGCAAATGCAAATATTAAAGCGGCAGAATTGAATGTTTCCCTTGCAAATGACAGATACAAAAATGGTTACCTCTCTTCCATTGACTATCGCATTATTCAGCTCAACTATCAAAACACAGCTTTAATGTCGTTAGAAGCGATTTATAACGTGATCGAAACTCATACGGACCTATTGAGAATAACAGGTGGAATTATAGAGGAAAGTATTGAATAAATTCTTGTCGTTCTAAAAGCTCCGCCAATCAAAAGCTAACCAGTGCTATTAAAGCAAATGTATTTTGAGGACAATACTTTAGCGTCTGATAGCTACCCGAATAAGTTGTATTCTTCTCCGGATCTCTGCTTTGCTTTTTCTAAGTCCTTATTTAATTATATTCGCTTTAAAGTTTTTTCCCGCCAATTCCCCACTCTATCCATAGCCCTTACAGTAATCCTTACCCCTAAATCACTACTTTCCAAGGCGCTATAAATCCAATCACCCCTGCGATTCTTCCTTTCTGCTTTCCCTGACTCCAATACCTTTCCCTGCGCATCCAGAATTATCACCTCTACCGTCTCCACCTCAAAATCCTTCTTCGCAACTTTAATTTTAATTTCATCTCCTTCATTCCCCTGATAATCTAATAATTCAATCTGCGTAATTTCAGGATTTCTCATATATTCGGTGATTGCCGCAGTGTACGCATTAGGCAGTTTTAGCTGCTTTGCTTTTTCCCAATATTCAGCCTTTTTTAACGGATCGTTCATCATCGACTTTGCAAAAAAGGCTGCCATTTGAAATTTCATTCGGTTTGCCTTTTGTTGAGGGCTTTGCTTTGCAGGTTTTTTAGGTCTTTGATACAAATAAGTATTTCCATTTTTCCATGTTTTGAAAAGCAGGTCTCTGCCGACCTTTCCGCTTATCCCTGAGGTGAAGCTGTTGTTAATTACCCGCGCCATATTTTACCAGTTTTTATTTTGTCAGTTTATTATTTAGGACAAAAGTAAAATATCACTTCGCAGCCAATCTTCGAAGTGATATTTTTATTTACATTTAAATTAGAAATCTGAACAAAGGTAAGTGGAGGGACCGGTAGCTTGTTTTCGGAGTTGTCCTTTGTATACTTTCCCTCCTCGGGAAGATTATGCTGACTTAAGGGTAAGAGTGGCTTTTTTCTCCACTCTTTTTCCACTCTTTCTGCACTCTAATACCTATTATCTTAAATGAAGATAAGGAAGCCTATCTTAAAGAGGATCTGTTCTGCATTTATGGTTGTGGTTAAGTCGGAATCGGAATTAATGAATTTAAGCATTACTATCTTAGTTGCATCCTTGGAAGAGTAATGACTTTATTCCTAATCTGACTGAATATTAAAAAGACAAAACAACCCTAAGCCGTATACTTATTGATTACAGAAGAAAGCTGGTCGTTAATCTGACTGCAGGAGACAAAAAAACTTTTCTCTGTTACCTGAGTAAAAAGTGTTTCATTTGCCTGATCCCAGGAATATTCAATTGCAATTCCCAATGGACCGTTTATTACACCGGCAGTTCCGGGGATTTCAAAACCTTTACTTTGTAATTCTTGCTTCAGGGATTCAAAAACTTCAGAAGATACTCCTGAGTAATTTACAGGTGAACAGGCTGCCATAGTTTATCGGGTTATAATGGAAAGTTATTTATTATTTTAGATGATAACCAGCTATTGATTCTGATTCAAGATTATTAAACATCTCAATTATAGAAGATTTTTGTAAAAGGGCAGATTCATTTTCATAATTTTTGTTTGGATAGTATAGAAATAAACAGGTGCCATTGGCCAAAAGGCTGATAACTTCATTAGAAATTTCCAAGGGAATTGCCGGGCATCCCAGGCTTCTGCCGAGCCTGCCATTTTTCTTGATCCAACTATCGCTTACATATTTTGCTCCATGCATTACGATGGCTCTATCCAAAGCATTGTCATTATAATCCGGATCCATTCCAAGTAACCTTAAGGATAATTTGTGCTTTCCATAGTAAGTATCGCCTGTTACATAAAAACCTAAGCTGCTCATATAGCTTTCGGGTTTATTCGAAAAAGATTTGGCATAAGCCTGCCCGGAGTTTCTCCCATGTGCTACCAGAGAATTATAAAGTATTTTTTTAGTAGCCAAATTGATGATCCAAAGCCTTTTTTTATTGGCAGACATGGAAAAATCAACAATAGAAAGAATATTCTTATCGGAAATTTTATCCTGATTTTTCAAATTATAATACCCAATTAATCCCTTTTCAAATACTTCATACTTTAATCCTGCTTTACTTCCTGTCAATTCTGAAAAAATGGAGGAAACATAATTATTCCACTTTACCTCTTTGTTGTCGGAATTGCTTCCATTGCTATTAAAAGCCTTAAAAGAAAAACATATTAAAAAAAGTGTTGTAAGAAGAATAGCCTTGGAAAACCTGTTTCTGATCATAGTGTAAAATTTGCTGGTTAAAAGATAAGTCTTATATATAAATGCTGATCAAAGTTGTAAAGTTCCTTAACGGAACAAATTACGAGAGATAGGGTAAAGTATTTTAATTGTGATCATCTAAAAAATCGAATTAAATTTGCGCACTTATGGAAAACCCGGTAATAATATTTGGAGCTAAAGGACTAGGCAAGGTTGCGATGGATATCTTTCAAAGCAACGGAGTGGAGGTTTACGGCTTTTTAGACGACGATAAATCATTACATAATCAAGCTATCGGTGAATATACCATATTAGGTACTACGGATGATGATGGCTTTTTAAAATTCATCGGCAATAAATGTGAAGCATTTGTAGCAATAGATGAAACTAAAGTTCGACAATCATTGGTTAAAATGCTGAATGAACGAAAAGTAATGCCTGTAAATGCTGTCCATCCTAAAGCTGTAATAGCTGATTCTGCTTCTATTGCCCATGGAAACTTAATAAATGCATTTGCTGTCGTGAGTGCTTTTGCCAAAGTTGGCAATCACTGCATCATCCATAGTAAGGCACTGATTGATTACGAATGTGAAATTGGGGATTTTGTGCAGGTAGGAGCAGGAAGCACTATAAACAGCAATGTTATTATAGGAAAAGGCGCTTTTATCGGAACCGGAGTGACAATAGTTTCGGGAGTAAAAATCGGGAAAAACGCTAGGATAGGTGCAGGATCTGTTGTTGTAGGAGATGTTAAAGATAACGCGACTATGTTCGGCTATCCGGCTCAGGAAGTGAAAGTTTAAGAAGTGGAAAGTACTAAGGGTAAGAAAGCCTGCTTACTTACATCTTCCTGCCTCCCGCTTCCAACCATAATAAAATTATACATCCACTTAGCTTGAAACTAAGATTAGGTCTATGAAATACAATATATTACTTTACTATTGCTACACCTCTATTGATGATACTGAACGGTTCAGATACGATCATCATCTTTTTTGCCTTGAAAATGGAATAAAAGGCAGAATTATTATTGCTTCAGAAGGAATAAACGGAACAGTTTCCGGAACAAAAGAAGCTTGTGAAAAGTATATGGAGCGGTTTAAGTCCGATCCGCGTTTCGCTTCTATTGAATTTAAAATTGAAGAACATAACAAACATGCCTTTACCAAACTGCACGTGAGGGTAAAATCTGAGATAGTTTACTCTGGTTTGAACCATATTAATCCGGCAAAAAAGACTGGAAAATATGTAGAGCCAAATGAGTTTAAAGAACTAAAAAACTCAGAAGACGTGGTGATTTTGGACGTCAGATCCAATTATGAGCACAGTGTGGGCAAGTTCAAAAATGCCATTACCCTCGATATCGAGAATTTCAGGGACTTCCCCGACAAAGTCAAAGAACTGGAAAACCTTAAGGACAAGAAAATTATAACCTATTGTACTGGAGGGATAAAGTGCGAGAAGGCCAGCGCTTATCTTCTTGAAAAGGGATTTAAAGATGTTTATCAGTTGCATGGCGGTATCATCAAGTATGGTCTTGAGGCGGGTGGAGAAGATTTTGAAGGAAAATGTTATGTATTCGACAACAGGGTAGTGGTTGATGTCAATAAGGTTAACCCCAAAGTAATTTCCACCTGCCATATCTGCGGGACCGAGTGCGACAGAATGGTAAACTGTGCTAATCAGATTTGCAACCTGCATGTACCCATCTGCGAAAAGTGCGGCTGGGAAATGGAAGGTGCCTGTTCTGCTGACTGTAAAACACATCCTGACAAAAGACCTTATGACGGAACGGGTTTTTATCAAAAAGAACTTAATGGCTATAATCCTTACAAAGGAATTCAGAGACCCAAATCATTGATGTGAGATTTTTCCAATCGGACAGTTATATTTAGCTGTACCCAAAGGAAAAACTATGGATCGTATTCGGGATTCTAAGCTTCTTTTAAACCGAGATGGCAGTGTTTATCATCTTAATTTAAAGCCTGAACATATTTCTGATATCGTAATCACAGTTGGAGATCCGCACCGGGTTTTTAAGGTAAGTCAACATTTTAATGATGTTGATTTTGAGATGAATAAAAGGGAATATATTACGCATATAGGAAAGTATAAGGGAAAGACCGTTACAGTAATCTCAACAGGAATGGGGACGGATAATATAGAAATCCTCCTGATGGAGCTGGATTTACTGGCTAATTTCGATCTGAAAAAGAAGCAGGAAAAGACGCATTCTGAGAAGAAAAGGCTGAAAATAATCCGTTTGGGAACGTCAGTCAGCCTGCAAGATATTCCCATTGGCACAAGTATTTATTCTAAATACAGCATTGGCCTGGACTCCCTAATGTATTTTTATAACTATATGCCCGAAAGCTTTGAAAATGAGATTTCGGAAGAACTTCAAAAGTTTTTAGAGTTTCCTTTTAAACCTTATGTTACCAAGGGCTCTGATTTGCTGGCAGGGCAATTCGCTTCTGACATGCTGGAAGGAAACAGCATTACAGCTCCGGGATTTTATGCCCCTCAGGGAAGACAGTTAAGGCTCCCCTTAAAAGATCCAAAATTCGTCAATCGATTCACACATTTTCACCATAAGAATTTTTGGTTTACAAATTTCGAAACGGAAACTGCTGCCTTTTATGCCTTAGGAAAGTTATTAGGACATGAAATGCTGTCCATTAATACAATCACTGAAAACAGGATATCAAATGCATCCTCTAAAAATCCAGATGAGGAAATGCAGAGCCTGATTATAAAAGTATTGGATAGGCTTTAGTTTTATAGAGTTGGAAGACGTAAGTGGGAAGCACGAGGTGTATAAATCTCATTTATCTTCGCATCTTACAGTTAAACCCTTTCCTGTTATAATTTTATCAAATCACCCAGTTGAGAGCTTTCTTTTCTTCCAACTTCTAGCTTCCAACTTCTCTTATTGTCCCGAGCTTTGAAACAAACTATCCACTTTGCTTTGATAAGCACAATTAATTTTTTGTAAAAAATCTTCGCTTGTTGGCAGTGAAAAATTTCCTTTGCTATACCCTAAGTTTTTATCTGCGTATACTTTTCTCATATACTTTGCCCAAATAGGCATAGCCATCGAAGATCCCGATCCTAAAAGCTGAAGGTGTGCATTATCGGGGCCTACCCAAACACCAGTGGTAAGTTCTTTCGTAAAGCCTATAAACCAGGCATCCAGGTTCCTCGAGGTTGTTCCTGTTTTCCCGGCAATTTCATTTTCTGTTTTCAGATCTAATGGCATATGACGGGCAGTCCCGCCTGTCCATTCTATTGGGGCTTTTAAAAGGTGGATCATTTGAAAAGCAATATCTTCATTAAGCACATCTCTTTTCACAGGTATTTCCTCATATAATATTTGTCCGAATTTATCTTCAACCCTTAACAGAAACTGCGGTTTTACATAAGTACCCTGATTCAAAAAAGTATTGAAGGCAGCAGTCATGTCATAAAGGGAAGCCGTGCAAGAACCTAAAGCAATAGATGGAACTTTGGGAATTGTTTTTTTATCTATTCCCAACCTTCCGGCCATGTCTATTACTTGTTCCACTCCGTAGCTTTTTATAAGCTGGGCAGCAATTAAGTTTTTTGATTCCCCTATTGCTTCATATAATGTCATTTCTTCCCCTGAATATTTGCCATCATCATTTTGTGGAGACCACGGCCTTTGACCATCCACATGAAGTGTAACGGGCAGGTCAGGAATCTTTGAGCAAGGTGTAAGACCATTTTCCAGGGCAACCGCGTAGACAACAGGCTTAAATGTTGATCCGGGCTGACGTTTCTGCTGCATTACATGATCATATTTAAAAAACCGGTGGTTTATCCCCCCAACCCAAGCCTTTATATGCCCCTCCTTATTCATTGACATTAATCCGGTATGTAAAAACTTTTCATAGTATTCAATAGAATCGATTGGACTCATGTAAGCATCTTTTGGTCCGTCCCATGAAAAAACTTTCATTCGAGCTTTTCTGTTCATTATAATTTCCACTGAATCTCCATCTTCCCCGTATTCCTCAACTAGTTCCTTATAAAGAGCAGTTTGCGCCACTTTGCTTTCAATGTAGTTACTGTTTGCCCAAGGATCTTTACCTTTCCAGTATTGAAGAAAACTTCTTTGTACAACTTCCATATGTTCTGCTGCAGCTTCTTCTGCATATTCCTGCATTCGTGAATCTATAGAAGTATATATTTTTAACCCGGAGGTATAAAGATTTATGTCTCTCTCCTGGCACCATTCTTTTAAATATTTTTTTAAAACATCTTTAAAATAGGCTGCTCCGCCATGCGCTTGTTCAGGGTTAAAATTTACTTCCAATGGTTCTCTGATCAATTCTTCATATTTCTCCCTGGAAATATGGCCATATTTTAAAAGTTTATAAATAACAAAGTTCCTTTTTCTAAACGCTCTTTTAGGATGGCTAACGGGATTAAATAAAGCAGGCCCGTTTACTATGCCTACCATCATTGCCGATTCACTAACAGATAATTCCTTTGGTGTTTTATTGAAATAAGTTTTGGCAGCCACTTTTATGCCATGGGCGCCTTTACCAAAAGGAACCGTATTCAGATACATTGTAATTATTTCATTCTTGGTATATCTCTTCTCAAGCTCTATCGCAAGCAGCCATTCTTTAATTTTTATATTTAAAAGATTGAGATACGTGTATTTGCTTAGTTTCCCTTCATAAAGATTTCCCCGGGTATCAAATAAATTTTTCGCTAATTGCTGGGTAATTGTGCTTCCTCCACCTGCCGTGCCAAGAAAGATCAAAACTCTTAGTAAACCTCTCGGATCTATCCCGGAATGTTTATAAAAGCTAACATCCTCCGTAGAAATTAAAGCCTTTATCAGATAAGGGGGAATATCTGAATAGGCAACAGGCTCACGATTTTCAAAATAATACTTGGCTATAAGTACATGATCTGCAGAATACACTTCAGAAGCAAACTGATAGTCGGGGTTTTCCAATTCCCTTAAATCCGGCTTACCGCCGAAAAGGTTAAAAAGGTTAATATTTACAGCAAAAATATAAAGGAAGCCAAATACAAAAAGGATGATAAATGAACACCATAGAAACCGGATAATTTTATAGAAAGAAGTTTTAAATGTTTTCACTCCTTCAGTTTATTAAATAAGGATTTCTTATTGCCCTTCATCTTTATTACCTCTGATTGCGAATATTTACTTTCCGGAATAATTCTATCTAAAAATGAGCTTATCCAGGGCGTAAATCCTATAAAAAGTAAAACACCGATCAGATTGAACAAAAGATGTGCGTTAGCTATCTGATGGCCTAGTCCGCCTTGAAGAGAGGTCAGGGTAACTAAACTGGTAAAGGAAGAAAAAAAGATTAAGCCCAGGATAACGCATATCACATTAAAAAGTAAATGAAAAACACCGACTTTTACCGCATCGCGGGTTCTGCCTATGGTTGCCACTAAAGTATCTGCACAAGTTCCGATTTCCGCTCCCATCATTAAAGCAATTCCTGCCGGCAACGAAATCATACCCTGGCTGGCTAAAGTGATTATGATACCTAAAGTGGCCGAAGATGACTGGATAACAACGGTAAAAGCTGCCCCGACAACCACTCCAATTAAAGGATTTTCCACACTTTTCATCCAAAGAAGAAAGGAAGGGTTGTTTTGTAAAGGACTCATTGCCTCGCCCATTTCTTTCAGACCAAAAAATATCATTCCAATACTAAAAATAACTACACCTATCTTTTTAATTTTCTTTTTGCTGTTAAGTGAAAACAGTAAAAACCCTAAAAACATAGCAATAGGAGCATATTCATAGAGATCAAAAGCGATGATCTGGCTTGATATGGTAGTCCCCAGGTTTGCACCGAGCACCACTCCCAGCGATTGCGAGGAAGTTAACACGCCGGCATTTACAAAAGCAATGGCCATAATTATCGCCACGGAAGAAGAATCAAATATTGTAGTAGCAAACAATCCGGAGCCAACGCCGGCAAAACGATTTGTGGTGAATTTGGATATTATACCTTTTACCCTTTCTTTGGCCAGGTATTTAATTCCTTTTGACAGCAGTGTAATTCCATAAAGAAACAAGATCAGACCCGCCAAAAAATTAATAACGATCTTAAAAGTATTTACATCATAAGAAGAATCGGATTGTGGAAGAATATCCCAGGCAAATGCTATTTCAGGGGATAACAGAAAAAATAAAAGTAAGGAGATAAGAAAAATTATAGTGTGATTATGGGAGGGATTTCTGATCATGCTTAAGTGAAAGGAAAATATAGGAGTGAAAAATATCTTACAAAGCTAAGAACATTTTTCGCAGATCCCCTGGATAAGAAGGTTTGTTTCCAATGAGGTATATCCCTTTGGAAGGTTTATTTGCGGCACTTCTATATCTTCTATACAATTGGTTTGTCCACAATTCACACATTTAAAATGAACATGTTCGTGGTGGTGTTGGTCTGTAGTACAATGGTCATTACATAGTGCATACTTTATTGATCCAGAGTCATCCAGAACTTTGTGTATAATACCTCTTTCGACAAATGTTTTAAGTGTTCGATATACGGTAACCCGATCAAATTCTTCGCTTATTTTTTCTTCCACATCGCCATGGGACAAGGCGAAACCTTTATCTAAAAAAACATCCAGAATCTCATTTCTGCAGTCTGTCTGCCGTAGGTTATAATCTTTTAATATATGAGAAGATCGTTTCATCTGATAGAGAATAATTTTCCTCCTTATTCTTTAATAATTTAAAGTTAAAGGTTTTTATATTATATATAATACAAAAACCGGCGGATAAGTTTATTACGAAAGCACTTTTTTCAATAAGAAAGTTACTTCCTATCTCCTTAAAAGCTTTCCTAAAAAGCTCAAAATCATCCTAAAATTGCTATCACCGATAACGGACGTAATCATTATTCTTAAACTTACTATGGATTCAAGTAACAAAACTATTACAAACCCAAGCCGACTGTATGGATAATTAAAATACATGAGGATTAAAAAGCCGATGCCAAGAATGAGTAATCCCAGTTGGATGTAATGATATTTTGTCCAGAAAAATTTCTGGGTCCTGGACAAACGGATCAGCTTTAATAAAAAATATCCGGCAAAACCTATAGTAAAAACAATTGACCCGTAGGGGTTGTTCATTAACTTTAGAATAACTCCAATAAATACTGTAATTCCTACAGGAATTTTTAACTTTTTCTCAATCATTAACAATATATAAATAGATCATGGCAATGAGCTCACTTGCCTTCTGCAAGAAAATTACGCTTTCCAGTCGTTTCCACAATTAAAGCAATGATATTTCTTATCAGGCAACAGTAACGGAAATCCGACAAGTAACCATGAAAAACCAAAAAAAGATTTTGAATATTTATTTACCCCCAGGTTGGACGAATGACAGTTAGGACAATGCACAACACCCTCCTCCTGGGTTTCATTATCATCCTCCAAAAGGTACATTCTGGCCTGATCTTCCTTTAAAATAGCGAGGGCCTGTTCCACATCCTCTTCTTTTACCTGCATTCTGATTCCTCCTATAGCCTGGGCATACAACCAATAGGTGCTGACCGTATTTTCATCCAGAAGCATCGTAGGAATTCCCTGAGATTCTAACCTGCCTTTAATGATATTGGCCTCGATAGGATCCATGAAAGTTTTTATGGTAATCATTTTTAATGACATAGGGATAAATATAACGGATTATTATTCCGGTTGTTTTTATTTTCTTAATCGATATTTTCGAGTTATTGAATATTCGTCATCAGTTCCATTATTCCTTCCAAAGAATGGGTTAAGGAAGAATAACTTCCCTCGTATCTATTGATAATCAAAGCAAAAGGAAAATAATTTCCTGATTTTGAAAGTGCATATCCGGCATAACTACGAACGCCTTCGATATAACCGCTTTTGGCGAAAATTCTCCCTTCGGCAGGACTGTTTTTACAAAAATTTTTTAACGTTCCGGAAGTTCCAGAAATGGGTAAGGTCATCAAAAAATCATTAAAAGAAGAATCCTGTCTTATGGAAAAGAGCATTTTTGCGAGAATGTCTGCTGAGATTTTATTTAATGGAGAAAGACCGCATCCATCAAAAATATCCGCCTTTTCAATATCAATTCCTTTTGAATCCCAATATTGAAAGGCTGCTTCCAATCCTTGTTCCTGCCCTCCAATACCTCTGAAAACTTTACCCAAGGTAATAATCAGCGTTTCCGCAAAAAGATTATGACTTCGCATATTTACCTGAGTAATAATATCAATTAGCGGAGGCGAAACATGGGTATAAATGGTATTTCTAAAGGGTAAATAATTATTTTGTTCGGAATGATAAATAGAAGTAAAACGACCGTTTACTTTAATCCCCCTGCCTTTGAGGCTTTTTAAAAGTAGCGAGGCAGTCAGACTTGCCGGATCAGGAACAGAACCCTTTATATAAAATGATTTGACTCCTGCAGGAATTGTTCCTACAATTTCTTTTGTCTGATGAAAAGGATCTTCCATAATCACTGCTCTGTCTCCGGAGCCCTGCCGATAAGTCGTGACATTATTTTTAAGAATCAACCCTGGAATCTCTGTTGGATCCGTACCTATGATTTCCGTATTGCTTCCGACCGTCTTGCCAGGTTTAAAAAAAAGTTTATAGCTGTTTTCATTAATTGTTAATCCATTGGGAGCAGCGCCATAATAATTTGCCTGATCATCCAAGGGCCATGATTCAGGTGTAAGACACTCGAAAAAAGCAGAATTGTCCCCTATGATGTTTCCCTTTATTTCAGTTATTCCTAGTTTTTTAATTTCATCACTAAATGTATTTATTAACTCGCCATACGACGGATTATCAAGGAATCTTTCTGAACCTAAAGAAGGGTCTCCTGATCCCTTAATAAAAATATTCCCGTAAAGCACGCCGCAGTTATCAATGTATCCATCGTATTGAATCTGTGTTTCATATTTAAAATTTCGACCTAGAAGATCTATTGCAGCTCCGGTAGTAAAAATTTTAAGAGTAGAAGCAGGAATTAAGTTCTGATTTCCGTTGTAAGAAATAATTAATTCACCCTTTGGCGAAAACAAACAAAAACCTAAATCGAGAGACTTTAACTTAGTTAGTTTATTTATTTCAGCCTGAATTTTTGCCTTATCGATTTTGTAAACATTTTGAGCAACAAGTGAGCTATCGGAAAAAAAGAATACACCAAAAACCGAAATTAAAATTCTTTTAATCATTACGAGATAACTTTCATTCATACATCTATTCTCCTCAGGAATGAATTTCAAGATAAATAAGCATACAACTTACAAAATACGTGATTCTATTCGTATAAAAGATTTTGGACCTCAAAAAAGCGACCCGATATTGATATATAAAGTATAAATTGAACTATATAAATAAAACGATGAATGAAGGATGCAGAGTATTTTTATATTTTTTAAATTTAGTTTAAATATTTAAGCGATGTTTTCCTTAAATATTGACTTGAATTAACAACCTATTTTAAACTTTCGCTACATGAACTGCCATCACTATAAATCCCAGGTGAATATTCAATGTAGCAATTAAAAAAATTATATTATGACCGGTTTTTTTGAATATGAATATTTGAAATTCAAAAAAGATCATTTAAAAAATCTTGTTGCATTAGCAAACTCCGAGGGTAAAATGAGTGAAGAAGAATTTAAATACCTCTATAAAGTTGGCGAAAGATATGAGTTAAAACCAAAACATATCGACTCCATTCTTGCAAAAAAGGAAGAGATTGCCCCAGCCATTCCTACCGCTCATAAAGCTCGTGTTAATCAGCTTTATGATTTTATACAAACAATGTTTCTAAATGGAATTTCCACTGACAAAGACATTGAATATCTTAAAAAGCTAGTAGTCACTTTTGGTTTCAAAGAAGAATTCACCGATAGCTTGATTAAGTTTTATAATGAAAGGCCTCACTTCGATGAAGAGTGGGACGCTTTTCAAAATGATTCGAAAAAGTTTAATTTATAATCTTTTAGTATTATAGTTTAATCTACCACCTTTAATATTTCCCGCTTAATATTGCCATGGAATATCATTCTTTATCATGGAACTGTTTTATAGGGAACAAGGGGAAGGCACTCCTTTAATTATTCTTCATGGATTATTTGGCTCTTCAGACAATTGGTTAACCGTTACCAAGTCACTTGCGCAAAACTTCAAGATATACTTGGTTGATCAAAGAAACCATGGGAGGTCGCCACATAGTGAGGAGTTTAATTATACGGTGATGTCGAAGGACCTTCTGGAATTTGTCGAAAATAAGGGCATTCAGGAAGCTAATATAATTGGGCATTCAATGGGAGGAAAGGTGGCGATGAAATTTGCAGTTGATAATCCTGATAAAGTCAAGAATTTAATAATAGTAGATATCGCACCAAAATACTATCCTCCTCATCACGACAACGAATTAAGAGGTTTAAAATCAATAGACCCACAGAAAATGCCAAACAGACAGGTAGCGGATGAAATTCTATCTAAAACTCTTCCGGATCTTGGCGTTAGACAATTTCTTCTTAAGAATATGATGAGAGAAGGGGATCAATTCAAATGGAGAATGAACCTGCACAGTATTGAAAAAAACATAGAAAACATAGGAGAACCCCTTGACCCGAGAAAACAATTTGATAAACCCACTTTGTTTATCAGAGGTGGAAAGTCAAGATATATAAAGGACGAGGATTTTACATTAATAACAGAAATTTTTCCAAACAGTAAGGTAACGACCATTCCTACATCAGGGCATTGGGTTCAGGCTGAAGCACCAGAGGAGTTTTTAGAGATTGTAAATGATTTTCTAGAAGCCAATCCTTAGATTATTCAAAAAATCGGTCGGTAATTTTCGTCATAATTTCCGGAGGAGAACAAGGTTTTAAAGTTTTAGAATCTACAAAGACAAGGGCCGTAAAGCCAATGTTGAGTAGTATACCCAGTTCATTAAAGATTTCATAATCGAATTTAATTCTTGCAGTCGGCTTTTCCTTTACCGTCACTTTTATTGTTAAGAGGTCATCATACTTTGCCGGCTTAAGGAACTTTGACCAATTTTCCAGTACAGGCATCATCACGCCTGACTCTTCCATTATTTTATAGCTTAATCCTAAAGATCTTATCAGCTCTACTCGCCCTACTTCATAGTAAGTAGCATAATTTCCATAGTAAACATAGGCCATCTGATCTGTTTCAGCATATCGCACCCTCACCTTTGTTTCGTTATATAACATAAAAAGAAATGTATTGAGTATTGAGTATTGAGTATTGAGTATTGAGTTATTCTATTTTTCTCACACGATTACTCTATTTAATATTGGCTTTGTTTAATGCTTTTTGATAAATCCTGGCATTTCTTAAGTGGTCCCTGAAATTGGAAGCGAAGTTATGATAACCGGAAAAATCTTCTTTGGCACACATGTAAATGAAATCGTGATTCTCGTAGTTGAGGACTGCATCGATAGACGACAAATTAGGTAAATTAATTGGGCCTGGCGGCAGGCCTTTATATTTATAAGTATTGTATGGAGAATCCACTTCCATGTGTACTTTTAAAATCCGTCTTAAGTCAAACTTTCCGTTGGCATAAACGATGGTAGGATCTGCCTGAAGGGGCATATTGTTTTTCAGCCTGTTGATGTATAACCCGGCAATTCTGGCCTTTTCATCCGATCTGGAAGTTTCTGCCTGAACTATAGAAGCCAAAATGGAAACCTGTGTTCTTGTAAGGCCTAGTTCCTGAGCTTTTGCAGTCCTTTCTTCATTCCAGAATTTTTTATATTCGTCATGCAAACGATCTATTAACTCATCCGCTGTTATCGTCCAATATACTTCATAAGTATCAGGAAGGAACATGCACATTATAGTTGTAGTATCAAATCCATATTTATTAACATACGCTGGATTTTGGATCAGGCTTAAAAACCTTGCGGAATCTGGTTCAATATTTTTTGTGATTCGACCGGCAAGATCAGGTTTCAACCTAATATTATGGAAAGTCAGCTTCACCGGCTCCTGTCTTCCCGACCTTATATACATAATGGTTGCAAAATTGTTTGCATTTTGGGTAAGTAAATATCTACCCGGTTTTACATTTTTGTCATATTTTAAGATCTTAGATACAAAGCGAAATGAAAGCTCATCATGTAAAAAATCATTCTTTTTTAAGCTATCGACTACCGTTTCAAAATTAGCTCCGGTAGGAATTAGTAAATAATCATCTTTTTCACTGCCAACTAAAATATTATTTCCAAAAAATAACTGATAAAAATAAAAAGTGAAAGTAATGACGACAGTGGCACAAAACACCAATATTCCAATTTTTTTATTGCGGGATATCATTTAATTTTTCTTTCTTTTATTCTTTCTTTTAAAAATAGGGATGTGTCTGCGTTAAATATTCTTCAAAGCTATGTTAAAACTCCCTTTTTTAAATAAAATTTTTTGATTTATGTAATAAACTTAAACTTAATTAGAAAAAAAGGGTACATTTTAAAATCAAATCTTTAAAACAAGAATATGGGAGCCAGATTATTAAAAATACATCCTCAAAATCCTGAGGAGCGAAAAATATTAGAAGTAGTAGAATGCCTTAACAATGGCGGTGTAGTTATTTACCCAACCGATACAGTCTATGGTATAGGTTGTAGTATTTATAATTCTAAAGCCATCGAAAAAATCTGTAGGATTAAAAATGTTAAGCCTAATTCCCTCTCTTTTATCTGCTACGACTTAAGCGACATTTCTGAGTACACAAGTCATTTAAGCACTCCTGTTTTTAAGGTCATGAAAAAAGCCCTACCCGGACCATTTACTTTTATTTTACAATCAAGTTCAAAGGTTCCAAAAATTCTGAATACCAATAAAAAAACGGTAGGGATACGGGTTCCGAATCATAATATCACCCGAATGATGGTAAAAGAATTGGGCAACCCGATTATTACCACGTCAATAAGGGATGAAGATGAAATAATAGAATACTCTACCGACCCCGAACTTATATATGAAAAGTTTGAGAAGCTAGTGGATATAGTAATAGATGCTGGATATGGAGGTAATGTAGCGTCTACAATCGTAGACTGCACACAAAGTGAGTTCGAAGTAATAAGAGAAGGAGCCGGATCTTTATATGAATATCTTTAATAGATAAAATGTTGAATGTTGAATGTTGAATGTTGAATGTTGAATGTTGAATGTTGAATGTTGAATTGTTTCATTTAACATTCAACATTTATAGTTTAACACTTTTTTGATGCTTCCATCTTTTGTGTGACCAAAGCCAGTTTTCAGGGTTTTTTCTTATCTCCTTTTCAACCATTGAAACGTATTTAGAAGTTATGTCTTGATTCTCGGTATAAGGAGGATCAGCTAGCTTTTCAAAAGTCACCTCGTATTGGCCGCGCGATAGTCTTGTCATGGAAACAAATAAAACAGGATACTTCGTCATTTGGGCTATTTTTTCTGCGCCGGTATAAAAAGGTATTTCTCTGCCAAAAAAGGGGTAGTATTTATTGGTTGGGGAAGAAGCAGGTGTTTGATCAGAAACCATAGCAATGATCCTGGGGATATTTCTTCTCTGAGCAATAGTCCTTATTAAATTATTTTTTTCAATCATATTAGCGCCAAACCTTCCCCTCATCTCTTTCATAAACTTTTCAAAAGCCTTGTTGTTAAGCTTTTTATATACGCCGTCCACCTCATAATCCAAAAGAATGCAATTAGAAATCAGTAACCATTCCCAATTGCATAAATGAGATGTCATAACTATTATCGGAACTTGTTTCTTATAATATTCATTTATTAATTCTATGTTAGATATTTTGATTCGCCTGGTGAGGGCAGCGGGCGAAATAGAATAAGCTTTTATAGTTTCAACTATTATGTCACTCAAATTTTTATAAAAATCGCGGGCAACTCTTGAGTGCTCCGCTTCTGAGTGATCAGGAAAAGCTATCTTCAGGTTATTGAATACAACTTTCTTTCTGTATTGAATAACATGGTAGAGAAGAAAATATAAAAAATCGGAAAGAAGGTATAAAATCGAAAGCGGCAGATGAGAAATGAATTTGATAAAGAACATTTAGCTTTAGTACAATTATCTTTTATAGAATGTAAGTTTTTTTTGTTATAGAAATAAATTAATTCATTTTTAATTCTTTTAATTTAAATCATCTTTAAAAAATTGTTTTGGCAAATTCTGATCCGCTTTTAATCGACATTCAATATTTTCCAAGTCTGGAATACTTTATTGCACTTGCGGTGACAGATAAGGTCATTTTGGAAACCTGTGAAAATTATAAAAAACAAAGTTATAGAAATCGTTGTTATATTAAGGGTGCCAATAAAATTCTCTATATAACTGTGCCTGTTTTGAACGGAAACAGTAAGGTAATCGTAAAAGATATCAAAATAGATAATAGTCAAAAATGGCTGAATTTGCACTGGAAAACGATTGCTTCAGCCTATGGAAAGGCGCCATTTTTTATGTTTTATGGTGATCTTATCAAAGAAATTCTTTATAAAAAACATAAATTTTTAATTGACTTAAATACAGAATTGCTATATAAACTATTAGAAATATTAAGATTTAAGATCGAAATAAATTTTACAACCGAATATAAAAAAGAAACTGAAAAAAACATAAACGACTTACGTTCTGCGATTCACCCAAAACGAGATTATAAATTAAACAATTTATATAGTCCTTGTAGATATAATCAGATTTTTGGCAGAGAATTTGTCGGTAACTTAAGTATTTTAGACTTACTTTTTTGCGAAGGGAACAATGCAATGAAAGTCCTTAAAGAGTCGAGAGCAGAAGGAGTTTCTTTAGTGAAAAAGTGAGGTAAGAATAGTGATAAAATATTAGGAAAAAATGTTTTTTATTATTATTGTTTTATTGTTAATAGTATAAATTTACAAATACATATTATATTCCTTAAATATGGAAGCAAAATTTTCAAATAGAGTAAAAGAGGTTATATCTTTAAGCAGAGAGGAGGCCTTGAGATTAGGTCATGACTATATTGGCACTGAACATCTTTTGCTCGGAATGATCCGGGAAGGAGAAGGAGTGGCGGTAGGACTGCTAAAGAAGTTGGGTTTGTCATTGGATGAGTTAAGAATCTCTATTGAGCAAGCTACTAAGGGTACAGCAACGAGTAATGTAAAAAATCTCGCAAATATTCCTTTAACCAGGCAATCAGAAAAGGTTTTAAAAATTACATATTTAGAAGCTAAAATCTTTAAGAGCCAGTTAATAGGAACAGAGCACTTGCTTTTATCCATCCTTAGGGATGAGGACAATATTGCCACTCAGATTTTGGATAAGTTTGATGTGAACTACGAAACCATCAAAGAGCTGTTGGAATATCATACCGATCATCCGATTGCTTCTTCCGATACTGACGATAGCGATGAAGATTCTTCCAGGATTTTCAGTTCAAGTTCAAGCAGGGAAAGCACATCAAAAGGTTCTGAAAAATCCAGGACGCCTGTACTTGATAATTTTGGGAGAGATTTGACAAAATTAGCCGAAGAAGGACGTTTAGACCCAATTGTAGGAAGAGAAAAAGAGATTGAAAGGGTTGCCCAAATTCTTAGCCGAAGAAAGAAAAACAATCCTATATTAATTGGAGAACCAGGAGTTGGTAAAACAGCGATAGCTGAAGGGCTCGCTTTAAGAATTATTCAAAAGAAAGTCTCCAGGGTGTTGTTTGGCAAAAGGGTGGTAACACTTGACTTAGCTTCTCTTGTCGCCGGAACTAAATATAGAGGACAATTTGAGGAGAGGATGAAAGCCGTAATGAATGAGCTTGAAAAATCTCCTGAAGTTATATTGTTTATTGATGAGCTTCACACAATCGTGGGAGCAGGAGGAGCGTCCGGTTCACTTGATGCTTCAAACATGTTCAAACCTGCATTAGCAAGAGGTGACATTCAATGTATTGGTGCTACAACGCTCGATGAGTACAGACAATACATTGAGAAAGACGGAGCGCTGGCAAGGAGATTTCAGATCGTGATGATTGATGCCACTTCTCCTGAAGAAACGGTGGAAATCCTTAATAACATTAAGGATAAATATGAAGATCACCATCATGTTACTTATACTCCTGAAGCAATTGAAGCTTGCGTAAAGTTATCTGATAGATATATCAGCGATAGGTTTTTACCAGACAAAGCAATAGATGTATTAGACGAGGCTGGTGCCCGTGTTCATATTAATAACATTTATGTGCCTGAAGATATTTTGAAGCTTGAGGAATCAATAGAAAATATCAAAAAAGAAAAAAATCAGGTTGTAAAGAGCCAAAAATATGAAGAGGCGGCCCAGTTGAGAGATAAGGAGAAAAGATTACTTGAGCAGTTGGAAAACGCAAAAACGCGTTGGGAGGATGAAACCAAGAAAAAGAGATATACTGTAGAAGAAGACAACGTGGCAGAAGTTATTGCCATGATGACCGGAATACCTACTAAAAGGATAGCTCAAAATGAGGGTCAAAAACTTCTTAACATGTACGATGAGCTAAAAGGAAAAGTAATCGGACAAGATGAGGCCATTAATAAATTGGTTAAAGCAATTCAAAGAACAAGGGTAGGATTGAAAGATCCTAAGAAACCAATCGGATCATTTGTATTCCTCGGGCCTACTGGAGTTGGAAAAACAGAACTTGCTAAAGTTTTAGCGACTTATCTCTTTGACAAAGAAGATGCACTTGTAAGAATTGACATGAGTGAATATATGGAGAAATTCACCGTATCAAGACTGGTTGGTGCACCTCCGGGATATGTTGGTTATGAAGAAGGTGGACAATTAACTGAAAAGATCAGAAGAAAACCTTACAGTGTCGTTCTTTTGGACGAGATAGAAAAGGCCCATCCTGATGTATTTAATTTATTGTTACAAGTTCTCGATGACGGTATTTTAACTGATGGATTAGGAAGAAGGGTTGACTTTAGAAATACAATTATCATTATGACTTCAAATATTGGAGTTAGAGATCTTAAAGATTTCGGAGCAGGAATTGGTTTTGCTACAAAAGCGCGGTCTGGTAACCAGGATGAACTTATGAAGTCAACCATACAAAGTGCTTTGAGAAAGGCATTTTCTCCAGAGTTCTTAAATCGATTGGATGATGTAATTGTATTTAACTCACTTCAAAGAGAACACATTCATAAAATTATCGACATTACTCTAGGAAAACTTTTCTTCAGAATTAAAAATCTCGGTTATTCTATAGAATTGACGGAAAAAGCCAAAGACTTTTTAGCTGAAAAGGGATATGATCCTCAATATGGTGCACGACCTTTGAATAGGGCGATTCAGAAATATCTTGAAGATCCTATTGCAGAAGAAATTCTTAAAGGTGAGGCAACAGAAGGCGAAACCATCCTCGCTGATTATGACGGAAAGAGCGAAGTTCTTTCACTCAAAATCAAAAGTAAAAAGGCCGAGAAAACTAAAGATTAATCTCTGTTTATAAAATATAATTTATAACCCTTAAATTAAGTTTTAAGGGTTATTTTTTTGCCTTATAGGTTCACACTCAGAAAGCAAAGTTTTTCGAAGAACGCAAGGTTTCCTGGGCTTTCCATTCTCACAGAAATCGGGTGAAGTTTGCGAAATGCACAAACCAGATAATTTCTGGAAAAAGTACAAGTCTTAGGGAAGTATTGATCAAAATCTCACATTTTTTAGCATTATTAGAAAAGTGCAAAAAGGTGGTTAAGTCTTTTAATTTTAATACTAATATTGATAAATTCCTCCCTTTATTTTCTAATTATTCTCGTTTCATAAAATGCCTAAAGAAATTTTCTATCTACTTGCAGTAATTGCAGGACTAGCTACTGTAACCCAAATTGGAGTAAACAATCAATTAAATCATTTTACACAAAATCCAGCTATTTCGTCACTGATTTCGTTTCTCGTTGGCACAGTAGCACTAGTGGTATATGTGCTTATTACCAGTTATCAATCCATTCCTCAACTCTCGGCTTTAAGTCAATTGGATTGGTGGAAGTTTTCAGGAGGACTTCTAGGTGTTTTTTATATTGCTACCAGTATTATAGTCGCTCCCAAAATCGGCGCGGCAAATACATTAGGATTTTTGGTGGCCGGTCAACTGGTTTTTTCAGTGATCTTTGATCACTTTGGTTTTTTAGGATTCCCTGTTAAGTCGATTAATATTTATAGAGTGCTGGGGATAGCGTTAATGATTGCGGGGGTGTTTTTAGTGAGGAAGTTTTAGATAAAATGAAGAACCTTAGGGGTTAATAGAAACTATAAGATAAGATAATATATTTTCCTATTTCTTTATCATATAAAAAGGCCATCTCTTTTTTGAGACAGCCTTTTCAAAATCTAGTTCAAAGTGATTACTATCTATTCTTATCGCCGCTTACTTCTTCATAATCTACATCCGTGACATTGTCGGCTGCCGGTCCTTGTTGGTTTTCGGGACCTTGACCTTCACCTGCTCCCGGACCTCCGCCGGGGCCACCTTGAGAAGCTGCATACATTTCTTGTGATGCTGCAGCCCATGCATTGTTAAGGGCTTCGAGCGCTGTATCAATTCCGGCAATATCCTGAGACTGATGGGCAGTTTTAAGATTAGCAACTGCACCTTCTATTGCGGATTTATTTCCTGCTGAAAGCTTATCGCCATATTCCTTCAACTGCTTCTCTGTTTGGAAAATCATAGAGTCTGCAGAATTTAGCTTATCTATTTTCTCTTTCTCTTTCTTGTCAGATTCTTCATTGGCTTTAGCTTCATTTTTCATTTTTTCAATTTCAGCATCAGTCAATCCTGAAGAAGCTTCTATTCTGATTTTTTGCTCTTTGCCTGTTCCTTTATCTTTTGCAGATACATGGAGTATACCATTGGCATCTATATCAAAAGTAACTTCAACCTGAGGAACACCTCTTGGAGCTGGCGGAATACCATCCAGGTGAAACCTACCAATGGTTCTATTATCTCTTGCCATAGCTCTTTCTCCTTGAAGAACATGAATTTCTACAGAAGGTTGATTATCTGACGCAGTAGAGAACACCTCAGATTTTTTAGTTGGGATTGTAGTATTTGCTTCAATTAATTTAGTAAACACTCCTCCCATAGTTTCGATACCTAAAGAAAGTGGTGTTACATCAAGAAGCAATACATCTTTTACTTCACCTGTTAATACGCCACCTTGAATTGCAGCACCTACTGCAACAACTTCATCAGGATTCACTCCTTTAGAAGGTTTCTTTCCGAAGAATTTCTCCACTTCTTCCTGTATCCTTGGGATACGGGTTGATCCTCCTACTAAGATCACTTCGTCAATTTCTGAGGTTGAAAATCCAGAATTTTTAAGCGCCTTTTTACAAGGTTCAAGAGATCTTTTGATCAGACTATCAGCCAATTGCTCAAATTTGGCTCTAGACAATGTTCTTACCAAGTGCTTTGGAATTCCATCAACCGGCATAATGTAAGGAAGATTGATTTCAGTTGAAGTCGAACTTGAAAGTTCTATTTTGGCTTTTTCAGCAGCTTCTTTCAGTCTTTGATGTGCCATCGGGTCTTTTCTTAAGTCAATGCCACCTTCATCATTTTTGAATTCTTCCGCTAACCAGTTAATGATTACTTCGTCAAAATCGTCTCCACCCAAGTGAGTATCGCCATCTGTTGATTTCACTTCAAATACCCCATCACCCAATTCCAATATTGAAATGTCAAAAGTACCTCCTCCTAAGTCGAATACGGCGATTTTCATGTCCTTATTCTTCTTATCCATACCATAAGCTAAAGCGGCGGCAGTAGGTTCATTAATTATTCTTTTTACATCCAATCCTGCAATTTGACCTGCTTCTTTAGTGGCTTGCCTTTCAGCATCATTAAAGTAAGCAGGAACCGTAATTACAGCTTCAGTGACTGTCGTTCCCAGGTAATCTTCTGCTGTAGTTTTCATCTTTTGAAGAATCATCGCAGAAAGCTCCTGAGGTGTATAAAGCCTATCTCCTATTTTAACTCTTGGAGTATCATTATCTCCCCGAGTCACATTATATGTAACACTTTTAAGCTCATGGGATACATCTGAATACTTTTTACCCATGAAACGCTTGATGGAAGAAATTGTATTTGTGGGATTTGTAATGGCTTGTCTTTTGGCCGGATCTCCTACTTTTCTCTCACCATTCGGTAGAAAGGCTACAATAGAAGGAGTAATTCTCCGACCTTCACTGTTTTGAATAACGACTGGCTCATTACCCTCCATCACTGCAACACAAGAGTTTGTAGTTCCTAAGTCAATTCCTATAATTTTTCCCATGTTTATTATTTATTTTAATATCTATAAATTTATTCTTGTTCTCTCCATTGATTTACAAGGGTTATGCCAGTCAGAAAACATAAAGATATTTGGTGACACATTGACAGTTAATGTCTTGTTTTTAGAAATGAATCAACCTAAAAAGAGTAGTAAATACGGATAGACTGGAAAAAATATTTTATTTGTCAGAATTAATTAGGGATTATAACTTCCTTTGGCAATTCTATCCTTTCCGCTGAGGTCTTTTATTATTTCAACATCTTTAAATCCGTTATCTGAAAATAGGGCGCTGATTTCATCTCCAAACCTTTCATTTATTTCAAAATAAAGTCTTCCTCCTTTTACCAGACATGTTTTGCTCAGCTTTATGATTCTTTCATAAAAAATTAACGGAGCAGTATCTTTTACAAAAAGCGCCAACGAAGGTTCATGATCCAATACATTTTTTTGCATCAAGCGCCTTTCTGATTCTCCAATATAAGGCGGATTACTCACTATTATATCAAAGGAAATTTTCTGCCACGGAATTTCTTCCTTAAGTATATCGCATTCACGAAGGTTTATTCGCGACTGGTTCTCTATGGCATTTCGAGCAGCCATATGGATTGCTTTCTGTGAAATATCTAAGGCAAATGTTGAGTTATTCTTAAGATTGGTTTGAAGGGCGATGGCGATACATCCGCTTCCGGTACAAATATCCAGGATTTTCAAATCTTCCCTTTTGTAATTTTCTTTTATGATTAAATCAACCAATTCTTCTGTTTCAGGTCTTGGAATAAGTACGGCCGGACTTACTTTCATTATCTTCCCATAAAATTCAGTTTCGCCGAGCACATATTGAATAGGCTCTGAATTTCTTAACCTTAAAATTATTTGGTCAAGTTTTTTTTCAGTCTCTTTACTAAATCCTTTTATATTTTTATCAAGAATGATGGCTGATCTACTTATTCCGAAAAGTTTTTCCAAGACTAAAGAAGCAATGGATTGGGTCTCATTGATTTCGTAAACAGAAGTCAATTCCTTCTGAATTTTTTCAAAAAGGTATTTAGAAGAGATTGAATTATCCAATTGCTTTATAACTTGGTTATCTTGCAATTTACAAATTAAGCATTGTATGGAAGAGTATTCTATCTATATGAAAAGGGCATTAGAGCTGGCCGGGTATGGAAGAGGAAAGGTTAGTCCTAATCCAATGGTCGGCTGTGTTATAGTTCATAAAGATAAAATAATAGGGGAAGGATGGCACAAATCCTATGGTGACCCTCATGCCGAAGTAAATGCGGTTGACGACGTAGAAGATAAAAGTTTATTGAATGAAAGCACATTGGTGGTTACACTCGAGCCTTGTTCGCATTGGGGAAAGACTCCGCCCTGTGCCGATTTAATTATTAAACATAAAATTCCCAAAGTTGTCATTTGTAATGTCGACTCAAATCCATTGGTTGGCGGGAAAGGAATAATCAAACTTAAAGAAGCAGGCACTGAAGTAATATCAGGAGTTATGGAAACAGAGGGGAGGGACCTAAATAAACGGTTCTTTAATTTCCTGGAAAACAAACGGCCTTTCATTATTCTGAAATGGGCAGAAACATCTGATGGCTTTATTGCCCGGGAAGATTTCTCCTCAAAATGGATCAGCAATGAATTGTCCAGAAAGCTGGTCCACAAATGGAGAGCGGAGGAAGATTCTATTATGGTAGGAACAAAAACAGCTTTTTACGACAATCCGCAATTAAATGTCAGGCATTGGGTTGGAAGTTCTCCTATTCGTATTGTAATTGATAGAAACTTATCCTTACCTAAAACTTTAAATATTTTTGATACTAGCCAAACAACTTTATGTTATAACTCAACACGGGATGAATCACAAGAATATAATCAGTATATAAAGCTGGATTATTCTTTACCTGTCCTTCCTCAAATTTTAGAAGATCTTTATAGGAGGCAAATTCAATCCGTTATAGTAGAAGGTGGTGCAAAATTAATGGATGAATTTATGAAGATAAATATGTGGGATGAAATACGTTGTTTTCGGAGTAAAGCAGTTTTTGGTAAAGGGATAAAGGCTCCCCAAATTGAAGGTGTGTTGATATCGGAAGAAAAAATCCTGGACAACACTTTAAAAATTTACAGACCTAAAATTTAAAAAAGATGGCTGAAGAAATCTATATTCCTGAAACGGAAGACAAAAAAGAAAAATATGAAGCGCTTCTTCCTCAAATAAAAGCGCTGATTTCCGGAGAAAAAGATTTGATTGCTAACATGGCAAATACAGCCGCTGCTTTAAAATCAGTATTTAATTTCTTTTGGGTGGGTTATTATCTCACAAAGGAAAATCAGTTGGTACTTGGGCCTTTTCAAGGTCCAATCGCTTGTACAAGGATAGATTTTAATAAAGGTGTTTGTGGCGCTTCTTATTCAAAAAAAGAAACCATTATTGTTCCTGATGTGGATAAATTTCCCGGACATATTGCTTGTAGTTCAGCATCGAAATCAGAAATTGTAATACCTGGAATAATTGAAGGAAAGGTAGCTTTTGTACTGGATGTGGATAGTGATAAACTCGATCAGTTTGACGAAACGGATAAAATATATCTCGAGGAAATGGTAAAAATGGTGTGCCAGGAAGAGTTGCTAAATCTATAGATCTTAACCCTCATCCTGGCACAAAAGCATTTTAGAAGTTATTTCTTATGTCAATTTTTCTGATGTTTTGTTTAGAAGCATTTTTAAAAGGCAAAACAATTTTCAAGATGTTGCCGTCTTGCAAGGCCTCTATTTGTTCATCATCAATATATGGAGGCAGAACCCAGCTTCTGCTGAATAATGGAGCTATAAAGGATTGAATAGATGCTTCATTCTCCGAAATTACTGAAAAAACCATCAGTTGGTTATTATTAATGAATATTTTAAAGGCTTCTGGATTTACCCCGGGAGCGAATATTTTCAGTTCTGTTTTGTCCTCAAAATCTAAAACCTCAACTGATGTTTTACTAACTCCTCCCCCAACTGTATTCATCAAGTTAAATTGATGAGCCAATTGTTTCATTTGATTTTTATTTACAGATTTCATTTTTTCCCTTTCTTTTTATTTATCATTTGTTTAAACAAACATTATGCAAAGAAAGAAAAACTTAAGAAAGCTGTCAAAACGACGCATAAGAAGAAATCCTTATGCCTTTATGACGTGAAATAAGATTATCAAAACTTTCAATTCAACATAAAATCAAAATGTGAAAAGACCGTAGTGTCGTCATCGGGTAAATTTATTTTAAGAATATTATATTGCTTAAGATTTGCTCAGATGCAGATTAAAAATAAACAGTAAACTTAATGGAGATACGGCATTTAAAACTTGTTAAAGCGGTTGCAGAATATAAAAGTTTAACCAGGGCAGCCAATAAACTTTTTTTGACACAATCGGCCTTAAGCCATCAGGTAAAAGAAATTGAGGAAGAGTATAAAACAAGGTTCTTTTTTAGAATAAACAAGCAAATGCTACTCACTCCTGCCGGGGAGCGTCTGCTAAAAACTGCTAACTCTATACTCGACGAAATCGAGAAAAACAATAATGACCTAAAAAGGATAATTTCAGAAGATTCTGGCCTAATCAGGCTAAGCACACAATGCTATACAAGCTATTACTGGTTATCCTCCTCTTTAAAATCATTTTATATAAAAAGGCCTAAAGTAGAATTTAGAATAGTAGCTGAAGCAACCAGAAAACCACTAGAATTTTTGCAGGAAGGTAAACTTGAAATTGCAATTGTTAATCATCTGAATGAAAATCCTAATTTCTTATTCCACCCTCTTTTTGAAGATGAAGTGGTGGCTGTCTTTCCAAGGGATCACGCGTGGACGAATTTGAAATTTATCTCCGCAAAAGATTTTATTAATGAAAACTATATCATGTATTCGGCAAATGTAGAAGAAAGCCAAACCTTTAAACACATATTTGAAAATGCTGAATATTTGCCATCAAGAATTACAAAAATTGATTTGACTGAGGCAATTATTGAAATGGTAAAAGCAAAACTCGGCATCACTGTTATGGCGAAGTGGGCAGTTTTACCCTATTTAAACAAAAGTGAATTGATGATTTTACCAATAAATGAGGGCGGTTTTAAAAGAACATGGTACGCGGCAACACTGAATGTTCCTGATATCCCGGAATATATAAAGGAGTTTATTTCGTCACTTGCAGATTTTACTAAAAAACAGTTTGTTTCGAAATAAATCACCTGTTCTTCTTAAATCAATTTCTATCAAATAATAATCTTTGTCCTTTATTCGATTCGTCAAATATTCCATTTTGGAAAACAATATTTCCATTAACCAAGGTATGCGTAATGGATGAACCGAAAGTATGACCTTCAAGAGGAGACCAACCGCATTTGTAAAAAATATTTTCCTTTTGTACAGTATAGTTTTTATTAAGATCCAACAAAACCAGGTCTGCCCAATAACCTTCTTTTATAAACCCTCTTTCGGCTACATTAAAACAATCTGCAGGAGCATGACACATTTTCTCTACTATTTTTTCCAAAGTAATCTCTCCATTTTTATAAAATTCAAGCATCATTAATAATGGATGCTGAACCAAGGGTAATCCAGAAGGCGCATTCCAATAATTTTGATTTTTTTCTTCCAAAGTATGAGGTGCGTGATCCGTTGCAATTATATCAAGGGAATTATTTAGCAGCCCCCGAAGAAGCGCCTTTTTATGTCTGCTTTCCTTTATTGAAGGATTGCACTTGATTTTTGTCCCTAAGCTTCTATAATCGCTTTTATCAAACCATAAATGATGAACGCAGACTTCCGCTGTGATCAATTTTTCTTTTAGAGGAGTTTTATTATCAAATAAGGACAATTCTTCCGCTGTAGTAATATGAAGAATGTGAAGTCTTGTTTTATATTTTTTGGCCAGATCTACTGCAAAGGAAGAGGATTTAAAGCAGGCTTCCTCATTTCGGATTTCAGCATGAACTTCAGTCAGTACGTCATCTCCATACATTTCCTTATAGCGTTGAACGTTATTTCTGATTGTCATTTCATCTTCACAATGGGTGGCAATAAGGACATCTACGTTTTTAAATAATCTTTCAAGAACTTCACTAGAATCAACCAGCATATTCCCTGTCGATGAGCCCATAAAAATCTTCACTCCGCAAACCTTTGATTTGTCTGTCTTTAGTACTTCTTCCAGGTTATCATTTGAAGCGCCCATATAAAAGGAGTAATTTGCAAGAGCGGTTTGTGAAGCAATTGCATACTTGTCTTCTAGTAATTTTTGAGTAAGCGCATTCGGAACAGTATTAGGCATTTCCATAAAGGAAGTGACTCCTCCTGCTACAGCTGCTTTAGCTTCAGAATAAATATTTGCTTTGTGAGTGAGACCAGGCTCCCTAAAGTGAACCTGATCATCAATAATACCAGGAATCAGATGTTTGCCTTTAGCATCAATAACAATTGCAGCATTTTGGCCCGAAAGATTTGAGTCTATCTTTTCTATTTTACCGGCTTTTATAAAAACGTCAGAAATAAATTGCTTTCCGTCATTAACTATATTTGCGTTGGTTATTAAAGTTGTTTTCATAGTCGGAGGTTTTATAGAATAGATTCCAATATAGCTTTAAAAAGATACCGCAATTTAGGATGTTCTTTTCAACTCAAAATATTTAAAAGTGAATTTCGAAGATTTTAAACTCAATAAACAATTATTATCTGCTATAAATGAAGCAGGATATGAAAATCCAACTGAAATTCAAGCTAAAGCTATTCCTCAGATTTTAGCAGGCCATGATATTTTAGGAATAGCTCAAACAGGGACAGGCAAAACCGCAGCTTATGTTTTACCTTTATTAATGAAAGTAAAATATGCACAAGGTTCTAACCCCAGAGCGTTAATTCTGGCGCCTACAAGAGAACTGGTGATGCAGATTGAAGAAGTGCTGAAACAATTCACTACCCACCTTGACTTGAGATTTATAGGAATTTATGGCGGCATAGGGCCAAAAACTCAAATAGAAAAAATAAAAAGTGGAATAGATATCTTAGTCTCTACACCAGGTAGACTTTTGGATTTATATGGCAGAGGTGATTTAGTTCTCAAAGAAATAAAAACTTTAATTCTGGATGAAGCGGATAAAATGATGGATATGGGGTTTATGCCGCAGATAAGAAGAATCCTGGAGGTGATTCCCATTAAACGCCAAAATCTGCTTTTTTCTGCAACTATGGCAGAAAGAGTGGTAAAACTTACCGAAGAATTCCTGGAGTTTCCTGTTTCAATAGAAGTAACACCTCAGGCAACACCCAAAGAGTCTGTAAAGCAAATAATCTACGAGGTTCCGAATTTCAAGACCAAAGTAAATCTATTGGAACATTTACTCAGGAATTCAGAAGTGTTCAACCGGGTAATTGTGTTTGTAAAAACCAAACAAAGCGCGGATAACTTATTTAAGTTTATATCAAGAAAAATAAGCGATGAAGCCAAAATCATTCACTCAAACAAAGGTCAAAACACCAGAATCAATTCAATAGATTCTTTCAAAAAAGGGAATACCAGGATACTGGTGGCCACAGATGTAGCGGCTAGAGGACTAGATGTGGACAAAATAAGCCATGTGATCAATTTTGAAGTGCCGGTCATTTATGAAGACTATGTCCATCGAATAGGAAGAACCGGTAGAGCTTTTCTAACCGGAGAAGCCATCACTTTTGTATCAGAAGAGGAAGAATATCATATAGCCAAAATCGAAAAAATAATCAGAATGGAGATTCCCCGTGAACAACTTCCGGCAGAGGTAAAGGTAGAAACCACTTCATTTGCAGAAAAGCAAGATTTTGCCAGGGAAATTGATAATCAAAAAAGAAGGGAAGATCCTGAATTTAAAGGCGCATTTCATGAGAAGAAGAAGGCAAAGAGGTCTAAACAAAAAATGAATCCTTTGCGCACAAAAGATTCATCGAAGAAAAATAAGGGTTAATCTAAAATAATTTCCTGTTGATAATCTTACATCTATATTTGGAACGTAAATGAAAGATGAATAAAAGGCTTATTTGTGCTGGTTAAAATAAGTGTTTTTATTTTTGTTGTCTTTCTTTCCATAGCTGGTTGAAGGATCTTGAGGGTAAGAAGGCTCCCCGCCTCTTGCCCCAGGTATCTTTAAAGACAAATGTAAGTATATCATCCATAGTCCTCAATAAAACTTCCAAAAAATAATTCCTGGAATCTTTGTTTTCCAGACTGTTTGTTGTTTTGAATTCCATAGCTTTAAGGATAAATACAATTTTTTATATGATACTTTATACCTTGATCGGATAAAAGGTAACCTTCGCCGAAATTAAATAGAACTTTATCTAATTAAAATTTAACTAATCCTATTTGAATATATATTTACTTTCGAAAGGTTGATATTCTTATTCTACATTGAATAAGCTTTATACGGTACCTTTCTTTTCCATAGCTGGTTGAAGGATCTTGGCGATAAGCAGGTGAAAGCCTCCTTACGCCAAGTATCTTTTTTTATAGGTTATTCAATTTCTATTTCTTCCAATACTTTTTTATAACCTCTAACATCTGTTCATGTACTTTTGGCACCGCAGCTACTATACTTTTTCCAAAAATATAATCATTTCCACCCTCAAAATCTGTAACAATACCTCCTGCCTGCTTCACAATCATAGCTCCTCCCGCTACATCCCATGGGTTTAAATTATATTCAAAATACCCTTCAAATCTACCATGAGCTACATAGGTCAAATCTATGGCCGCGCCGCCTAATCTTCTCAACCCGTGTGTTTTTTTCATAAACGCCTTTAAAATTTCCAGATATTCCTGCATCTGGTCAAAATCCATATATGGAAATCCGGTAGCTAATAAACCATCTTCCATTTTTAGGGCACTAGAAATTTGGATTGTCTTTCCATTTTTAAAGGCCTTTGATTCTTTGGTAGCGTAATAACAATCATTTCTACCCAAGTCAAGCACTACTCCAAGTATTGGTTCTTGCTCCTGGATTAATCCGATACTTATAGAATAAATAGGAAGCCCATGAAGAAAATTAGTTGTCCCGTCCAATGGATCTATTACCCAATTAAGCTCTTTTGTTTCGATAACAGAAGTTCCTTCTTCCGTTATAAATCCGGCGTGCGGTAAGATCTTGCTCAGACCTTCAACCAAAAGGATTTCGGCTTGCTTATCTACAAAAGAAACCAGGTTATTCACTCCTTTATACTCAACTTTTGAAAGGTCAAAATTTTCACTATGCCCTAAAATAAATTGACCCGTTTTTTTGACTAAGGCGATTACTTGTTCACAAATGGAATTGAGGTTCATAAAATTTTTGAATACGAGTAGGTAAAAGAATAAAAGAAAGCCTTCTGTTTTATACGACTTACCGTTGAATAGTTCTTGAAGAAAGCCGGTCTTTTGATCGATGACAATAAAAAATAAACAGCGCTCTTACGGTTAATAAAAGAATCAATGGAATGGTATGAAAATTCAATTCCTGAGGAACAACCTTCCAAAGCAATAAAAGCAATAACGACAAGAGGCCATAAAGCAGAAAGTACTTTCCGACCTCTTTATCCTTTCTCTTTCTTATTAACAAAAATGCAAAAACAAGGTTAAAAGGATTCGCCCATATTAGGTTCCAATTATTTCTTGTAACATTATGGTCTGTTCCGAACCATAAGAAAAGAATAAGCAATCCTAGCAAGCCGGTAATCGAAAATAAGAACCAATCAAAATAAAAGACCCTGTTCTCCTTCCGGTACTGATAAAAAGTAAGCAAAACAACGAGAATAAAAAAGATCCAAAATACCAGGGAAGGGCTTATGCTTGTACTATCTTTGCTTACTTTTTCGGCAACAAAAAGCACATTGGTGGCTTTAACCAGCGGCAATTTTTCCCGGCCTTGTTCGATTACGGCAGATGCAAATCCCTTCATAAGAAAATCAGGCAAATACATGTAATCGTAGAGAGCAGCTGTCCGGTCGGCTGGAGTTCCCAACCCTATATCCATTCCCATATCCTGCCATTGCTTGTCCAGTAAAAAAGGATCCAGAAGTTGCCTGAAGCTCCTTTCTTCCTCCACTTGTAAATTAAATTCCAACCTATCACCGTATACCTTTTTTAATGCATCCCTCATTCTTGTGGAGCAATTATCAAAGAAAAAATCATATTTGTAAGACCTGTTTTCGGGGAGATAATTAAATTCCAAAAACTTAAATAAATTGTCCTTTGATACAGGATCAAGGTTTAGTACCTGCTCGATCACTCCCCGATTTTCCTTCCTCGCTCCTTCCATTAACCAGCCCATTTCAGAAATAGACAGCCTGTAAAGCAATTTCCCCCGAATAAATTTTATATAAAAATTGGGTTCATTGAAGTCAAAGGTTCCATAATTATATATCCGGTCAAAGCCTGTTTTAGGATCATAAATCCAGAAGGCGCTATGGCCGAAAGATGAATACAGATCTTCACCGGGAGCAATGGTAATCAGGCTAATTTTGGCCTCGTCTGATAAAATGGTAGCTCTTCCTGAAAAAATAATAAATAATGAAAAGAGAGCTGATAAAAGTTTTCTATTAATCATTTTGATCCGGCAATAACAATGACAATTTCTCCTTTAATGTTTTTTTCTTTAAAATAATCCATCAACCCATCCAAACTATTATTTACAGTCTCTTCATGTAGTTTGGTCAATTCCCTGGAGACAGATGCTTTTCTATCACCTCCAAGAACCTCCTTTAATTGCTCCAGCGTTTTTATAAGTCTAAAAGGCGATTCATATAAAATTATTGTCCGCACTTCCCCGGCCAATTGATCCAGCTTCGTTTTTCTACCTTTTTTCTGAGGTAAAAACCCTTCAAACACAAAAGAACCCGAGGGCAATCCTGAATTTACCAGAGCAGGCACAAAGGCCGTAGCGCCAGGAAGGCATTCTACTTTTACCTCATTTTCCAAACATCCTCTTACCAAAAGAAAGCCCGGATCAGAAATACCAGGTGTACCAGCATCAGATATAAGCGCCATCTTTTCACCAGATTTCAATCTTTTTATCAAAACCTCCAAAGCCTTATGCTCATTAAAAGCATGATAACTTTGCAATGGTTTTTTGATTTCATAATGTTTAAGCAAAAATCCGGAAGTTCGGGTATCTTCGGCAAGGATAACATCCACTTCTTTCAGAATCCTGAGTGCCCGAAGGGTTATGTCTTCAAGGTTCCCTATGGGCGTGGGAACAATATACAGGGAAGTGGGTTCAGTCATCGTTCAAATCTAAATAATAATTGGATGAAGGATTAATGTTAAATTTTAAATGTTGAATTTTAAAGCAAAATAAGCGAGACTTAATAAGATTCCAATACTTCTGATTTCATACGTAAATGTGTTTAATTTCAATGGAACGTATGGAACCCTCTGACATTTTCATTCCTTTTTGTGTTACTTTGTTCCATGAGGGTTTCACGTGAAATGGGCATGAACAAAAGCTCACTCGAACAAAGTTGATTATCATGCGAACTCCATGTGGCCATTGAAAAATAAATTATTTACAAATGAAAATTCTACCGGACGAACTCCATCAGCTTCTTGGAAATATTGATATCTATCTTTTGGACCAAATCTTAAAAGGCCAGTTCCAGCCGAATATGAAAATACTGGATGCAGGCTGTGGCGAAGGAAGAAACCTTGTTTATTTCCTAAAGAACAATTACAATGTGCATGGGATTGATCAAAATCCTGCCGCAGTACAGTCATTGATAAAATTTGCCCAAAGCGTAGACCCAACTATTGACAAGGAAAAATTCATAAACGGATCATTAGATAATCTGCCTTATACCAACAGAAGTTTTGATGCGATAATTTGCAGCGCCGTGCTTCATTTTGCTGAGGATGTAAATCATTTTAACAAAATGGTAAGAGAAATTTGGCGAGTGATGAAATTTGGAGGATTTATGTTTTGCAGGTTGGCAAGTGATATAGGAATAGAAAACCTTGTGAAACCTTTGGGAAATAGGAGATTCCTTGTTCCAGACGGATCCACCCGATTTTTGGTTAATGAAGAAATGTTAGTCAAAATAACGGAAGAACTTGGCGGAATATTGATGGAACCTATTAAAACGGTAAATGTACAGAACTCAAGGTGTATGACAAATTGGATAGTTTCAAAGGTACTGTAAAGGGAATTGAAGTGGGAAGATGGGAAGTGGGAAGGGAAAACTGGCAAAGATATTCGCATTTGTAAAAAAGGATGGCCTTTAGAAAGTTACTTTTGGTTGGGAAATTATCCCATTAAATCCTTTAGCACTTCTACTGATTTTAACTCCCGGAAACCTTCAACATTTAATTCATAGAATTTTAAAAGAATATCCAGGATCTCCCTTCTTTCCATGTTTGTAATTGATAAAGAAGCTGTATAAGAGGATTCCAATAACTTATTCATCAAGTCTTCCAATTCTTTATTGTAAAGATTTTTTTGAAACAATTCATTAAACAAATCTCTTGCGGAAGTGGGTGCAAAACCAAGGTAATTGGATAGATTAATAAGGAATTGAAGATGAAAATTTTCAAACCCTTTTTCAACGTTGTCGAGCGTAAGGACCGAGTAATTTAAAAAGTTGAACAGATCTGGATTTGCCGTTTCTTCTTTTAAACATTTAATTAAAACCTCCTTTAAAAACATGCCAATGCAAGTCTTCTTAAAATCATAGGGAAGAGAGTGTAAAGGAATATCAATTTTTATCTCTGATATTCTATGAAGAGGCGTTGATTCTTTATGATAAACCACCAGATCAAGAAGTGTCAAGGGCTGATAAAGCGCAATCTTGGGTTTTGCACTCTTGCTTCTGACGCTGTTTACGATATAAGACTGGTTTCCAAAAGCTTCTGTATATATCTTTACTATTATAGAAGACTCTCTATATTTAATATAGTTTAATACGATTCCCTTTGTTTTAAAAAGCATATTATTCTATGACGGCAACTTTGGAGATCATGCTTTCTTCTCCATTTTCAGAAACGGAAAAGACAAAATAAATTCCTGTTTTTAAATTGTTCCTGCTGATGTCCCATGAAGCAGTGCCTCCGGAAGAAAGGGTTTGAAAAACGAGATTTCCGGCAACATCCGTAATTTTAACCGTGGCATTATCCGATAAACCTGAAATACCAACAATGCCATTAAATCCGGGAAATATAGGATTTGGAAAAATTTTGACATTGCTAAAATCAGTTTCGCTTTCTGTGGCATCAGCCCTGAAAGAAACAATGCCTTTATCCGTTGCAATAAAAACCTCGCCTGTTTCCTCATGAACCGTAACGTCAAATATCTTATCTGAAGGCAAAGGGCTGTTTTTAGTTGTGAAATGATAGATCATCTCTGAAACATCTTCATTAAACAACCACAAACCCCCGGTCTCTGATCCTATCCATTTTCTGTCACCCCCATCAATGGTAATACAGTTTAATTTGTTGTCCTTTAGTAAATATTGATTTTGAAAAATTGGCCGGGTAGCGTTTATCGTACTTTCAAACACGTCATAGGTATTATAAAAAACAGAAATACCATTGTTTGTAGCAGCCCATATATATCCGCTTTTATCCACGGTCAGCTTATTTATCTGGGAATTAAAAAGACCTCCTTCTCCGTTTTTGGTATTCAAATGTTTGACCGCCCCTGTTGCTTCATCAAAAACCAGGATCCCACTATTGTTTAATGCTGGATTTACCCGTAACCACTTCTGGTTAGCATAATCAATCAAGATCTGGACTATTGAATTGGCAAAAGGATGATTGATGGAATATGATTTCCAGTCGTCATTGGAGTCTTTAGAATAAAGAGCCGGTTGTCCCGGAGCAACATCATAATTGGTTATCCACAGCCTTGATTCCCAATCCAAAGCAATATCGCCTACACTGGTAAATCCCGGAAAAGACTGCGTGGATTGTAAAGGAGAGTTTCCAGAATTATACTCCACAAAAGTGTTATCGACATTTTGTTTGAGTATCCCACCCGTAAGACTACCATAATAGGTCACCTGATAATTAGGGTCAAAAGAAGCTGAGGCAAAGTTTTTTATGGGCGGAATATTATTCGGACCCGCTTGAAGGGAGTTATAGTTTGTCCAAACTCCATTTGAAAATACAGAGAAGCCAAGGCTGTTATTATCAAAGGGCGCAGAAAAATCAGCAGGCAAAACAATGGTTTTCCCATTTATATAACGCAACCGGGTCACATGATTTAACATTGGCCCATTAAGAACAAATGACTCAATGCCTGTCGCACCATATTTTAACAATCCTCTTAGACTATCGGCAATCCAAAGGTTTTGCTCCGAATCATATTCCCCTTCAAACGGTGTTGAAATTTCCGGATGGGTTACTACAGTGATGGCAGCAGGTGTAATGTTTAAAATTTCTTTATCCTGAACCACAATCATATTTTTTGAAGATGCGGACATGGACCGGATTCTCTGTGCTGCCGGATAATTGGTTAATGTCCATTGAAGCCCATCTAACCTATATATTCCCTGATTATTTACCCCTGCATATAATGCATCATTAAATGTAACAATCCCACTTATCCTTTCGTCCGGGATATTGCTTTCCGAAGAGAAAGTGGACCAGTTGTTAAAGTCCTGCAGGTTTATGTTTGAGGCATAAGTGCCAAACATCAGGCCTTGTGAAGTAGCCAGATAAATCTTATCCTGAAAGATCGCCGAAGAGAATACTTCCACCGTTGATCCGTTTGACCCTATATTCTGATATACTTCCTTAATTTCTTTTTTACCTAAATCCAATACCACCAAACCAAAACCGGAAGAAATAAATGCGGTTGAATTATAAATCAAAATGTGGTTGATGGTCTTATTAATATTGGCATCTGCATTTTTTATGGTAGGGACGTTGGTAATTTTTCCTTCTTCCAAAAGATCAATATCGCCATTGGAATAGATCACAATCAGAATTTTGTTGGTAGGAGCATATCTAAGTTTTTTAACAGCAATGTCAGAAAACCCATCTATTTTGGATTGAATCACAGAGCTATTAAATTCTTTTTCAAAATAGAAGAAACCATTTTCAGAACCAGTAAAAATCTTGTCCTCGACGACAGCCAATGTTGTAGCTGAATTATAAGAAAAGTGAGTTCTCCAGGTGCCTAAAGGTATTTCCTGGGAAATTAACTTTTCTTGCATCATTAAAAGCAACAAAAGAACTAGAAAGATAGGTCTCAAATAGGTAAAATTCTTAGTTAGCTAAATTTTAAAACATTAATATGTTCAAAAATAAAGGAATGTTTAGATTTAATTTTAAGGTATTCAATTAATTCGGAGTTACAATCCGTTCAAGCTTATCCTTTATTGAAATAAGAAGGTAACTTTATCTCTTTAAACTATTCAATATTTAATTTAGTATTCTATGAAGTTCAGAATAGGGCTTGGTTATGATGTTCACCAATTAGAAAAAGGACGTGATTTTTGGTTGGGTGGAATTAAAATTCCTCACACTTCTGGCGCAATTGGCCATTCAGATGCCGATGTATTGATTCATGCCATTTGTGATTCTTTATTAGGCGCTGCCAATCTAAAGGATATTGGCTATCATTTCTCCAATAAAGACCTTAAATATAAAGGTATTGACAGTAAGATACTTTTAACTGAAACGGTAAAAATGATCCGTAACGAGGGTTATGAAATCGGCAATATTGATTCAACCATATTACTTCAAGAACCTAAGATTGCTCCTTTTATAGATGAAATGAGAAAGGTGTTGTCCGGGGTAATGGAAATTCCGGAAAGCGATGTTTCTATAAAAGCAACCACCACGGAAACCATGGGATTTGTAGGAAGAGAAGAAGGTGTTTCTGCGTACGCTTCAGCCTTAATTTATAAGCCATAAAAACTTATAAAAAGGAGAGTCCTACTTCTTTAAATCAGGCTCTCCTTTTTTGCTCAATCAATTTTTAAGTTATTCCTTTCAAGAAACATATCATAGGCCGTTTTAAAATCCTGAACACCCGGCGCTAACTTTAATGCAGCTTCATAATTTACAATTGCATCGAGCAATAAATGATTTTGCTCGTAAAAAGTGGCTATGATGATTTTGTTTAACGGTGTTTCTTCGGTTGTTTCCGCTTGTAAAGCTGCAAGGTCTTTATCAATAATTTCCAGCTCTTTTTCAGATAATTTCTTAATGCCTACTTCATTTGAAGTCATTTTTGAATCCAATTTGGATTTTACATTAATGATTAGCAGCTTCTCGTTTTTTAGTTTTGGATCATTAATATCTATTGAGATATTCTTTACATTGGTTTCTTCGGTGAGCAAATTATTGTCAAATAAGTTTTTGACTGTCACTACAAATTCAGTAGTATTTTCAGGCGCATCCCAATTAATCATAGCAATTGGCCCATGAATATAGGTGGTATTCGGCGCAATCAGATGAATAGGATCAGAAGCCCTTTCCACCGACCCCGTAACTTTATTATTGACCCTTGAATTCTTATTTATATCTTCTGATTCCGCTTTGGTCATTTGGTTAAAGACAAATTCAGCATATTTATTGGCCAATGAAGTGGAAGAGGTATTTATTTTACTCTGAAGATCGGAAACTAAATGAACACCCGGCGTTTTTAATTCGATGGTTTTGCCACTTGAATGGACCAAACCAATATAGCCCTCTTCGGCAAGGGTAATTTCGTCTTCTTTAAAAATTTTAACACCCGTTTTTACAGGTTGGGCTTCCCCGCCACTTGATGTTACCTTAATTGTATTTTGCCCTTTGCTTGCCAAAACCCTAAATACATAAGGATCTTGTGCCTGTGTAGAGGTGAGAATAAAGCAAAAAACTGAAATTAGAGAATAGGTAAAATTTGTCTTCATAAGTAAATAGTTTCTAATAATGATTTTGAAGGGTTAATGCTACTTTCGGTTTCTACTTAAAATAATATCAAGTTTTCCGTTATTTTTTAAAAGATTAATTTTTAACAAAAGCTTTTGCCTCAATGTAGTGACAGTATGTCTGATATAGTTGTAATACAATTCCAGCATATCCCCAACCAGTAAAATCGTAATGAGCATTAAGCTTAAATCTATTTTTAGACTTAAATAGTGGAAAAGCAGGATTACAATTCCTAATAATAAAACGACTTCAATGAATTGTATAGGTTTGGTAAGAATGGTATAATATAGCTCCTTTTTCCTGTAGATCAAGGAGAAAAATGCCACATTTAGAAAACATACGACTACAGCGAGAATTATTCCAAACCACTCAGGGACCACATCAATATAATCTTCATTTAAGATCATTGAAATCACATTGGCATGGATCTCCATTCCAAACATATCGGGATTGGCCCTCCCTATATATTTTGAATTCAGTGGCGTAAAAAATTTATCTTCCCAGGAGGGATCGCCGATGTACGACCCCAAAAATCCGAATATGATTATCTTACCTTTGATTAAATCTGGGGTGAAATTATAGTTAAAGACATCATCTACATCCAATGTATAAAACTTATTACCATGGTTTCCCCTGAAATTAATTGTTTCCACTTCGTTTTTCCTCGATAAGAATTTTGTAGCAGCCTCCTTATTATAATAATGAACCAGTTTTAGACCAAAAGCAAGCTGGTCTTCCTGCCCTTTAATGGGAAAAACGGGATTGAAGGTCCGGCATATCTTAATATCCTCCTGATTTTCAGCGCCGGTAATTAAAGTGGAAGAAGCGACTGCGCAATTGTTTAAAAATTTGAGATCAGAGGTTTTGATGCTGTCATACTCTTGCGTTTCCGAATTAAATTTCAGCGGTTTAGAAATCATTACCAGATTTTTGACTTTCGACAAGGTTGAAATTAAAAGGGAGTCGGAATCAGAATTGTTTTTGGTAGAAAAGAAAACATCGACACCGATTGTTTTAGGTTCAAATTGATTTATAATCTGAATTTGCTCTGCAATGCCAGCTCGGTTTAAGTTACCGACATTCACCAAAACTACATGAGGATCATTGGCAGGTTCATTCCTAAGTTGCGAAAATACAAGGTCAGTTAGATCAACCTCTTCAAAGACGTCTTCTATAGGGTTAATAATGCTACTTTTGATCGGAGCTAAACTGATAGCAATTAATGCTGAAAAGATAAACAGGGTAGCCCAGAAATTATCTTTGTTAAAAAGACCATTACCTTTCATCGATCAAAATTTCTTAAGTATAAAATTCTTAATATAATTTTTAAAAATTTTTATACAATATAAGTTTTCTAAACTAAATGTAAATGAATAGCTAAGTAAATAATATTTTTATATAATGAACAAGAAAAAAAGCCGGTATAAATCAGATTTCTATGTCGAAAGAGTCCTGGAAAGCGACCGGTTGATTTTAAGCAGAGCAATTACAGTAATAGAAAGCACACACCCTGAAGATGAGTCATTAGCTTCTGAAATTTTAAATAAGATCATGCCATATACCGGGAAGTCTCGCAGGATCGGGTTGACGGGTTCTCCCGGAGTTGGAAAGAGTACTTTTATTGAGTCTTTTGGAAAAGAAGCAATTTCTTCAGGAAACAAATTGGCAGTGCTAACCATTGATCCTTCAAGTCTTCAATCCAAAGGGAGTATTTTGGGAGACAAAACAAGGATGAACGACCTTTCTAAAGATGACAGGGTGTTTATACGTCCTTCAGCAGCAGGCCAAAATCTTGGTGGCGTATCTGCTAAAACCAGGGAAGCAATGCTTTTATGTGAAGCCGCAGGATTTAATATTATAATTATAGAAACCGTAGGCGTAGGTCAGTCAGAAACCCTCGTAAAGGGTATGGTTGACTTTTTTCTTTTATTAATGCTGCCGGGAGGTGGAGATGAACTTCAGGGAATAAAAAGAGGAATAATGGAATTGGCGGATATGATCCTCATTACAAAAGCAGATGGTGATAATATGGAAAAGGCCAAAAGAACAAAACAAGATTATAAAAATGCGTTAAGTGTGCTTAAAAGCAAAAACTCAACACTTCCTCCGGTAATGACCTGTTCTGCCATTGATGGCCATAACATCAGGGAGGCATGGGAAAAAATAATTTTATTCCTTCAAGCAAAGGAAACCTCAGGATTTTTAAAACAAAACAGGATTCAGCAAAACTTAGACTGGATGCATGAGATTATCCGAAGCAAAATCAAAGATTCCTTTTATTCCAATCCTTCCATTAAGAATCTCCTGCCGCAAATTGAAGCGGATATATTAAATGAAAAAACCGACGCTACCTATGCGGCAAATTACCTGCTAACCCATTTTTGGAATTCTCACACAAAAAAATAAACGGGGCAGTGCATTTTATTCCAGCACATTATACAATTGATTCCCAATTTTGGATAATTTCCACTTATTAATAATAATCGTTTAAGCATTTCTTACATTATTTTTAACTTAGGATTTTCCGCCAATTTTTTAACTAATGAATATCTCTTTAAATTAAATTTTGATTCAATACCAGTATGGGTGTATTGAAGTCTAAAGAGAGAAAACATATAAAAATGGTTAAGGAAAATAACGCTTTTGTAATTTTTGCGGTAGAGGATGATCCCGCCTATCACAGAATGTTGCATTACATGCTAACACTTGATCCTGAACATGAAGTTACTTTGTTCAGAACAGGTAAAGAATTGTTGGACAACCTCCACAAAAAACCTTCATTAATTACCATAGACTACAGCCTTCCTGATTATTCAGGGTCAGAATTATTAAAGAAGATAAAATATGTAAATAATCAGATTCCAGTAATCGTCATTTCGGGACAGGAAGACGTGGCTACAGCCATTACACTGTTGAAAGAAGGCGCTTACGATTATATTACAAAAGATGAGGACACAAGAGAAAGATTGTTCAATTCAATTAGTAATGCAAAGAAAAATACCTTACTTCAGCATGAAAATGAATCATTAAAGCAAGAACTGGCAGAGAAATATGAGTTTGAAAAAATTATTATCGGCCAGAGTGATGCCATGAAAAAAGTGTTCTCTGTAATTGAGAAAGCCACAAAAACACATATTACGGTATCCATAACCGGTGAAACAGGAACAGGTAAAGAGTTGGTAGCAAAGGCGATTCATTACAGCGGTGAAAGGAAGCATAAACCTTTTGTAGCAGTAAACATCACGGCCATCCCCCGAGAGCTTATAGAAAGTGAGCTTTTCGGACACGAAAAAGGAGCCTTTACCAGCGCTAATAGCCGAAGGATAGGAAAATTTGAAGAAGCCAACGAAGGATCGATTTTCCTTGATGAAATCGGTGAAATGGATATAAACCTTCAGGCCAAAATGCTTAGGGTATTGCAAGAAAGAGAAGTGGTAAGGGTCGGTGGAAATAACAACATCAAACTGGACGTACGGGTAATCGTGGCGACACACAAAAACCTGGCAGAAGAAGTTAAAGCGGGAAGGTTTAGAGAAGACTTGTATTATCGTTTACTTGGTCTGCCAATATTTCTGCCGCCTTTAAGAGAGCGGGGAAATGATGTCCTGCTGATTGCTAAAAGTATTTTGGATAAGTTTTGCAAGGAGAATAAAATGGATAAGATCACCATTACTCCCGAAGGTCAGGAAAAACTTAGAAAACATCCGTTTCCTGGGAACGTCAGGGAGCTGAAAGCAGTGGTTGAACTGGCTGCTGTTATGGCAACAGACGGAAAATTAAGGGCAGAAGATATTACCTTTAGCAGCCTGAACCGGATGAGTAATTTTATCCAGGAGGAAATGACTTTAAAAGAATACGACTTTAGTATTATTCGTCAATATCTTGAAAAGTATAATAACAATGTGCTTTTGGTAGCAAGAAAACTTGATATCGGAAAATCTTCTATTTACAGGTATTTAAAAGAAATGGAAGAAATGAAGATCTAATTTTTATTTATTTTATAACTATAGTAGAGAGGGCTGGTAAAATTATCAGCCTTTTTATTTTTACTACTAATGATAGTCTCTTAGTTTAGCCCTAAAAAAAGTAATCATGAAGATTGTTATTTTAGATGGGTATACTTTAAATCCCGGAGACTTGAGTTGGGACGAATTAAAAAAGATCGGCAATCTGGTCATATACGACAGAACTTTACCAGACCAAGTTATTGAAAGAGCAAAAGGAGCTGAAATAATTTTGACCAATAAAGCCATTGTTAACAGGGACTCCATTCAAGGCCTTCCTGAATTAAAATATATAGGGGTAATGGCCACCGGTTATAATGTGGTGAATATAGAAACGGCAAAGCAGCATAAAATATTGGTTACCAATGCACCCTCCTACAGCACAGCCTCTACGGCCCAGCATACTTTTGCGTTGATTTTAGAATTGACTAACCGTGTAGGTCTACACGCTGAAAGCGTTAAAGACGGTGAATGGTTACATTCACCGGACTTTTGTTTCAGAAAATCACCGTTGACAGAACTCGACGGGAAAACCTTGGGAATAATAGGTTTTGGACGAATTGGAAGGCAGGTGGCAAAAATTGCACAGGCATTCGGATTAAAAATAATAGCCTTTCATAAACATCCTGAAAGAGATAAAATGGAAGGCGTAAAATTTACGACGATTGAGGAGGTATTTTCTCAATCCGACCTGATTTCTCTTCACTGTCCGCTTACTGCTGAAAATAATGAATTTGTGAATAACGGCTTGTTGAGCTTAATGAAGCCATCCGCGTTTTTAATCAACACAGGAAGAGGTCAGTTGATAAATGAAAAGGACCTGGCTACATTTTTAAATAATGGAAAAATTGCCGGAGCTGCCTTGGACGTCGTTTCTTCTGAACCGCCTTCAAAGGATAATCCTCTCTTAGATGCCAAAAATTGTATAATAACCCCCCACATCGCGTGGTCCACAAAAGAAGCCAGAGAGCGTCTTATTCAGATAGTTGCGGAAAATATTAAGGCTTATTTAAGTGGGAAACCTCAAAATGTAGTTGTTTAATTCTGAGGGTAAATTTTTGACTCTGATTCCAGGAAAGTGAAAATTAAGAACTTTTCGACTTTACAATTGGGGTGGCAAAAATTATTTCTTTCTATGCTTTTCTCTTCTACTATATGATCCAGGGAAAGCAGACTTTTAGTTAAAGTTTCGTTTAAACGGGAGACAAAATCAATCAAAGAGACATAATCACTTTCCATATACTTAAAGAAATTTTCTATCTATTTTCAATCTTCATACCATCTTTAAGGAAATTAAAAACGTCAGCGGAGGTTTATTCAGATTTAGCAACAGGATAGGAAAGGTAAAGATATTCTTTATAAACTTTACCTTTCCACCTAAATTATTTTGCTGTTTTCTTTAAAAACTCTTTTAAGACGCTCACCTCCTGATCAGTAATGGCAGGAAAATTTGCTATTCTAAAAGTATATGGCTTCCATGGCCCATAGCCATTGCCGAGGTGTATTGCTTCAGCTTTTGCCTTTGACTTAATTTCTGCTAAATACTCCTCCGTACCCGCAACTGCTACAATCGTATCCGATTGAACCCTGGGATTTTGTATTAATGACCTCAATTCTGAAAAGCCATCAAGATAATCATATAAATCTTTTGCCCTTTTGGCTGCAAGGCTTCCCACCTCATTGATGTTCTTAACATTTTCCATTACCCGCATTAATAGGTAAATGTTGAGCACATTGGGGGTATAGTTGGTCTGCCAGTTTTTCATGTTATCCTCTATAAACAGCAAGCTATTGTAGTGGTTATTTTCATTGATTGCAACGGCCCTTTGCATCGCTCTTGGTGAACAAATATATATCCCCAAACCTGCAGGCAGACCAAAGCATTTTTGAACAGAACCCAACCAAATATCAGCATTTTTGAAATCAAGACTTATCCCGGCAATAGAAGAAGTGGCGTCAACGGCAATTAATTTTTCAGGATACATGTCCCTGAATTTTGCTATAATGTCATTTTTTACCTGTGTTCCGTTAGAAGTTTCGTTTTGTGTAATGCAAATAACTTCTGCTCTGCTGTCAATATTTAATCCGACAGGGTCAAGTTCAACATTGATGTCAAACTGATAAGACTTGGTTTCTTTGCCCAACTTCGTTGTGTACTCATACCACTTCTTTCCGAAAGCGCCATTGAATAAATGAAAGCTGTATTTCTCGGTCAATGATTGTGCAGTTATCTCCCATCCTTCTGTTGCAGACGATGTGAAGTAAACGGTGTAATCCTGAGGGATATTCAGTTTTTCTTTCAGCAGCTCTACGCACCTTTTGGATATCGTAGTAAACTCACTGCTTCTATGGTTGATGCTTAAAATTCCTTTGTTGAAAGCATCTTGAAAATAATTAAGTACTTCAGGATAAACCTTAGAAGGACCGGGGAAAAAGGTAATCATATTAGTGATAAAATAAATTTAAATTGGATAGATATTTATTAATAGTCAGTGTAAGACTTAAAAGGGTATTATTTGGAATTTTTATTAACAAAATAAGTAAGCGCCAAAGTATAGCTCTCCAACCCAAAACCAGTGATTACCCCTACACAATTTTTGCTTATCATACTTTTGTGCCTGAATTCTTCCCTCGAATAAACATTGGAAATATGCACTTCAATCACCGGTGTTTTAATCGCTGCAATAGCGTCTGCCAAGGCAATGGAAGTATGTGTATAAGCAGCGGCATTTAAAATTACGCCGTCATAAGTAAAACCAATTTCATGAAGTTTATTTATAAGCTCGCCCTCCACATTTGATTGAAAATATTCCAGCTCTATATGTTTATATTTTTCTTTCAACGTTGTATAAAAATCCTCAAAGCCAGTATTGCCATAAATACTTTTTTCCCTTACTCCAAGCAAGTTAAGGTTAGGGCCATTGAGAATTAAAATTTTCATTTTTTAGTTTTTAGTATTGAGTATTAGCAATTAGTATTTATAAAAGGAGAATCCATTCATCATTATATTTGTGTTATGCAAGAATGGGAACATCTTATTAAGGAATTTCAAAATTATTTAAAGATTGAACGTTCCCTTTCCCCAAATTCAGTAGAAGCATATATTCACGATGTTGTAAAGCTAAAACAGTTTATAGAAATCTACAATTTAAATATTACGCCGCTCACCATTACTTCGACCGATCTTCAAACATTCCTGAAGTATATTGTAGAATTGGGAATGACCCCTCATTCACAAGCGAGGGTACTTTCAGGAGTAAAAGCTTTTTTCAGATTTTTAATTAAAGAAGAGATTGCCGATAAAGACCCGTCCGAGTTAATCGATGCGCCCAAATTAGGAAGAAAGCTCCCGGATACTTTAAGTTTCTTTGAAATAGAACAAATACTGAGCGCCATAGACCTTTCCACTGCCGAAGGGACTAGGAACCGCGCAATGCTTGAAACGCTGTATAGTTCAGGATTAAGGGTAAGCGAATTGGTGGAACTAAGATTGAGGAATGTTTTCTTTGACATAGGATTTTTGAGAATTGTTGGAAAAGGAAATAAGGAAAGGCTAGTGCCTATTGGAAGTGATGCACTTAAATATTTAAGAATGTATCTAGAAGGCTACCGAAACAAGCTATACATCAAGAAAGGGTATGAAAATTATGCATTTCTAAATCGGAGAGGCAGTAAGCTAACCAGGGTTATGATCTTTACCATTATAAAAAATCTGGCACTGGAAATAGGTTTGAATAAATCCATTAGCCCGCATACATTCCGCCATTCCTTTGCCACACATTTGATAGAAGGAGGCGCAGATTTAAGAGCCGTTCAGGAAATGCTCGGCCATGAATCCATAACAACCACTGAAATCTATACCCATCTTGACAGGGACTATTTAAAACAGGTGATCACTGATTTTCATCCGAGGAGTAAGAGGAAATAACAAGAATTTTAAAAGTTATAATCAATTTCTATATTGCTTCTTTTATTAAAGAAGAAAAATGAATTCCTTAATCCAAGATTTACAATTGAAGAAAAGAGACTTAGAAGAGTTTAAAGAAATTGCACTAAGGGTTTTAAATTATCTTCCTGCTGTTCTATCAGGATCCGAAGAAAAAGGAAATTATATAATTCATTTTTCAAACATTGCCGGTACTAAAAAGTTTGCCAGACCAATAAACAAATCCTTGTTTATTAATATACCATCAATGTTTCTTGAGAAATTCGAAGCAATGGTAGCCATTTTAGCTAGAATAAAACAAAAAGAAACAGCATTTTCTTCACAGGAAAAATATCTTATAGATTCAACTCTTTATACAATGCAACAGTCTATTGGCGTGGGCTTAGATCTTTTAGGTGATCCTAACAGTGCAAGAAAACACGTAGGCAATAGATTTGAAGAATTAATGAAAGCTTTATTTACTGAGATAGGAATACCAAATAAAAAAGAGGTTTTAAAAATTCCTTATGAAACAGATGAAGGTCTAAAAAATTATGTGTGTGAAAATGATTTGATATTATCTCCTTATCCCGAGCTAATTATAAACAACAGTATAGATCCAAAGGAAATTGTTGTTTCTGTGAAAACAAGCTCAAAGGATAGAATGGGAAAAATGTTTATTGACAAAATACTCCTTGAACATTTTATTGGTCATAAGCTCAAGATCATTGGCATTTTTTTGAATGATGTCCAAAGAAAGGAAAACAACAACATAAGCTTCACTTTGGTATCTGGATTATTTATGGTTTATTCAAAATTTTTAACAAATCTTGAAGGCGTATATTATCTGGACCCTCCGCCTAATGCAAAAAAGTCGCCATACAATAAATACATTAAATCATTCTCTGAATTAATTACTGAGGACATAAATGTTTTACTCACCCCTTAACTTTGCCCTCCTATTTACAGACTCTTTTTCATCTTTCATTTCTAAAATTCTACTTATATGTTCTTGGTCAAACAGGCGGTCTTTTATTATTCCACAATACTCTAAGTTTAATTCGGTCCCGATCCATCTTCTCTTATAAGCTTCCGCTACTGCATAGGTTGTACCTGAACCGCCAAAAGGGTCATAAATTAAGCTATCTCTATTCGAAGATGAAAGAATGATTTTTCTTAGTAATTCGACAGGTTTTTGAGTCTTGTGCAACGTTTTTTCCCATGAACCATTTGAAATAGTAGGAATTTCTAAAACATCTTTGGGTTTTGCGCCTAAGGGATTAGGCTCCCAAATATAATTTGACTTTTTCCCATTACTAAATTGTGAAGTTTGTGCCTGAGTCCTTTGAGGATATTTTAAGGTGTGCTGGTTATATGAGATGCGAACCTCATCAATATTAAAAATAAAATTTTCACTTTTTCTAAAATGCAAAATACTTTCATGTGACCTGCCCCAATCATTACCCAAATTTCCCTTATTTCTATAGAACCAGATTAGCCATTTACAACCTTTAAAATAAGAGGAAGCCGCCCATTTAATATCAGCCAGAATTTCTGAAAAACCACAAATAAAAAGAGACCCATCTTTGCTTAACACTCTATGCGCCTCTTTAATCCACTGCATACTCCATTCTACATACGCCTTTTGTGATTCAAATGTATCCCACTCTGCTTTCTTTATGTTATACGGAGGATCGGCAAAAATCAGTTGGATGGATCCGCTTTCCAGGGATTTCATATAATCAATTGCATCAGAATTGAATAATTTCCCATAATTTGTCTGAAAAAAGGGGTTGATTTCAACGCTGCTTTTAGTGCTTTTAATTGAATATTCCAACTCCAGTTGCAACTCTTCAACCAGTGAAATCACTTGATTTTCAGTATAAACTCTATAATTATTTATCGGATGCCGGACACTTTTAAATTTTCCTGCTTTATCCCATCTCCTTAAAGTATCTGCACTGATGTTTAAAATTTCAGCAGCTTCTCCAATTTTGTAGTATTTGTCCATAATAACGTTATACAACCTTATGCAAGCTTATACAATTATTTTTAATTTTAAAAGCTATTTTTGTGATACAAAATCAATCCAAGGAGTAAGAGGAGATAGCTTTTATTTTTAAAAAGCTTTAGGAAATCGCTACCTTCAGAAAATCATTAAATGGTTTCAGCGCTTTAAACGCTGAAAGGGTATATTCTTCAAAATCTTTCTTTCCAATCTGGTCATCTTTCAGGTAGTGAAGAACTACGTAATGCTTGAACTTTAACAATTCAACTTCGGGGTGATCTTTGGGATAGCCTCTCGGAGCTGTTTTTAACTTTTCCCCGTATAACTCCGCATAGAACTTTTTGAAAGTTTTCTCATTTAAGATCTTTTTGAAATCGTCTGAATTGTAATCAATTTCCTGCCTTATTTTAGAAAGCACTTCACTGGAAGGCATATAAATTCCTCCACCCACAAAGGATTCACTCCCTGGTTGCAAGTGAAGATAATAGGAAGGGTTCCCCGTATTTTTTCCTCCTGGTGAAAATACCACACCGATATTGGTTTTATAGGGTGTTTTGTCCGGGGAGAAACGAATGTCTCTGTTCATCCTGAACATACAATCCTTAACTGCCAGGCTGCTCAAACCGGGATCAACAGGAGTGAGTTCTTTTAAAATATGTCTGATAAAATTTTCAACTTCTTTTCGAACTTCCTGATAAGTACTTCTATTTGCATCAAACCATTCTTTGTTGTTGTTTTCTTTTAAGTTTTTCAGGAAGGTGAAAATTAGTTGTGAATTCATTTTAATTACATTTTTTTAAATATTGGAAATCTCTTTTTGCTTAAATAAAATCTACCAAAACCTCTAATCCCATTCCCCGTGAGCCTTTGATCAAAATATAATGGCCCTCAATTTCATGATCTGTCAGCCAATTTCTCAAGGAAAACTGATCAGGAAAATAATAGGCCCTTGGAATATTTTCTAACGCTTCAGCCATTAGTTTTCCTGTTAAAATAACAAGGTCAAAGTTGGAGGCGTTAAGCAGTTCACCTACTTTTTTATGCTCTTCCACTGCCTCCTCCCCTAGCTCAAACATATCGCCTAAGACCACCGCTTTTCTTGGTGCATCAATGCTCATAAGGTTTTCAATGGCTACTTTCATTGAAGAAGGATTAGCATTGTAGGCATCCAGGATGATCTTGTTGGTTCTTTTTTCAATGATTTGCGACCTGTTGTTGGATGGATTGTAATTGCTTACCGCATCATTGGCTTTTTCCAAAGGAACATCAAAAAACTTTCCTACGCATAAAGCAGTGGCAATATTATCAAAGTTATAAGAACCCAACAGTTGGGTTGTGATTTCATTTCCTGCTTCATCCTGATATTTAATAAATGGCGAAGCGCTTATAAATTCCGTATGGGAAAACTCATTTTCCCCGGGATATAAAACCGGATCTGCAAATTTGGAGGCAATTTCCTTTAATATTTCACTTCTTGTGTTCACAAATACGGTCCCGCTATTTTGATATAAAAAATCATACAATTCTCCTTTTCCTTTTTTTACGCCTTCCGGTCCTCCAAATCCTGCCAAATGAGCCTTTCCAATATTTGTGATTAATCCATGGGTAGGTTCAGCGATTTCGCAAAGCATTTTAATTTCTTGCTGATGGTTTGCGCCCATTTCAATCACGGCAATTTCTATATCCTTTTTAATGGACAATAAAGTAAGCGGAACGCCGATATGATTGTTCAGATTCCCAACAGTAGCAAGGGTTTTATATTTCTTTGACAATACAGCGCTAACCAATTCTTTTGTGGTTGTTTTTCCATTGGAACCGGTAATGGCTATGAAAGGAATATTTAATTGTCTTCTGTGATGGTTGGCAATCTTTTGAAGGGCAGTAAGGCAATCCTCTACAAGTAAATATCTTTCGTCTTTGGCAAATTCTTTTTCATCTACCAAAGCATACTTTGCTCCTGAATTTAAGGCTTGTTCTGCAAATTGGTTTCCGTTAAAGTTTCCTCCTTTTAATGCCACAAATAAACAGCGAGGCAGTATTTTCCTTGTATCGGTTGAAACCGCTTCACATTCAAGGTATTTTTTATATAAATCAGGTATATTCATATTGAAAAATGGGTTTGAGGTATGAGGTTCGAGGAAATTCACTTAGAACTCCTTGCTCAATTTCTTTAAATTATTATTTTCATTTAGCTCTTCGATTCCTGCTAATTAGCACTGCTTGACCCGTTTTTCGGATTTTCACATTGCCGAATTATCATATCAATTCAACATTTCACTTGTCGCAACGTTACTGAATCGCCGGCAATTACATTTCAAACATTTGTTTTTTTGTAAATATTTAAATTAATAAATACAAAAGCTACTTAAATTTAACAGCTTTTATATACTCTATCTGAAATTGAAATGCGTAATCCTGTTCTAGTTGTCTTTTCTATTTTCATTACCTTTCAAGGATTTTCCCAAAATCTGTTTTTTACTTTCGACAACACTGTCAAAGTAGAGCAAAATGGGAAAATACTAACAAGTCCATGGGTCGGAGGTCTAAATGCAGCCCACATTTCAAAAATTGATCTGAATAATGACCAAGTAGAAGATCTATTGCTTTTTGATAAAATCACCGGCAGAGTAACAACTTTTGTTGCTGTTCAGGAAAGCGGTTCATCTTTCTTTAAACATGAGCCGAAATATGAGTTCTTATTTCCTGTTTTCAAAGGTTACGTGCTAAGTGTGGATTACAATTGCGATGGTAAAAAAGATATTTTCACCGCAGGAAATACCGGGGACGTAATGGTATACAAGAATATTTCCGAACCCGCAGGAAATATAAAATTTGAAATCGCCAAAGAAACTATTCTCACAGAAGGATTATCAGGATTGCTTTCTTTGCATATTTCACAAACAGATGTGCCGTCCATAACAGACCTTGACGAGGATGGCGACCTTGATATTGTTACCTTCGATGCTTCCGGAGGACATTCTGCCATTTTACATAAAAACCAAAGCCAGGAAAAATATGGGCATTGCGATAGCCTGGATTTTAAGAGAATTGGGACTTGCTGGGGCAACTTTATGAAAGGCCATAGTTGTTCGGAAGTTGAGTTTGGAGTGGATTGCGGGAATAATGAAGCAATGCGGGTTTTACACACTGGGTCCACTTCATTGGTGCTGGACCTTGACGGAGACACTGTAAAAGATCTGTTAATTGGCGGCGTATCCTGTAACAATCTCCTGGCGCTGAAAAATGCAGGGACTTCCTTAAATGCAAACTTTACTTCTGTAACGGATACTTTCCCTTTACCACAGCTATTCAATTTTCCTGCTTCTTTTTATGAGGATGTCGATTTTGACGGATTAAAAGACCTGATCGTTTCTCCCAACATTTCATCCAATCAGGAAAACCTCGCCAACCTTGATCGATCCATAATGTTTTTTAAAAATTCAGGGCTAAATGAGGCTCCGGTCTTTGATCTTATTTCGTCTGACTTTTTACAAAATGAAATGATTGACCTGGGAGAATATTCTTATCCGGCTTTGGCCGATATTGATGGAGATAATGACATGGACCTGTTGGTTGGTCATAGAGGGAAATTACAGGCCGACAATTCATTTTACGCCACCCTTTATTTATATGAAAATATTGGTTCTGTAGATGTCCCTTCTTTTAAGCTTAAAAGCACGGATTATTTAAACTTATCTTCCTTGAAATATCAAAACGTAAAACCTTATGTTATTGATCTGGACGAGGATGGCAGGATCGATTTCGTTTTTGCTTATACAGATCCTGACACCAACAAGGGTTCGTTGGCCTATATACTTAATCCTGCCGATGGCGGATTCGATCTTGATATAAATGCTGTTGTTCCTATTGATTTTTCATTTAATTCCTATGATAATCCGCTTCTCTATGATGTGGATAAAGACGGCCTTCTTGATCTGATATTGGGTAGTAATCAGGGAAGGCTTGAGTATTATAAGAATTCAGGTACAAATCTAGCCCCTTCTTTTACCTTAACTAATGATAAGTTTGGAGGAATTGAAAACAGTTTGAGTAATCTCAGCCCAAGTCCGTTCATTTATAATTTAGACCATACAGGCACTGAGGAGCTAATAATAGGTGACCGGTCCGGTAAGCTTAAATTTTTCTTTGATTGGCAAAAGGAACTTGACGGGGTCTTCACAAATTCTCCAGATTTCCTGCTCAATGAATTTTCAGAAAAGTTTGAATCTGTTTTTTTTGGAAAAGAGATTTTTCCAACTGCAGGCGATTTAAATAATGACGGGCTTCCTGAATTGATATTGGGAACAAATGGTGGCGGTTTGATTTATTTAAAAAATGAAACCGCCGTCAATGGAAGTGAAAATGAGATTGGCAAAAGTAAGCTCAGGATTTATCCAAATCCATCAAACAATACTTTCCTTATAGAATCGGAGACGGGCGGTGTGGTTGAAGTATTTTCATTGCTGGGTCAACGTGTTTTTTCAAAATCGATTGAAGAAGGCAAGGCTAATATTGATTTAAATAAATATGAAAAAGGGACTTATATCGTCCGAATGACATCTTCCGCTGGAAAGACTTATTCTGTAAGGATTTCTAAAGAATAAAATTGTCTTGAAGTGTGGTGGATATGATTTATATGAAAGGACATGAAAAAGCAAACTCATGTGTCTCACACTCATTATAAAAATCAAGACTAGATGCTGAAATAAATTCAGCAAGACGATCTCCGGCTTGGTTAGGACAGAATTGACACTAGTTCTTCATCACCATCTCCTTCAAACATTGCACCCACATGGGATGAACATTCAGGCTTTCTACCAACTGCCAGTGCTCTCCTCCGGCTTCTTCAAAGATATGTTTGAATTCCTGTCCAACTTCTATGGTTGTTTCCAGGCAATCGGCAACGAACGAGGGTGAAAAAGCAAGCACTTTTGTTTTACCAGCTTTGGGAAGATTCTTTATAATTTCATCGGTATAAGGCTTTACCCAAGGGTTTTTCCCAAGTCTGGATTGAAAACTCACTGAATAATTTTCTTCGGGAATATTTAATTCCTTCGCCAGCGACCGGCTTGTAAGATAGCATTGCGCCCGATAACAGTAGCGGTTTTTACTGTGGTATGTGGAACAGCAGGTATCGTTCAATTTACAATAATTATCCACAGATGCTTTTTCAATTTGTCTTTCAGGAAGGCCATGATAACTGAATACCACATGGTCAAACTTCTGCGCATTCATATATTTTCTTGCTATATCCGCAAAGGTTTTTATGAACAACTCCTCCTCTACAAAATTGCTGATGAAAGACATGGAAGGTATTACTTCCCAAGTCTTTACAATATCCATAACAAGCTCCTGAACCGAGCCGGTAGAAGCCGAGGCATATTGGGGAAAAAGTGGAAGCACGATAATTTTCTCCACATTTTTATTTTTCAATTCTTCAATGGCACTTTTTATGGAAGGACTTTGATACCTCATTCCTAGGCTCACTGTATAATTTCGTGGAAGTTCATTTTGCAGCAACTCTTTGATGTCTTCTCCATAATATTTCAAAGGAGAACCTCTTTCATCCCACAATTCCTTATAAATCACTGCTGATTTGGGCGCTCTAAAAGGAGCAATGATAAGATTGATCAAAAACCATCTGTTGAGAAAAGGAATATCTATCACCCGCTTGTCCATCAAAAACTCTCTCAGGTATTTTCTTACGTCTTTTACTTCAGGACTATCAGGAGTGCCCAGGTTAACAAGAAGGACACCTGTTTTAATTGATTTACTCATAATGTATAATTCCCTGCAAAAATAGGGAAGAGCCGGCACAAAAAGTGAAATGTGGTGACACCCCTTTTTAATTTGAGCTATTTAACCCTTACAAATAAGAGAGATACCTGGCACGCCGCTAATATTTGTCTAACGGACTTTTAATCTCAAATTCTTCGGGTTCATTACCTGATTTCTTTTCTATGTCACCACGCGCCTCTTTGTTTGTTTTCTTATTCACAATAGCCCCGTTATCATTATTTCCCTTAGTTGAAATGGCATGCGAAGAGGGTTGAATATTTCGCCCATGTCGCTTTGCATAAAGTTGAGTGAATTCTGCCCCAAACAATAAGATCATTCCCGCATAAGTTACCCATAGCATAATCAGAATAATGGAACCCGCTGCCCCATACATGGACCCAGGATCGCTGTTTCCAAAATAAACACCTAAAGCATACTTAGCAATTACAAATAAAATGGCAGTTACAATAGCGCCCATCCATACATCTTTCCATTTTATTTTTGCATCGGGCAGGAATTTGTACATTCCGGCAAAAAGCAAGGTGATGATTCCCACAGAAACCACAATGTCAAGTATTCGAAACAAAACAGTAAGGCCCTCTGACAAATGACTTGCTACCCATTCGCTCACTGCAGCCAGCGCAGCGGAAAGAACCAGCGAAACCAGTAAAAAAAAGCCTATAACCAGGATTATTCCAAAAGAAAAGACCCTGTCTTTTATAATTTTCAGGAATTTTTGCTTGGGCTGTGGGGCCACTTCCCACATCTTATTGAGGATTTGCTGAAGTTGATAAAACACTCCGGTTGCCCCAAATATTAAAGTTGCTATTCCTAATATTGATGAAATTGTGGTGCCTTCGTTTGAGCTTGCCTTGGCTACTATTCCCTGGACATCTTTTGCAGTATCGCCGCCTATAATGCCTCCTATTTGGGATGAAATCTGATTGGTGACCGCTTCCTTTCCAAAAAAATAACCCGCCAGGTTGATTATTATAACCAACAAACCAGGAAGGGAAAAAATAGTGTAATAAGCTATAATTATGGCATTATTGAAAGGCTCTCTTTCATTCCATTCTTTAAAGGTATCTTTTAAAAGAAGCCCAAAATCCTTCATCTTGTCTATCGCCTTACTCATAGTCGTTGTCTTTTCTATGAGGTACGATGGGAGAAATAGATAAGGTTCAAGAAGGAGGTAAAATAAGCGGGAAGTGGGAAGTGGGAAGTTGCATAAAAACAGCGATGACATCCCTGGGAATTTTTGAAATTGATCCGAAGAAATTAAGGGATGTCATCGCTAAATGTAAGCTTCCCACTTCCATCTCCCCAACTTCCCACTTTAATTATATCTTCCTTTTAATGTAATTGTTGTAATCAGGAACGATGGAGTCATAATCCTGGGTCATAAAAATTGAATTCAAAATAAAATCTGCGGTGGATTCATTGCATGCCATGGGAATATTCCAAACTACACCGATTCTTAACAGTGCTTTAATATCAGGATCGTGAGGCTGGGCTTCCATTGGATCCCAGAAAAATATGATGACATCAATTTTTCCTTCAGCAACTTTTGACCCGATTTGCTGATCTCCGCCTAACGGTCCGCTCAAAAGTTTGTTTACCGGTAAGTTTAAAGCTTCTTCTATAAGTCGCCCTGTAGTACCCGTACCAAATAGTTCATGGTTTTCCAAAAGCTTTTTATTTTTCATCGCCCATTCAATAAGCTCTACTTTTTTATGGTCATGTGCGATTAATCCAATTCTTTTTTTGGCTGCAAGTCTCTTAATCATATTTTTTCAACTAACGTGAGAACATTATTTAATGGGGGAATAATCAGTTGGGGTCATATAAACGGATTCAATACTTTCTGCCAATCGACCGTTTGCCTCAGAAGCTTTCACAACTTTCTGCCATTCGGGATCGCTACCAAAAGCTTTCCACGATTTCAGTCCAGCTTCTTTACTTTTATGAGCAAGAATATAAATGAGCTTGTTTTCCGATCCTTGTTCCTTTTCTACAGGCACCCAGTATCCAACGTTTGTCATTCCATGTTTGGAAAATAATTTCATAGTATAGTCTCTAAATCGCGTCAGTAAATCATTTAGTCTTCCCGAAGGAGTTATATAGGTGCGAAGTTCAAATACACGAGGATCTTTAGAAGAATCAGGGGCAATTACAGGAGAAAAATCAGTGGTTTTTAAAAAAGAGGATTCCACTTTATCCACAAGTTTCCCATTGGCTTCGGAAAGCGATTTTACCTTCTGCCATTCGGGATCTGAACCAAAAGCTTTCCATGAATTCTCTCTCGCCTCTCTTGATGGATAGGAAAGGATATAAATCAATTTATTGTCTAAGTTTTCCAAAGGAATCCAATAGCCTACATTGGTCATTCCATGCTTTTCAAAAATTCGAGTAGTATGTTTCCTGAACCTTCTTTGCAAATCTTCCAACTTGCCAGGATGAGCGTGATATACTCTTAATTCGTAAACTTTTCCATCATCCACAGGCTTATTTATAAAATATAAAAACAAAGGGGATAATAATACGGCAATTAAAATTATTTTGAGTTTGTTCATTTGAAATTCGGAGATAGAATTAATTTCTAAACATAAACTATTTTATTTTAGTAAAAGTAATTCAAGGATGTGAATTTTTGCCAAGAATGCCTTTAAAACGAAGATAAAATGGATCCCCAAATTAATATAGAATTTATCTCAACTGAACAAACTTTCCTGTTGAGAAGGGCTGTTCTTGAACACGATCCATCCAATGAAAATGTAAAGCTTGAAAAGGATGACGATCCCGAATCTTTTCATTTAGGAGCAATTTATAATAAGGAAATTGTGAGTATAGTCACCTTTCATAAAATGGCAAATGACATATTTAATGAATCTTTTCAATACCAACTGAGGAAAATGGCGACTTCGACGGATTACAGAAACCTTCATTTGGGAAAAAAACTTATTGCATTTGGAATTGAATATCTTAAAAATAAAGGCGTTCAGCTTATTTGGTGTAACGCAAGAGCAGGAGCAATCGGATTTTACGAAAAATCAGGATTTATACCCGTCGGAGATTTTTTTGACCTTCCGCCAATAGGGCTGCATAAGGTATTGAGCAGGAAGGTGGAAGCGGGAAGTTAGAAGTAAAGAGTTAAAAAAACTTCCCACTTGCATCTTCCTACTTCCCCCTTAATTCGTAAGGAGTTAATAAAGAGGAATTTTTATAATCCTTCAAATAATTTTAGTTTTATAAAAAATTTTTATCATGACAGTAGAAAACAATAAAGTCGTAGCGCTTAAATACCAGCTATATGTAGGAAATGGCGAGGGAAATGAGGAGTTGTTTGAGGAGACAAATGAGAGCAATCCCCTGACATTTTTATTTGGAAATGGAAATCTTTTGGCTGAATTTGAAAATAATATAGCAGGAAAATCCAAGGGCGATACCTTTGATTTTTCAATTGGATATGAAGAAGCCTATGGAGATTATGAAGAAGAAAAAGTGATGTTTTTACCGAAAACCACTTTCGCTGTAGATGGCAAAATTGACCATAGTATTTTGAAAGTTGGAAAGGTGATCCCGATGCAGGACCAATCAGGTAATCATTTTCAAGGAGAAGTTATTTCCGTGGAGCAAGACCAGGTGGAATTGGATTTTAATCATCCATTAGCTGGGTTGGATCTCCATTTCAAGGGTGAGGTATTATCAGTTCGCGATGCTGATCCTGAAGAAATCAGTCATGGTCATGTGCATGGCGCGGGAGGGCATCATCATCATTAATAATAAAAGGCTGCTGAATTAATTGTCTTCACAAAATTCTTTAATTTTTTCGGCAGCCTCCACATATCCCATTTCAAAGGCTTTCTGCCAATCCTTACAGGCTTCTGTACTTTGTTTTGAAAGGTATTCAGCCAGCCCGCGGTTATAAAATAATGTAGCATCTTTTGGATTAAGCCTGATCGCAGCAGAATAATCGGGTACCGATTCAGCAAATCTATCCAGCTTAAATTTCGAATTTCCCCGGTTAGAGTAAGCTTTCCAATAATCGGGTCTTATGGCAATTGCCCGAGTAAAGTCTTTTATTGCCTCTTCATAATCTTTCAGCTTTTCCTTCACCAGTCCACGATTTACATATGCTTCGTGGTTTTTATTATCCAATTCAATTGCAGAATTGTAATCCGCAAGCGCTCCTTTAAAATCGCTCCTGTTATACTTTATTACCGCCCGGCTCAAATAAGCGCTGGTCAGGTTTATTCCCTTGTCAATCGAATTGTTGTAAAAGTTATACTCAATAGAATCATTGGCTGAGGTGCTTCTTTTATAATTTACTATTTTGTAGAACGCTTCTTTGTTTTCAGGATTCAGTTGCAGTACTTTTTCATAGTCCCGAATAGCGCTTTCTACTTGCTCGATTTTATATTTCAAATCCCCGCGGTTCAAATAAAAAGTGGCCAGGTCAGGCTTAAGTTCTATCGCCTTGTCAAAAGCTGCCATCGCTCCCCGATAATCCTCAAGTTCAGCTTTTGCTACACCTATATAATTATACACTTCAGCGTGTTCTTTACTTACAGTAGAAATTTTTGTTAAGGTCGGAATTTCTTTTTCGCTCTCACTTACCCCTTCGAAATAAATGGTATTTGAACTTGCAGGAGGAAGGTCAAGAATTTGGTTTAAATCTTCAATTGCAGCCAGATATTCCCCCAGCCTGATTTTTAATTTACCTCTGTTGAAATACCCTTCACTAAACCTGGGATTCAGATGAAGTACAACATCATAATCCATTAAAGCGCTTCGCAAATCATTCATTTGCTCCTTGGCCCTCGCCCGTCCATAATATGCCTGAAAAAGAGATGGATCTACTTCTATTGCTTCATCATAGGATTTAATTGCCCCCTGAAAATAATTCTTGTCATAAGCAAGATTTCCCGTTTCCATCGCTTCGCGTGCAGCCCTTCTTCTTGCATAATTATTTCCTGCGTTCTTGTTTTTAGGTATAAAATAGACAGAATCGTTCGCCTGCGGAAAGGCATTAAAAACAATGGATAAAATGAAAAATGATATGAATATTTTTTTCAGAAGGATCATAGTTAACCCAAACGTTATTTGTCTACTCACACAATGTAAAAATATTAGTGCAGAGTTCCTGTTTAAAGAACTTTTCTAGTCGCGACTGGAATTTCTAGAATTATTGAAATTACTCAGTACTATAAAAAATATGGAAAAATAACGAGATTATATATCTTCAATATCCTGAAGGGATTAAATATTTATGGCAAATTAATTTGTAGTAGAAATACGACCCCAAATGGGGTCGAATACCTACCAAAATCAATTTTTGCTATAAACATAGGAATCCTTCAGGTTCGCGGTGCGCAAACAATTTTCCATTATTTTTCTTCCAACTGAGTAGAAACAAATTAAAAGTGCGCTATATTTAAAAATTAAAATACTTGTTTTATTTTATGCCATTCCTTTCTATTTTATTGGATAATTTGTTTTTAATAATTTTCAAACTCCCAAATAACTTTTTGTACTTATGATTACCCTTAAAAAGCTTTTTAAGAAAATAGGATATTTAAGCTTCTTTCTAAATATTTATTTTTCTTATGCTCAGATAGATCCGGCCGTGATAAAAAATGATCCGGCTTTGGATGCCATTGTAGATGAAGCCGCAAAAGTAGAAAAACTTGCAGATGGTTTTGCCTTTACAGAAGGACCGGTTTGGCATAAAGACGGTTTCCTTTTGTTTACAGACATTCCTAAAAATGCTATAATGAAATGGACGCCCGATGGTAAAGTTTCCAAATTCAGAGAGCCAAGCAACAATGCAAACGGCCTGATGTATAGAAATGGAAATCTTATAATGTGCGAACACAGCGGGCGAAGATTAAGTCAACTATCACCCGGAGGAGAATATTCTGTAATTGTAGATAATTATCAGGGAAAAAAATTTAACAGCCCGAATGATGTGGCCATTAAAAGTGACGGAAGCTATTACTTTACAGATCCTCCATACGGATTGCCGGAAGGTGAGGATGATTCTGCCAAACAAATAAGTTACAGTGGGGTATTCAGGTTTCACAAAGATAATCTGGAACTACTGGATTCCACCCTTGTCCGGCCAAACGGCATTGCTTTTTCCCCTGATGAAAAGTATTTGTATGTTACAAGTGCTGACAAGTGGATCAGGTATGAAGTAGAAAAAGACGGATCCATTAAAAATGCTAAAGTGTTTTATGATGCTTCTTTAATGGATGAACCGGGCGGACCTGATGGAATGAAAGTGGACGTAAAAGGAAATCTTTTTTGTTCAGGACCGGGAGGAATACTGATCTTTTCGCCAAAAGGAAAACACCTGGGGACCATTAAATTCCCTGAAATTCCTTCCAATTGTGCTTTTGGAGACCCTGATATGAAAACCTTATATGTCACCGCAAGAACAGGATTATACAGAGTGAAACTTAAGACAAAAGGGGTGGAATAAATGTTGAATGTTGTTAAAATTAAATTAAACTACTTTGAAATTTTTTATTAAAACGATTCCTGCTTTTATAGCACTAAGTATTCTTTATTTAGCAGGGCCCGCTCCAGAAGTTCCAAACCTTAATGGCAAGCTTCCTGAGGTTTCTTCTGACCTTATTCAACTTGAAAAAGAAATCATAGAAAATGAGGAGAGTCAGAAAAATGTGAAGCCGGACAATGAGGCAAGAATAGTATGGGCCAATTCGACAAATAAACAAAAAACGCCCTATGCCATTGTATATCTCCATGGTTTTTCTGCCAGCCAGGAAGAAGGTAATCCGCTCCACCGCGATTTTGCTGAAAGGTACGGATGCAATTTATATCTGGCAAGGCTTTACGGCCATGGTCTTAATGAAAAAGAAGCAATGGTTGATCTGACACCGGAAAATTTAATGGAATCGGCAAAATATGCCGTGGCGGTAGGAAAACAACTTGGAGAAAAAGTTATTTTAATGTCAACGTCCACCGGGGGTACATTGTCTTTATATATTGCCGGTGAAAATCCGGACATTGCAGGTTTAATCCTTTATTCCCCTAACATCGACCTTTATGACAGAAGCGCTACCATCCTGAATAAAAACTGGGGACTTCAGATTGCGAGGCTTGTAATGGGCGGAAACTATATGATTAACAAGAGGGAAAGCTCTCCTGCTAGTTACTGGACCAAAAAATACCGGCTGGAGGCGCTTATAAGTTTACGGTCTCTTCTTGACGCTACCATGCAGGAAGAAGTATTTGAGAAGATAAAACAACCTGTTTTTTTAGGCTATTTCTATAAAAATGAGGAAGTACATGATAAGGTGGTTTCCGTACCTGCCATGCTTGAAATGTACGATCAAATAAAGACGCCTGTTGAATCAAAACGAAAAATAGCCTTTAAAGAAGTTGGAGACCATTGCCTTGCTAACCGGTTTAAATCTAAAGATCTTGATAAAGTAAAAAAGGAGACCTTCAGATTTGCCGAAGAAGTATTGAAGCTTACGCCAAAAATACAAGTTGCTAAAATAAATTAGGCGCTTTCTCCTAAAAAACAATTAAAAATGAGGTGCCCTTCCCCGGAATACTTTCCACGGAAATATTGCCCCCATTATTTTCAACGATCCGCTTAACGATATAGAGCCCCACTCCGCTTCCTTCTACGTGAGTATGAAGACGTTTAAACATTTTAAAGATCTTTTTTACCTGTCCATCTTCCAAACCTAATCCGTTGTCTATTATAGACAATTGAATTTTTTTCCCAACCTTTCTTGTCCTGACCTCTACTTTTGGGGTTCTGTCGGGAGATCGGTACTTAATTGCGTTTGAGATAAGGTTATAAATAATGCTCCGCAAGTGTTTATGCGGATAATTTATATTTTCTACTTCCAGGTTCTCTATAATGGAAGCATTAGATTCGCTGATGTCATGATTGATATCTGCTTTTACTTCATTAATTACTTCTTTAAAAGAGAGTACCTCCTCGGGTAGAAATTCTTTTTGAACCTTAGCAATTTCTCCTAATTCAGTGATCGTTCGCTTCAACCTTACTACAGATTTGTTCATCATTTCAAGCACATCCTGATCAAAAGAGCCTATTTTTCCATTCAGGTTTTTCATAATTAATTGCAACAAACCTTCAAGATTGGTAATTGGAGAGCGGAGATCATGGGAAGCAGTATAAACAAAATTATCCAAATCTGTATTTATCCTGATCAGCTCCTTGTTTTTGATTTCAGCTTCTTTCAAAGCCTTTGCTATGGCCACTTCAAACTCTTTGCGCTCTGATATGTCCGTAATCAAAGCGTAAAAACCCAATACCTTTTCATTTTCAAGATGCGGGATTAAAAAAGTGGATACATAATGTTTCCCTCCCGTCTTGTAAGGCATTTCAGCTTCATATTTCACCTGGTTTCCCTCCAATGCCTGTTCTGTATACTCTTTTACTTTTTCATACGCTTCTTCACCAATTACTTCCCAAATATATTTACCTGCTATCTGCTCGGTAGTCAGATCGAACCAGTCTTCGTAGGTCTTATTGTGAAAGGTGAATCTTTTGTCAAGATCTATATATGAAATAAGCACGGGCAAAGCATCTGTAATCAATCTTAACTGAAGCTCTCTTTCCTGCAGCCTCTTCGTTCGTTCATCCACCTTTCTTTCCAGTTCTTCGTTTTTATGCCTTATTTCAGCATTAAGCTTGTTTAGATTATCATGGTTCTTTTCAATCTCTCTTTTCTGAAGTTCAATTTGTTGGGTTCGCTGAACAACCCTTGCTTCCAGCTCTTTATTTTTTGTCGTAATCCTGTAAGTCTGGACGCGATATCCAGTTACCGCAGTTATAACCACTACCAGGGCTCCAAAAATTTTAAACCACAACGTTTTCCACCAGGGAGGAATAATGGCTATTTTAAGTATATCTTCTTCTTTACTCCAAACACCATTGTTATTGCTTCCTTTAACCCTGAAGGTATAAGTTCCTCCGTTGAGATTAGTATAAGTCGCTTCATTTTTAGTCCCAGAAAAGACCCAATCTTCATCATATCCTTCCAACTTATACTTGTATTGATTTTTCTCAGGCAAGGCAAAACTTAACGCTGAAAACTCAATTGTAAAAAAACCTTCATTTTGAGGAATTTCAATAGGCATCTGTTTAGAAAACTCAGGGTGCTGCAGAAATGGTTTGTTTGAAAGCTTAAGGGAGGTAATTATAATGGGCGGAACAAAAGTATTTCCTTTTATGCTGTCCGGATCAAAAGCGGTAACGCCGGCAATGCCTCCAAAATACAACCTTCCATCAGCTCCCTTTTCACTTACCTGGAAATTAAAAACATTATTTCTGATGCCATCCCTGATGTCAAAATTTTGAAAAGAATTGACCGCCGGATCAAACTTAAAAATTCCTTTATTGGTACTTAACCAAATATTTTTTTTATTGTCTTCAAGAATACTGAAAACCTGGTTTGCGGTAAGCCCATCCTTTCCTCCATAAGAAATAAAAACCTGATTCTCCCTGTCAAATTTGTTTAGCCCATTTTCTGTGCCGATCCATAAATTACCTCTGCTGTCCTCATATATTGCATAAATAACGTTACTAGTTATGCTGTTGGGGTTGTCTTCATTCACTTGAAAGATTTCAAAATTCTTTTCTGAGGGAATATATCTATTTAAACCATTTTGTGTGCCGACCCAAAGCGTTCCTTTCTTATCCTGGTACACAGTGGAGATAAAATTATCACTCAATGATTTGAGATCTTTTTTTTCAAATTTAAATCGGTGAAACTCGCCTTTTCCTCTGTCGAATAAGTTCAGGCCCCCTCCCCAGGTTCCTATCCATAAATTGCCAAACTTGTCTTCTTCTATGGCCCTTACATCATTGTTGCTTAAGCTTTTTGGATTATTGCTTTCCCGCTTATAAATTTTAATGCTACTGCTATCATTAAGAAAGCAATTTAGCCCACCATCGCCTGTTCCGATCCACAGCTTTCCGCTTCTGTCTTCAAAGATTGCGCGAATTGAATTACTACTTAATCTGCCTGATTTTGCAAAATTACCCGGCTCACCTTCATATACATCATTGTCTTTAAAAACGGTAAATTTTCCGCTGTCAGGATCAAATTTATTTAATCCGTCTACCGTTCCGATCCACAAATATCCGCTTCTATCGGTATAAAGGGCTTGAACATCATCATTGCTCAATGTTTGCTCGATTCCGGGATTACCGCCCGTATTTTGTAAAGTAATAAACGGTTCTTCACGGTTATAAAAATAATATATGCCATTACCCATTGTACCAATCCAAACATTATCCTCATTTCCAATGTACATAGAGCCTATAATGGACAAGCTGGGATCACAAACCTGGTGGCCGATAGTTTCAAAAACTCCGGTGTTTTTATTGAATTGAAAAAACCCCTCACCCCAGGTTCCTATCCAGAAAATGCCATTTTCGCCTTCCCTGATTGAGCTAATGTATTTATGTCGTACACTTTTAGGGTTATTGGTTTCAGGGATATAATTGGTAAATGTTTCCGTATTTCTATCAAATCTGTTCAGGCCTCCCCAAGTCCCTATCCATATAGTTCCTTCACTATCCTCGTAAAGGGTTTTAATAATATTATGTCCTAAGCTTCCATTCTTGCCGGGCTTATGCTTAAACTGAGTGAAAGTTTTTCTTTCAGGATTAAAGCGGTTTAATCCTCCTCCCCAGGTCCCAGCCCATACCGTGCCCTGGCGGTCAACCAAAACTTTGCTTACATCATTATGACTTAAGCTGTTCGAGTTATTCTTATTGAGTTTAAATACTTCAAATTCTCCGGTTTTAAAATCAAGCTTATTCAAACCGTTTTTCGTAGCGACCCAAATCGCTCCGGATTTATCCTCAGCAATTCCATTTACATGGTCATGACTTAAACTTCTGGGATTATCGGGGTCATTCTTAAAAGACTTAAAAGTTCCCTTCTCCTTGTCAAAAAGATTTAACCCTCCGCCCCAGGTTCCTATCCATAAGTTACCTTTCTTATCCTCATAGATTACATGAACATAATTGTGTGAAAGACTTCCTGTTTTATTTTTATCGTTCCTATAAACGGTGAAGGTATAGCCATCATATTTGTTGAGGCCGTCTTGTGTTCCAAACCACATAAACCCATCTTTGTCTTTCAAAATTGAAAGCACCGAGTTTTGGGAAAGACCTTCCTCAAGAGAAATATTTTTGAGTTTTATATTCTTTTGGCAATTGCCCTGGGAAGGGACTAAAAAAATAAGAAAAACAGCAGAATAAAGTAAAGCGAAACTTACTTTCATACAATTTAAGTTACAAAACCAAAATTTAAATAATCAATTATAATAGAATTAGTCAATTATGATAGAGTGTCTGGGAGAATTTCCTTTCACATGCCACTCACCCGGACGGATATTATATGGAACAATAACATTTATGGATATTGCTTTGATGGCAATTGGTCCAAAAGTGCTAAGTCCTGCTGATATTGTTAATTCTTTGGATTGGTTGCCCAAACGGAAAGCTCAGGAATAAAACCTCTGTCATCCATTTCTAATGCCGAAACGATGATATGGGCAATTTCCTCGCTTCTCAATTTGCTTTCTACTTCTTCTTGTTCTTTTCTATCGGAACTGAAAAACGCAGTAATTACTTCACTTGGATTAATGAGCATTACCCTGATATTGTATTTTCTAAGTTCAGCCCTCCAACATTCAGTCATTCCTCTTAGCGCAAATTTTGAGGAGGAATAGATTGTTCCTTTTTCGAAACCTTTGGTAGAAGCGGTGGATGCAATGTTTATGATATTGCCATAGTTTTGTTTCTGAAAAATGCGGGCTGCTTTTTGCCCCATTAACGCTGCGCCAAATACATTGACGTTATAAACTTTTTGAAATTCTTCCAGGTTTATTTCCGTGAGCTCACTCCACAACCCAATACCTGCATTGTTGATCAGACAATCTAACCTATCGAAATTTGATAAAAATGAAGTATAAGTTTTTTCAATGTCCCCAAGATTTCCGACATCAGCATGAATAGGAAAGGCGCCTATCTGTTCTGCTACCTGTTTAAGTTTATTTTCATCTCTCCCAGTAATTGCAACCTTCCCTCCTTTATTTATGATGGCACGGGCGGTAGCTTTGCCTATCCCCGAACTTCCTCCGGTAATTAAAAAAGTCGATTCTTTTAGTTCCATAGCTGTTAAATTTAAAGTAAAAATATAGGTATTGATCTTAATATTTAAACATTATAAAGATTCTTTATAAAAGAACTCAGGAAAACCACCCTTCAAAAGTTTGGGAAATGAGATCCGGGGTACGAGGATGTTAAATATATAATTCTTAGTCCCTTCCTTTAAATTATACATTGCCATAATTTCTATGAGGATAGCATAATTAATGCACTGTCACTCCCTGCCCCGAATATTACGTGATAATGAATGTTTTATCATCATTCACAATTTTTCCGTCATTTAAAATTTAAAATTCAAAATTTAATATTTCCCTCACATCATCACATTATCGTATTATCACACTACCTTCATTTACTTTCAATATTTTTTCTCTATAACCCATCTTAATAACCTCACTCTCGTAAAAACCATCAATAGAAACAAATGACCTTACAACTGATATGGCAAAGTCTAATTACAATTTTAAAGACATTAATGGCAAACAACGAGTAATAATAGAAAATGTAAAACCTGTAATAAATTGCGGACAATATCCTGCAAAGAGAGTAGTCGGAGAAAAAGTAACGGTAACCGCGGATGTTTTTACCGACGGGCATGACGCTGTAAAAGCAGTACTGCTTTGGCGACTGGCCGGGAAAAAAAAGTGGGCGGAGGTGTCAATGAATTTTATTGGCAATGACAAATGGCAGGCATTCTTTATTCCGGACCAACAAGGCAAATATGAATATACTTTAATCGGATGGGTAGATCATTTTGCTAGTTGGCAGCATGGATTAAAAAGAAAATTTGAAGCAAATCAGGATATTTCCGTAGAGCTACAAATCGGAAAAGAGTTACTATCCCAGGCAGCGTCGGCAGGTTCTCAAAATAAACCAAAATTGGAAACCATGGCGGCTACTTTGGAGAAGGCAAATCCGGAGGAAGCGGTTAAAATGGCTACTTCTCAGGAAATTTCCCAATTGATGTTCAACGGCGTAACGAAACAAAATTTTGTTCAATATTCTAAGATCCTTACGCTGGAGGTGGAAAGGAAAAAAGCGCTTTTCAGCTCTTGGTATGAGCTTTTCCCAAGATCAACTTCTGAAAAACCTAACGGACACGGTACATTTAAAGATTGTGAAAAGCTTCTTCCAATGATTGCCGAAATGGGATTTGATGTGCTTTATTTTCCACCCATTCACCCCATAGGTAAAGTAAACAGAAAGGGAAAAAACAATTCTACAACGGCTCAGGAGGACGACCCAGGAGTACCTTGGGCTATAGGGAGCTCAGAAGGCGGACATAAATCAATCCATCAGGAACTGGGAACAGTAAAAGATTTTGAAAAGCTTGTAAAAAAAGCAAAAACCCTGGGCATTGAAATAGCGCTGGATTATGCGCTTCAATGCGCTCCCGATCATCCCTATGTAAAAGAACATCCTCAATGGTTCAAATGGAGGCCGGATGGCTCAGTTCAATATGCTGAAAACCCTCCGAAAAAATATCAGGATGTGCTGCCTTTCAATTTCGAGACCGAGGACTGGGAAAACTTATGGATAGAGCTTAAGAGCATTGTAGAATATTGGGTTGAAAGGGGAGTAAATATTTTCCGTGTGGACAATCCACATACCAAACCCTTTACTTTCTGGGAATGGATGATAAAAGAGGTTAGAAAAAAATATCCTGAAACAATATTTCTTGCTGAAGCTTTCACAAAACCAAGGGTAATGGAAAGGTTGGCTAAACTGGGGTTTCAACAGTCTTATACCTATTTCACCTGGAGGACATCCAAACATGAAATAACAGAATATGTAACGGAGCTTACGCAAACAGACCTTCGGGAATATTTCCGGCCGAATTTCTGGCCAAATACCCCTGATATTCTAAATGACCATTTACAAAAGGGAGGAGAGCCTGCATTTATCAGAAGCCTGGTCATGGCAGCAACCTTGTCTTCAAATTATGGTATTTACGGACCTGTTTTCGATTTTGGAATCAATACACCTGTAGCAGAAGGGAAAGAGGAATATTTAAATTCTGAAAAATATGAAATTGGGCATTGGGAATGGTCCAAACAAACCAGGATCAGAGAAATAATTACTCTTATCAATAAAATAAGGCGGGAGAATGAAGCACTGCAAACCACCTGGAACGTTCAGTTCTGCGATACCGACAACCAGAATTTATTATGTTATGTAAAGTCTACGGATAGCTTTGACAATAAGATAATTGTCGTCGTAAACCTCGCTTATACTCAAACATTGGCTGGCTATGTGAAGCTCCCACTCTGGAAGCTGAATATGCCTTATGATACTCCTTACCAAGTTCACGACTTACTTACTGATGAAAAATATACCTGGAACAATGAATGGAATTTCGTTGAACTAAACCCTTTTAAACTTCCTGTTCATGTTTTTAGAATTGAAGAAGAAAGCGTATAGCAGATGTTACATAAAAAATGAATGAGGATATTTCCCTAAAATATATTTTAAAATTTCAATACAATGCTGAAAGAAGAAGCTTATTCAGAAATAGCACATAATACCAACACACAAAAAAAATTGGAAGCTTCCTTACCTCAAGGAAGCTTGAAAAGACCCTATAGTGATGAAAATATACTGTGGTATAAAGATGCCATTATTTATGAGGTACATATAAAAGCTTTTAAAGACAGCAATGGCTCCGGAACAGGCAACTTTAAAGGTTTGATGGAAAAACTGGATTACCTTCAGGACCTAGGCGTAACGGCCATTTGGCTCCTTCCATTTTATCCATCGCCGTTAAAAGATGATGGGTATGATATCGCCGATTATTTTAGTATAAACCCCTCTTACGGAACGCTTCAGGATTTTAAACTTTTTATGAAGGAGGCAAAAAGAAGAGGCCTTAAAGTAATCACTGAATTAGTAATCAACCACACCTCTGATCAGCACCCTTGGTTTCAGCGGGCAAGAATTTCTAAACCTGGCTCTGTTTACAGGGACTATTACGTCTGGTCCGATGATCCTAACAAATTCAATGAGGTAAGAATTATTTTTAAAGATTTTGAAGCTTCAAACTGGACTTGGGATCCTGTGGCTAAGGCTTATTATTGGCATCGGTTCTTCCATCACCAACCTGATTTGAATTATGATAATCCTAAAGTGCAGCAAGAAGTATTCAGGGTATTGGATTTCTGGTTTAATATGGGCGTTGATGGTTTCCGGCTGGATGCCGTTCCATACCTGTTTGAGAGAGAGGGTACCAATTGTGAAAACTTACCCGAAACACACGCCTTCCTGAAAAAACTTCGGTCTTATGTAGACAGCAAGTATAAAAATAAGTTGCTGCTTGCCGAGGCGAATATGTGGCCTGAAGATTCAGCAAGTTATTTCGGAGACGGTGATGAGTGTCATATGAACTATCATTTTCCACTTATGCCCAGGATGTTTATGTCATTAAAAATGGAGGACCGGTATCCTCTTACAGACATTTTTGACCAGACGCCGTCCATTCCTGAGAATTGCCAGTGGGCCATGTTTTTAAGAAATCACGATGAACTTACTCTGGAAATGGTTACTGATGAAGAAAGGGACTATATGTACCGTGTATATACCAAAGATCCCTTAGCCAGAATAAATCTGGGTATTCGTCATCGGTTGGCGCCGCTGCTTGATAACAATCGAAAGAAGATTGAGCTGATGAACACTTTGTTATTTTCGCTGCCGGGCACTCCGGTAATGTACTATGGCGATGAAATTGGAATGGGCGATAATTATTACCTGGGAGACAGAGATGGAGTAAGAACACCGATGCAATGGAGCCCTGACAGAAATGCCGGATTCTCCAAAGCAAATCCGCAAAAGCTTTATCTTCCACTGATTATTGATCCTGAATATTCTTTTGAATCAATAAATGTGGAAACTCAGCAGAAAAACCTCTCCTCATTATTGTGGTGGAACAAGCGTGTTATTGCCATGCGAAAAAGACATCAAGCTTTTGGTCGTGGGGACATAAAATTTTTATCACCCTCTAATCCAAAAGTGCTTGCTTTTATTAGATCTTATAAGGGGGAAGTGATATTGGTGGTAGTAAATTTATCAAGATTTTCGCAGGCAATGGAGCTAGAACTTCCTGATTATACAGGTTATACGCCTACCGAGGTTTTCAGCCAAAACAAATTCCCTCAGATTAAAGAAACGCCCTATGTCTTCACCCTGGGGCCTCATGGATATTTCTGGTTTTCATTGGAACAAGAAAATATTATGGTGGATGATATACACTTGCCTTCATTTCAGGAATTTGAAATAGACAACTGGGAAAGTATTGAAAGGGGTAAGTTTAACAAGATTTTAGCAAATAAAATTTTACCCAAATACCTGAAGGGTTGCAGATGGTTTGGAGGAAAAGCAAAGACCATTCAACGGATAAACATCCAGGAGATTTTGCCGATTAAAACAGAAGAAGGAGGCGCGGCCTTCTTTATAATTGAGGTCAGCTATACCGAAGATCTTCCGGAATTATACCTTCTTCCCCTGTCGGTTGGATACCTGGCAGAAGAAGAAAAAATGTTTAATGATTACCATCCGAAAAGTATTGTTGCCTCTTTAAGAATGAATGGCTCGAATGCAATTCTATATGATGCTGTTTATGACGAATCATTCAGAAAAGCCGTATTTTCAATGGTTGCAAGAAAAAGGAGATTAAAATATGAAACTGGGGATTTGCTGGCTAATGTGAATAAAGAGTTTGAAAAGGATTTAAAAGAGGTGCTTAATCAGTTTAGCTCAAAAGTGCTAAACGTGGAACAAAGCAACACTTCTATTCTTTTTGAAAATAAGTTCTTTTTTAAGATCTATAGAAAACTGGATAGGGTGATAAACCCGGATCTGGAAATCAACAGATTTTTAACTGAAAAAACGGACTTTGCCCATATGCCAAAGTTTGTGGCGTCTATTGAACATTATAACAACCAACCGAACAGCCAACCTTTGGTATTGGGTTTAATGCAGGAAGCTGTACCCAATCAGGGAGACGCCTGGCAATACATTTGTGAAACACTGGAAGACTACTTCGAAAGGGTATTAGAGGAAAAAACTTCCAATGGAGTACAATTTGAGATGGAAAAGTTTGAGGAAAGCATGGATTCGGAGCTTCCAACATCTCTTGAATCCGTCATAGGAGGCCCTTATGTAGAAAGAGTAAACCAATTGGGACAAAGGACAGGGGAAATGCATATCGCTTTGGCTTCAAGACACCAGGAAAAAGATTTTGACCCTGAACCCTTTTCCCTTCATTACCAAAGATCACTATTTTCTTCTTTGCAATCTCTGGTGAGAAGCACTTTCGATACGCTGAAAAAAAATATGAAAAATTTGCCGGAGGAGGTGCGGGAAGAAGCTGAAGAAGTAATGAACATGAAAGGCGAAATTCTCCAGGTACTTAAAAAGATTTTCTCTAAAAAAATCACCACCATGAAAATACGAATTCACGGAGATTATCATCTTGGGCAAGTACTGTTTACGGGAAAGGATTTCCTTATTATTGATTTTGAAGGAGAGCCTGCAAGAAGCTTCAGCGAGCGAAGGTTAAAAAGATCTCCGTTAAGAGATGTGGCAGGAATGATGAGATCATTCCATTATGCTGCATATAGTGTATTATTGCAAAATAATAGTATTCGCCAGGAAGATTCCTCTCATCTTGAACAATGGGCTGAGCTTTGGTATCATTTCGTTAGCAAATACTATTTGAAAACCTATTTAAAAAAGACTGCCAATTGCGATTTTATTCCAATTGACCGTGAATCTTTTGATATCCTGCTGGAAACATTCTTGCTTGAAAAGGCTATTTATGAACTGAAATATGAATTAAATAATAGGCCCGACTGGGTGGTTATTCCATTGAGGGGCATTAAGTTTATAATGAAAAAGTATACAAAAGAAAGTTTTATTTAATTACAAAACCCGTTTACCTAAGAATTAAAAAAAACTAAAATTTTTAAAACCTTTAACTAAGATATATTATCATGGCAATTCCTTCTGTTTCAAATAAACCTACCATGGCCGAAGTCGTTCATTTTTCTCTTTTCAGTGATTTAGATATCCATTTATTCCGTGAGGGTACACATTATAGATTGTATGAAAAATTAGGATCACATGTATTAACAAACGAAGGAGTAAATGGAACATACTTTGCTGTTTGGGCGCCAAATGCCAAGTATGTTTCTGTAACCGGAGACTTCAACGGATGGGACAGAGGTAGTCATCAACTTTATCACAGATGGGATGGTTCGGGAATATGGGAAGGCCTGATTCCTGAAATAGGGTCAGGAACAGTATATAAATATTATATTGAATCGAATTATAATGATTATAAAGTAGAAAAGGCAGACCCTTTTGCCAGGTATGCGGAAGTAGCCCCCAAAACAGCCTCGGTGGTTTGGAAAGAAGAGTTTCCATGGAAGGATAAGCGATGGCTTAATTTGAGAAAGAAAAGACAAGAACTTGCGAAACCCTTTTCTGTTTATGAAGTCCATTTAGGTTCCTGGAAAAGAGTGCCGGACGACGGCAACAGATCACTTTCTTATAGAGAATTAGCAGCACAACTTGTTCCATATGTTAAAGAGCTAGGCTTTACACATGTAGAGTTTATGCCTATCATGGAACATCCTTTTTTTGGATCGTGGGGATACCAGATAACAGGATATTTCGCGCCAAGCAGCAGGTTTGGCACTCCCGATGATTTTGCCTACCTGGTGAATGAACTTCATAAAGAAGGAATAGGTGTAATCCTGGATTGGGTTCCTTCCCACTTCCCGAGCGACCAACATGGTCTTGTTTATTTTGACGGCACCCATCTTTTTGAACATGCTGATCCAAGAAAAGGCTTTCATCCCGACTGGCAAAGCTACATCTTCAATTATGGCAGAAATGAAATTAAATCTTTTCTAATCAGCAACGCCTTCTATTGGTTGGATAAATACCATATTGACGGGTTAAGGGTAGATGCAGTTGCTTCCATGCTTTATCTGGATTATTCAAGAAAAGAAGGCGAATGGATCCCCAATGAATTCGGGGGAAGAGAAAATCTGGAAGCAATTAATTTTCTTAAAACATTTAATGAAGCTGTTTACAGAGAATTTCCGGATGTTCAAACCATAGCCGAAGAATCTACTTCATGGCCGATGGTTTCAAAGCCAACAGTTATAGGCGGTCTTGGCTTCGGAATGAAATGGATGATGGGCTGGATGCACGATACACTGGATTATATGTCTAAAGATCCAATGTATAGAAGACATCACCACGATCAGCTCACTTTTAGCATTCATTATGCCTTTTCCGAAAATTTTATGCTCCCTCTTTCCCATGATGAGGTGGTATATGGCAAAGGCGCTTTGATAAATAAAATGCCCGGCGACGAGTGGCAGAAATTCGCAAACCTTCGCCTTTTATATGGATACATGTATACCCATCCCGGAACGAAATTAATTTTCATGGGAGGAGAAATTGCGCAATACAGCGAGTGGAACCATGACGGAAGCTTGGAATGGCATATCTTATTTGGAGGTTATCACAATGGCATACAAAATTTCTTAAAGGAACTGAATACGCTATATTGTGAAGAAAAAGCTTTGCATGAACTTCAATTTCAACCTGAAGGGTATGAATGGATAGATGGCGCCGATGTGGATAACAGTGTTATTTCCTTCTTAAGGAAAGGGAAAAATAAGAAAGACCTCCTTCTGGTCGTCTGCAATTTCACCCCTGTCGTGAGGGAAAATTACAGAATAGGCGTTCCAACCAAAGGAACATGGAAAGAGGTTTTAAATTCAGATTATTCCAATTTTGGAGGCAGTGGTGTTTATAATGGAGCGCCGATACCAGCAAAAAATGAACCGTCTCATGGAAGGGAACATTCCATCGAAATAACTTTATCCCCACTGGGAGTAAGCGTTTGGAAGTTGTAGGTGAACCACAGAGATAGCGGAGAAATACATAGAGAGCATAGAAAACTCCATGTGCTCCGTGTATTTCTCCGTTTCCTCTGTGGTTAAAGAAGGTATTTCAAAGAAAATTACATATTTGCATAATATGATTTGAAGAAAAAGAGCATGAACTACCATTCAAATAAGCTAAAACCTGATTGCCGATAGCTCATCCTATATGAAACAAAAGATTATCCTTATTGGAGGTGGAGGCCATTGCAAATCTGTGATAGATGTCATCGAAACAGAAGGGAAATACGATATTTATGGCATCGTAGACGTTAAAGAGAAAATTGGCCAGTCTATATTTGGTTATAAAGTAATAGCATCGGATGAAGACATAGAAAAGGTGACCAAGGAAGTAAATTATTTCTTTATTAGCCTCGGGCAGATAAAATCAAGTCAGCTAAGAGAAAATTTTTACTCAAAACTTAAAAACCTTCCCGTTCAATTGCCTGTAATTGTTTCACCTTACTCCACAGTTTCCAAACATTCAAGTATCGGAGAGGGAAGTATAATAATGCATAAAGCATTGGTAAATGCAGGAGCCAAAATAGGTTATAATTGCATTATCAACTCTAATTCAATAATAGAACACGATACACAAATCGGCAATCATTGCCATATTTCCACCAGTGCGGTTATCAATGGAGATTGTAAGATAGAAGACCGAACTTTCATCGGAAGTAACGTCACTATTTTAAATGGAGTAAACATAATGGAAAATAATATAATTGGAGCCGGAGCAGTTGTATTACAAGACACCGAGAAGAATGGAGTTTATGTAGGAAATCCCG
>DASPJL010000107.1:0-12509 GCA_035628645.1 Cytophagales bacterium | reverse complement strand
ATAGTATCTTATTTAACTGAAGAACTAGTAAAGATGGGCCACGAAGTCACCTTATTCGCAAGCGGCGATTCAATTACCAAAGCAAGGCTAATTCCTTGTTGTACCGAATCTTTGCGACTGAATAAAAATTGTGAAGATCAGTTGACACACCATTTTATAATGTTGGAAAAGGTAATAAGAGAGATGAATAATTTTGATGTCATCCATTATCATATCGACTACTTTCATTTTCTGTCATCCAGAATTTACAATAGAGTACCGCATTTAACCACCCTACATGGAAGACTGGATATTCCTGATTTGGTGCCTTTATACCGGGAGTATTATGAAATGCCGGTTAATTCCATTTCCTACGCTCAAAGAAATCCTCTTTCCTGGATTAATTGGACCGGTAATGTATATCATGGACTCCCAATGGATTTATTTACTCCTGGAGGAGGCGCCGGAGACTATCTGGCTTTCCTTGGAAGGGTCTCACCTGAGAAAGGAGTTGATAAAGCCATAGAGATTGCCACACAAGCTGAAATGCCATTAAAAATTGCTGCAAAAATTGACCATGCAGATAAGGACTACTTTGAAGAAAAGATAAAGCATTTGCTTGATCATCCGTTAATAGAATTTATAGGAGAAATTAATGAGAAAGACAAGCAGACCTTTTTGGGAGAAGCTAAAGCATTGTTGTTTCCCATCGATTGGCAAGAGCCTTTTGGTCTTGTAATGATAGAGTCCATGGCTTGTGGCACTCCCGTTATTGCCTTTAATGTGGGCAGTGTGCCGGAAATAATGGAAGACGGTAAAACCGGATTTATTGTCAGTTCGACAAGTGAAGCAGTTAAGGCGTTAGATACTTTAAGTAGCATTGATCGCCTGGATTGTAGAAAAATTTTTGAAGAAAGATTTACAGCAGATCGAATGGCAAAGGAATATGTTGCTTTATATAAATCATTGACAAACTCAGGTGTGAGAGGCAGGTCATTTGAATTAACAGTAGCATAAGTAATCATAGAAATTTGACGTAGAAAGCTTTCAATTATGTTTTTATTATAAATTATTAGGCTATGAATTACCTAGAGATTGAAAATCAATTTTATATTCTTGCAACATCTTCTTTTGCAGACAGCAGAACCAGTGTAATAAAGTATGGAGAGTCGTTTGGAGTGTTTGATAAATTTGGAGATATCCATCAGGTAGGAAAAGGAACTCAAGGCTTATACCACCAGGGAACACGCTTCCTTTCCAAGCTTCAATTGATGATCGAAAATCAGCGACCCTTGATGTTAAGTTCTCATCTTAGCGAAGATAATCATGTGTCCATTGTTGATCTGACCAATCCCGATTATGAAAATAAAGAGGGAGAAATTGTTCAACATGGCTCCATTCATATTCAAAGAAGTAAATTTTTATGGATGGGGGTATGCTATGAAAAAATTTCATTCTCAAATTTTGACCTTCAGGAATCCTTCTTCTCTTTATCTATTGAGTTTGAAGGTGATTTTTCAGATATTTTTGAAGTAAGGGGAACCCCCAGGATAAACAAAGGCATCCGTTTTGCCGACGAGATAAAGGAAAACACTGTCATATTAAAATACAAAGGCTTGGATGATATTGTCAGAAGTACGCATCTGAAGTTTCTTCCACAGCCAGAGGAAATTCAGGAAAACACCGTAAAATACATTGTTTCCTTAAAACCGAAGGAACGGTTTCATTTGGAAATTGCCGTGGCTTTTGATATTGACGGTGATTTGCCAGAAATCAAAACATATGATAAAGCGCTGAAGGAGATAAAAGAGGAAAGCGAAAGAATAAGAACCACTACCACAGATCTCTACACTTCCAATGAACACTTTAATGAATGGATCAGCCGGTCAAAGTCGGATTTGATAACGATGATAACTAAGACGAAAGAAGGCCCTTATCCTTATGCGGGTATTCCCTGGTACAGTACGCCTTTCGGACGTGACGGGATTATTACGGCATTTGAATGTCTTTGGCTTGAACCTGAAGTAAGCAAGGGCGTCTTGAAATATCTTGCTCGTACCCAGGCAACCGAAACTAATGATTTTCAGGATGCCGAACCAGGAAAAATTCTTCATGAAAAGAGGGGAGGAGAGATGGCAGAATTAGGGGAGATACCCTTTAAGCTCTATTATGGAACCATTGATGCTACTCCTTTATTCATTGTTTTGGCCGGAGCATACTACGAAAGGACAGGCGATGATGAAACCATAAAGGAGCTTTGGCCAAATATTGAAAAAGCCTTAGGATGGATCAACGAATACGGAGATATTGATGGTGATGGTTTTGTTGAATATGCCACGCGATCTTCAAAAGGCCTGGTAAATCAAGGCTGGAAGGACTCCCACGATTCGATATTCTATTCCAGCGGAGAATTGGCCAAAGCGCCTATTGCATTGTGTGAGGTACAGGCTTATGTGTATGAGGCAAAATTAAGAGCCGGTCAAATCGCAAAGGCTTTAGGATATGATGAAAAAGCAATACGTCTTTTAGCGGAAGCTGATTTGTTAAAAGAAAAATTCAATGAACTTTTTTGGTCAGAAGATAAGGAAACCTATGTTTTGGCCTTAGATGGTGACAAAAAGCCCTGTAATGTGCTCACTTCAAATGCTGGGCATTGCCTCTTCTCGGGAATTGCTACTTTGGAAAGAGCCAAAAAAGTAGGAAAGTCATTATTAAGTGAGAAAATGTTTTCAGGATGGGGTGTGAGAACTTTGGCAAATGACGAAAGGCGATATAACCCTATGTCTTACCACAATGGATCAATATGGCCGCATGACAACGCAATGATTGCACATGGTTTTTCCCGATATGGACTAAAAAATGGTGTGGAGAAAGTTATGACAGCAGTGTTCGAAACCTCCCTTTATGTAGAGAATCAAAGACTGCCTGAATTATTTTGTGGATTTGAAAGAAGAAGGGGAGAAAACTGGACAGCCTATCCTGTAGCCTGCTCTCCTCAGGCATGGGCCGTAGCGTCGGTCTTTTTGCTGCTACAATCAAGTTTGGGACTTACAATAAAGGCAAAAGAAAAAACATTGTCATTTTATAAACCGACACTTCCTCTTTTTCTTTCAGACATCACCATAAGAAATCTAAAGATAAATGATCATTCTATTGCCTTGCAAATTAGGAGGATTGGAAATGAAATAACGATTACCTTAATTAATAAGGACGTGGACCTAAAAATTGAAATCTTCGGATGAAACAGGTTAATTTGATAATGCGATAATTTGATCCTGAACAAAAGCCGGAATGAGCAGAACTCGTTAAAAGAAGGCCTTAAATATTTAGACTGGTCAACTTAATGAAAGTAAACAAGAAGGTACAAGTTGAACTTTCTGAACCACATACCTCAAACCCGTTAAAAAATGAAAATCTATTCATTGAATGAACCTTTTGAAGTAACAAAGCTCGAGGAGCAAGGCCAAAAGGTACAAATTGCGCTGACAAAGGACGTAGTAAAGGAAAACGACCTTTTATTCCTGAATAATTTTCCTTCACTTGCCAATATTGAATATCAGGCGGTCAAAGTAAATTATGATAAAGGACTGTATTATGCCGACCTTGCAAAGGTCGTATCAGAAATTCCATAGCATTTGCACAAGTGCAATAAACTAAAGGAAAGTTTAGCAAGGATAAATAGTCAGAAGGAGTTTTAGTAGTGTGTTTTCGATAAGTTATTGTTTTTATTACCGTAAACTGAAGCTTTTCATTTTACTTTCTTTAACAATTGGAGCAGAATAGGTTGAATCATGGTTAATGAAAATAACCGAAATGCCCACCAATAGAAAAACTAAAAGGCCCAGGAGGAAAAAAACTCTAATTCTGTAGTATCTCATAGCAGTAAGGATTTAAATACCTAACAAAAATAACCCTTGATATTGGAAGTGTTACTAACCCATTTGAGATAAAAACTTTCAGGTAATGTTTAGTCGAACTATTAAAAATAAATCAAGTGAAAGAACGGCTAAAAATGGGATAAATTTTTCTTTAAATATAATTAAATAAAGAAAATTATGCGTTTTAGGAGTGACAGTATAAAATATCAAATAGAAAAGTTTTTTTTCTAATTTAAATTCAATACGCCACCTTGCAATAAATATCTTGTCGTCATTAGAAAGATTATTAAATATTTTGTAAAAATCAATTGCCTTTTATTACACCTATTCCACAAAAGAATAATTGATTTCGGTTGCCAGGTTCATTGCACTAAAACGAATCGTGATTTTTTCAGCTTTTGAAACGCCGCGAGGCTCATCACAATGTTTTCCCGGTTCAAGATAATAATAGAAGAATTTCTGATTTCTGGAACGAAGGTCCTCTTTGTCGGGCCTGCCAAGGTATTCAATTATCTCAGTTGAACTATACCCCTTAAGTTGGTTTTTAATCTTTAAAAAATCCGGCTTGATCTCTTGCCTTAAGCCTTCACAACCGCCTTTATCCGTCTTCCATTTTTCCACATCAAAACCTTCAATGGTTATTTTATTTTTGCATCCGGCCAGCATAAGTAATGTGATCAATATTAGAAAACCTGATTTTAATTTCATTTGATGTTGGTTATTTAAAACTATTAAATTAAAAATAAATTCTGCTTTTAGGAGTTGCTCTTATCTTCTGTCCTATTTTTGCAAATCTAAATCAGAATAAAAGAGACTAACTACTATATTCAATTTATTTTAAAATTATGAGTTCCGAAACAACAATTTATTTTGGCAGGTTTGCAAAAGCTCTTTGGATGCTTTCGATGGTGGTGTTTTTAGTAAGCCTTTTATATATTTATACCAAGCTTCCTCCTTTCATTGCCCTTACGTCTGATATTTCAGCTTTCAATTTCCTGAATTTTCCCAAGTCTGATTTCTTTTACGGTGTTTTGATCATTTTCATCATATCTAATTTAGCATGGTATTTAATTGCAAAAAGATTATCGGGATTTAGCAACTTTAAGAGTACCACAAATACTTTTATGACAAATGATAAAATTTATAACCTGATAAATTGGCTAAATAGTTTTTCCTTCATTATAAATTGTTTAGTTATTATTTCCATTTTTTTTATCTGGGTGTCTACCTCGGAAACTAAAAACGGAATAAATCTATTAGGCACGGGTATATATTGTTTTTTGGGATTAACTGCGTTTTGGCTTTTGTTACTTGGTTATTTAATAGTTAAGAAAGAGAAATCAGAAGCGACTTTAGAAGTTTAAAAGTTTATATATGGCAAATCAACAATATTCAGAAGACAGTATTAAGTCCCTCGACTGGAGAGAGCATATAAGGTTAAGGCCTGGAATGTATATCGGAAAGCTTGGAGATGGATCGGCCCAGGATGATGGAATTTATGTATTGGTAAAAGAAATTATTGATAACTCCATAGATGAATATGTGATGGGAAATGGACGAACCATCGATATCAAAATTTCAGACCACCGGGTGGATGTCAGGGATTATGGACGAGGGATTCCGTTGGGAAAAGTAGTGGATTGCGTTTCGAAAATAAATACAGGAGGAAAATATGACTCCGGCGCTTTTCAAAAGTCTGTTGGACTTAATGGTGTAGGTACAAAGGCTGTAAATGCTTTGTCAAGTTATTTTAAAGTCCAGTCGGTCAGAGATGGCAAGACAAAAATTGCTGAATTTGAAAGAGGAGTTTTAATAAAAGACCACAATCAAACAGACACTAATTTAAGAAATGGAACCCTGATTTCTTTTGAACCAGACAATACCGTTTTTAAAAACTACCATTATATTCCCGAATTCCTGATAAACCAGATATGGAATTACGCTTTTTTAAATGCCGGTCTCACCATAAATTTTAATGGACAGAAGTATTATTCGGAAAATGGCCTTTTGGATCTGTTAAAACGTAAGGCTGATGAAGAAAGCATTCGTTATCCAATTATCCATTTGAATGGAGGAGATATTGAAATAGCCATGACTCATGGAGATCAATACGGAGAAGAATATTATTCCTTTGTAAACGGTCAGCATACCACACAGGGCGGCACTCACCTTGCGGCTTTCAGGGAAGCAGTAGTTAAGACGTTAAGGGAATATTATAAAAAGGATTTCGATGCCTCGGATGTGCGGTCATCTATTGTTGCCGCAATAAGTGTGAGGGTCCAGGAACCGGTTTTTGAATCACAAACCAAGACAAAGCTTGGCTCCTTAAATGTTGGAACGGATGGCCCCACAATGAGGACCTTTATAAATGATTTCGTTAAAAAGGAGCTGGATGATTTTCTGCATAGGCATCCCACAACCGCCGACGCCATTTTGAAGAGGATCCTTCAGTCAGAAAGAGAAAGAAAAGATATAGCCGGAATAAAAAAGTTAGCGAATGAAAGGGCAAAAAAAGCCAATCTCCATAACAAAAAGCTCAGAGATTGTCGCTTACATTTTGATGAGGATAAATCCGAAATGAAGTATGAGACTACGCTTTTTATCACTGAGGGAGACTCGGCAAGCGGTTCCATTACAAAATCCAGAAATGTTCAGACACAAGCCGTTTTCAGTTTAAGGGGAAAGCCGCTGAATTGTTTTGGACTTACAAAAAAGATAGTTTATGAAAATGAGGAGTTCAACCTTCTCCAACATGCACTGAATATTGAAGATGGGTTGGAGAGTTTGAGGTATAACAAGATTGTAATCGCCACCGATGCCGACGTGGATGGCATGCACATTCGCCTGCTGATGCTCACTTTCTTTCTCCAGTTTTTCCCGGATCTGGTAAGAGAAGGACATATCTACATACTGGAAACCCCTCTTTTCAGGGTTAGAAATAAAAAAGAAACCATATATTGTTATTCCGAAGCTGAAAAGCAAAAAGCCATAACTCAGTTAGGCGGAAAGCCTGAAATAACCCGATTTAAAGGATTGGGAGAAATTTCACCCGATGAGTTCGGAGGGTTTATCGGAGAGGATATTCGTCTTGAACCTATAATTCTTCAGAAAGAAACGGCTATTGCAAAGCTTTTAACCTATTATATGGGAAAAAACACCATGGAACGGCAGAAGTTTATAATTGAAAATCTCAAGGTTGAAAAAGACGTGGTAGAGCACAACTAATCACGGAGTAGACAGATTAAAAAATGACAGATTTAATTGGAAGGTGAAAATCTGTATCATTTTAGTAATCCACCTTAAATCCGTGGTTCTGACAAATTGTGCTCCCAAAAACAAGTTTTGTAATAAAATACAATAATCTTAATCTTTTCAATTCATTCCTTAACCTATTTTTATAATACAACTATTATTATAAATGTTTATGTTCAGGATTGGATGCACTCTTGCAATTATATTACTCAGCTTGACCAATAGCCTGGCCCAATTGCCAACTATTACCAGTGTTGATAAAAAGTCGGGAACAGCGAATACTATTTTAAGCATCTCCGGTTCTAATTTTGGAAGTGACAAAAGTCTGGTAAAAGTAAGTCTCGGTGCCGTTTATGCTGAGGTAATATCTGCAACCGATAACTTAATAACTGCAAAAATTCCTGCAGGAACCACTTTTAATACCATCGCGGTTACTAATCTACAATCTGGTCTTTCGGCCTATTCCAACGATTATTTTTTGCTCAGTTTTGGTGGAGATAGTTTTAATCCATCCCTTATTCCCGGCAATGATGTTAACCCTTCAAATGACGGCTTAAGTGAACATTGTCTTGCTGATTTTGATAATGATGGCTGGGTTGATATTGCTACAGCTAATACAGGGGCTGTTGACATTAGTGTTTTTAGAAATAACAGTACGGTAAATTCTATTGCTTTTATCAAAACAGATGTTGAGGTCAATGCCACAACTCTAAGTATTGCAAGTGAAGATTTGGATGGGGATGGTAAAAAAGATTTAGTTGCAGCTAATAGCAACGATCAGGTTTATGTTTTAGAAAATACGAGCTCCTTGGGAGCAATTTCTTTTTCCGCAGCTACTCTATATTTTACGAGTGGCAACTCTATTAAAAAAGTGGTTATAAAAGATATTGACAAAGATGGAAAAGCAGATATCATTGCAAGTAGTGAAGCGCAAAATACTATTTCCATGTTCCATAATATAAGTACAGTAGGAAATATAAAGTTTACTTTTGAGCCAATTGCGGTTCCCGTTCAGGGGGCAGGAGGTACCTATACCATTGCAGTTGAAGATCTTAATAATGATGATCTTCCCGAAATTGTTGCCAATAGTTTTTTAGGACAGGATATTTTTGTTTTACCAAACACTTCTTCACCAGGAAGCATTTCGTTTGCTGAGGCGCAAACTTTTAAAGTTACCTCAGGAGCAAATAATTTAGCGCTGGGAGACATAAATGAGGATGGAAAAACGGATGTAGCCATATCTAATTTCAATGAGGGAAAAGTAATTATTCTTATAAATAATTCAATTGACCAAACCATAGGTTTTGAAACCCCTGTTGAATTTGCAGTGCATCTTAGTGCCTGGGGTATAGATCTTGGAGATTTGAATGGAGATGGTAAGGTAGATATTGTGGTTGGTTCTACCAATGCAGAGAAGAAAATTACCATACTGCAAAGTAAATCTTTAGATGCTGAACTGGCATTTGAGCCCATCTATATAAATGCAAGTGAAAAAAGCAAAAGCATAAAAATAGGGGACCTTAATAATAATGGAAAGCCCGACATAAGTTATGCAGGGGTAGACAACTCCAATATTATTATTAATCAAAATATAAATTGTATTGCGCCTAATATTACATCAAACCTTCCGCTTGTAGTTTGTAAGGATGCGCCTCTAAGACTGGAAGTGCCAAAAGGAATAAATGTGAATTATGAATGGAGTTTAGATGGAAATGTGTTAGCAGGAAAAATCGACAATTACCTGGACGTAACAGCTTCAGGAAGCTACAAAGTTAAGATAATGAGTGTGGATGGGATTTGCTCGGTCATTTCAAAAGATACCGCTGTTGTAATTATAGATGCTAACGCTGAGGAATCGCCCATAGAGATTCTAGCAGCAAATACTGAATTGTGTTCCGGAGACAGTATCTTAATGGAAGTAAGCGGAGATTTTTTGGAATATGCCTGGAGTACAGGTGAAACAACAAGATCGATTTATGCCAAGCTTGCACAGGAATATAGTGTTGATGTAAAAATACCTGGAGGGTGTACTGTGACTGCAGTAAAATCAATTACGGCATTGTCTCCTGCGGAAATTATAATAAGTGCAGATCTCACTTCTATAAAAAAAGGACAAAGTATCCGTTTAACCGCCTCAGGAGGAGCTGAGTACGTATGGACACCGTTAGAAGGATTAAGTGACCCGAACATTTCCGACCCGGTAGCTACTCCAACAAAAACTACCACTTACAAGGTAAAGGCTATTGGTGAAAATGGGTGTTTTGGAGAAGCGGAAATTACAATAACTGTGGATGAAGGGGAGATCAATATATCCCCTGATAAAATATTCACACCTAACAACGATGGGTTTGGCGATACGTGGTTTGTTGAAAATATAGAATCCTATCAGGATTGTAAGATCACAATTTTTAACAGGGCAGGTGAAAAAGTTTTTGAGGCCAAACCTTATACCAATAATTGGAACGGGATATTTAAAGGAAAACCGCTTCCTCCTGGTGATTATTATTTTTTGATTAAAAGTTCTGTAACCAATAAGTATAAAACAGGAGGATTTCAGCTAATTCGTTAATTATTTTTCTTATTTGGCTATAAATGTCCTTTCCCAATAAAGGACATTTATAGGTTTAAAATCTCTCATTAAGCTACTTTTAAATGAGTTATAAAAATATTTCAAGTTTGTCCTTCTGCCCATTTTGAGATGTTTTTTTATTTTCCTCCCTTTATTATACCTGTAATGTTTAATTAATTCTTCAAAACATTATAATTATAAAAAGATGCTCCTTAGCAGTATGATTGTAAAATCATGCCTATGAGAAACCTATTACCTATAATATTACTTCTCTTTATTACCAGCACATCCCTTTGGGGACAAGAGATTAAGATTACTTTAGACAACCGGGAATCTGTTACGGATTGCGTAAAAGGAAATGGAAAACTGCAGGTGAAAGTATCCCCAGGATCTACGGGAAACTATTCATACAAATGGTTTGATTCCGAAGGAAATGTAATTTCTACAAACATAAATGCAAGTAATTTAGATGTTGATAGTTATACCATACAAGTAACCCGTAATTCCGATGGCGAGGTTGCGTCCCAAACCTTTGCTCTTGGCGGGGCCATGCCTAAATTAACCGTTCAGGTTGACCAACATTTGACAAATTGCCTTACCCCTGACGGTCAGGTTAGGGCTATAATAAGTGCATCGGCTGATGCCAGCAGTGGCACATACACCATAACATGGTACGACGGAGCTTCAACAAGTTCGCCATTATTAAAAACTTCAACAGGTTCTATTGGAACTGAAGATGTGATCAGCGGTTTATCTGCCGGAAGCTATACTGTTGAAATTTCCAATAGCACTAAAGGCGGAGTCGTGAATTGTACTTCAGATCCTATTACGGTTACTGTTATAGATAAAAGAGTAGATCCGGTTATATCAATAGATAAAAATGCGGATAACCTAGCTTGTATATTTTATACAGGAGAGTTAGAAGGACAGGTTTCGGGAGGAAATACAGGATACTCTTTTGAATGGTTTTTGGGTAGCAATACGCTTCCTGCAAACAGGGTATCTACCTCAAGAATCGCATCCGGCCTTAATGGAGGACCTGCAGACGGTCAGGTTTATACTTTAAAAGTAACCAATAATACCACAAAGTGCTTTACCACGGCTGAAGCTCAGGTAAAGAATCTCATTTCAGTTCCCGAAGCTACTACCACACTTTTGTCAGACTGGACCTCCTGTAAAGTGGATAATGGAAGTGTAAAAGCCAATGTTACAGGAACGTTCTTCCCTGGATTATTTTATTCCTTTTATTGGTACAATGGAAATAACGAGTTGGCTTCTCCAGACCATGTAGGCCAAACATATTCTGGGTTAAAAAGCGGAAATTATACGGTTGTTGTACATTCAAATATAACCGGGTGTAAATCATCTCCTGTAACTATAACGGTTGATGATCGTCGTGTACTTCCTTCAGCTCCTGCTGCTACTTCAGTCAGTAATACGAATTGCTCACCTGCCGCTCCTAATGGAAGTTTAACTGTCGGTTCACCACTTTCCGGACATACTTATCAGTGGTACCAGGGAGCTTCAACAGCCACACCTATTGGATCAGGTATTACAACAATTACCGGTTTGGCTGCTGGAACCTATCGCTTAGTCGTTACAAACAGCACTACCGGATGTACGAATTTTAAGGACTTCAGTGTTACAGACGCTATCGTGACAGTTACGGCTACTCCAAGCAAGGTTAAGGATTTGACACACTGTACAACACCTAATGGAGAAGTTACTGCAAATGTCGGCGGAATTACTGCTGGATATACATTTTATTGGTATAATGGAAGTGTGGTGAAGGCCACTCCAGATTATACCGGTGCAACTTATACTGGTTTAGTAAATGGAAACTATACGGTGGTTGCTGAAAATAATACCACAAAATGTAAATCGGCAGCCGCCACAACATCCGTAGGAGATGCCAGGGTTTATCCGGGGATACCATCAGTTACAGTAGGGGATCAAACGAATTGTACTCCCGCTGCTGTGGCTAACGGAAGCTTGACGATAGATTCTCCTGATCCGGCGACATATTCTTATCAATGGTATCAAGGTGCCTCTACAGCTACACCTCTTGCAATGGGTGCCACCTCAATTTCCGGGCTTTCTGCAGGTACTTACAGACTGGTAATTACCAATAAAACTTCGACTTGTACCAGTTTCAAAGATTTCACGATACAAGACAATATTGCTTCAATCTCCGTTTCTGTAGCTTCAATAACTCCCAACTCTAATTGTTCAGGGCCTGGGAATGGAAGCGCTCCGGCAAGTGCCAGTGGAGGACCTGGAGGAGTGTATACCTTTTATTGGTATATTGGAAGCTCAGTAAAGGCAACACCAGATTATACGGGAGCTACCTATTCAGGTCTTGTTGCAGGTTCTTATACTGTAGTAGCTGAAAATAACCAAACAAAGTGTAAGTCACCTTCAGTGACGGTAAACGTTCCCAATGATTTTGATTATCCGGAAATTCCAGTCGTTGACCTGGTAAATAATACTCATTGTGATGCTGCTACCCCAAACGGGAGTCTTTCAGTAAATGCCCCTGACAATGCCACGTATACTTATCAATGGTATACAGGAGCCAGCACATCTAGTCCACTGGCAGCGGGAGCAACATCAGTTTCCGGGCTGGCGGGTAATACATACAGACTGCTTATTACCAATAATGCTACAGGCTGTAGCAGTTTTGATGACTTTACAATTTCCAATACCCCGCTTTCTATAACAGTAACCGTTCCTGCGGCCACTATTGTAGCAAATACAATGTGTATAACACCCTATAATGGAAGCCTGACAGCAGTGGGAGCAGGCGGAAGTAGCTATAATTATTACTGGTA
>DASPJL010000106.1:0-18149 GCA_035628645.1 Cytophagales bacterium | reverse complement strand
TATGGGTCACGTTGACCATGGTAAAACTTCGTTATTGGATTACATTAGAAAATCCAGGATTACTTCCCAGGAAGCTGGAGGTATCACGCAGCATATTGGCGCTTACGATGTAACTACCGATAGCGGAAAACGGATAGCCTTCCTTGATACGCCAGGCCACGAAGCTTTTACCGCCATGCGTGCGAGAGGAGCAAAAGTAACCGATATTGTAATTATAGTCGTGGCGGCGGATGACAACGTAATGCCTCAAACAAAAGAGGCGATAAATCACGCTCAGGTAGCAGGAGTTCCCATAGTAATTGCAATTAATAAAGTAGATAAACCAAATGCCAATCCTGATAAAATCAGGGAAGAACTGGCAACTTTAAATATTCTTGTTGAGGAGTGGGGTGGGAAATACCAATGCCAGGAAATATCGGCTAAGACAGGTCAGGGAATAAACGACCTATTGGAAAAAGTACTTCTTGAAGCCGAACTTTTAGAATTAAAAGCCAACCCTAATAAAATGGCCGTGGGAACTGTAATAGAAGCCTCTCTTGATAAAGGCAGGGGTTATGTTACCACCGTTCTGGTTCAAGCCGGTACATTACAAGTAGGAGATGTATTACTTGCTGGCTCACATTATGGAAAAGTTAAAGCGATGATGGACCATCGTGGAGTCCGAATTAAGAAAGCAATACCTTCCACCCCTATTCAGGTGCTGGGATTGGATGGAGCGCCTCAAGCGGGTGATAAATTCCAGGTATTGGAAACAGAAAGAGAGGCAAGGGAGATCGCCAATAAACGTGAACAAATTCAAAGAGAACAAACCCTAAGGACCAAGAAGCATATTACGCTTGATGAAATAGGAAGAAGACTCGCTATAGGATCTTTCAAACAGCTTAACATAATTGTAAAAGGTGACGTGGACGGATCAGTAGAAGCATTATCTGATTCCTTACTGAAGCTGTCTACCAACGAAATACAAATAAGCATTATCCACAAAGCTGTGGGACAAATTTCTGAATCTGACGTCCTTCTGGCTTCTGCTGCAGATGCAATTATTATTGGATTCCAGGTAAGGCCTTCCCAAAGCGCCAGAAAATTAGCCGATGCAGAGCAAATAGAAATACGATTATACTCTATTATTTATGACGCTATTAATCAAATTAAGGATGCAATGGAAGGTATGCTTGCACCTAAGATTGAAGAAGTAATTGTCGGAAATGTAGAGGTAAGAGAAGTATTTAAGATCTCTAAGGTAGGAACTATTGCTGGATGTTATGTAACCGAAGGATATATCAAAAGAAACAATAAAATCAGGGTTATCAGAGATGGTATCGTTTTAACAACAGGAGATATTGATCAATTGAAGCGTTTCAAAGACGATGTATCCGAAGTTAAGTTTGGATATGAATGTGGTATGAGTATCAAGGGTTTCAATGATATTGAGGTTGGAGATAACATTGAAAGTTTTGAACAAAAAGAAGTAAAAAGAAATCTATAATTGTATTTAAAGAATATCAGTTAAAATAGAAGGGATAATCATCCCTTTTGTTTTTTAACTCCTCTTGAATGTTTAATGAACCTTTGTTAGAAAGAAAAAATCATTTAAGCCTTTAACTCTTGCCTTTTTAACCTCTAAAGAAAATATCCGAAATTATTCGGAGTATTTAGGGAAGGGCAATGGGTACGATAGGAATTAAAAATATCCCCGATGAATTTCTCCTCCAAACTTATAGAAGACGCAGTTAATGAATTCTCCAAACTTCCAGGTATTGGGAAGAAGACAGCATTGCGACTCGTGTTGTACTTATTAAAACAAGAACACGAGTTAACAAAATCTTTAACAGAGGCTTTAAATAATCTCCGGTCCAACATTAAATATTGTAACGTTTGTTATAATATCTCTGACGGAGAAATTTGCTCGATATGTTCCAGTAAGACAAGGGATACTTCTACCATCTGTGTTGTAGAAGACATGCCCGATGTATTGGCAATAGAGAATACCGCTCAATATAACGGACTGTATCATGTGTTGGGCGGAATTATATCTCCTTTAGAGGGCATTGGCCCAGGCGACTTAAAAATTGATTCCCTTATTGCAAGAGCTACTAACCATGAGGTAAAGGAAATAATTCTTGCCTTAAGCCCAACAATGGAAGGAGACACTACCTCTTTTTACTTAACCAAGAAGCTTAAAGAATTAAATATCAGGATAAGCACTATTGCCAAAGGAGTTCCCATAGGAGGCGAACTGGAATTTACAGATGAAATTACCCTGGGCAGAAGTATACTTACGAGAACTTTATATAATCTTTAGGTATAAAAAAGTTAAAAATCTCCTGCTCCTTTTTCTAATCCTCATATTCTTCTATTTTTGCGGTCAAAATTTTAACTAATGGCAGACAACAGAACATTTACAATGATCAAACCTGATGCGTTTAAAGACGGAAATTCAGGAGCAATAACAAGAATGATTGAAGAAGCAGGTTTTAGAATAGTAGCAATGAAACTAACAAGACTTTCTTCTGAAAGAGCAGGTCAATTTTATGCTGTTCATAAAGAAAGACCTTTTTATAAAGATCTTTGTGCCTATATGTCCTCCGGACCCATCGTAGCAATGATATTAGAAAAAGCAAATGCTGTAGCGGACTTCAGGAAATTAATTGGCGCTACAAATCCTGCTAATGCCGAAGAGGGTACCATTAGAAAAAAGTTTGCAAAATCAATAGAAGCCAATGCCATACATGGCTCTGATTCTGATGAGAATGCAAAAATTGAGGGAGATTTTTTCTTTTCAGAAATGGAAAGATTTTAAACCATCGTATTGTTTAAAACCTATAGATTATTAAACATAAAAAAAGGATATTGAAATTTGTATAGCTTCAATATCCTTCTTTTCTATTTTCTAAACCAAAAGTTTCTTATTTAAGATTTTCTGAAATCACTCCCTTATTAGCCTTCGGTTTTGATTCTTCTTCCACTTTTACCACCGTTTTTCTTTTCAAAGCAGGAATTTTCCTGGCAGTCTGCTTCTTAAAATTCAATAAACCTTTTATGACTATTGTGGAAGTAACCACCAAAAAACCAATAATTATATAATGAAGGTAGTCCATAATCTGAGGGAATTGTTGTCCCAGAAAATATCCAAGAAGGACTAATGAAAATACCCAAATAATACTTCCCCAAAGATTATAAAAAGAAAACTTTTTAAAATTCATTCTTACTGCGCCAGCAAGTATTGGCGCGAAAGTTCTGACAACAGGAAGAAATCTGGATATGATCAGCGTTTTTCCTCCATACTTCATATAATAGAACCTGGTTTTCACCAGGTATTTGTATTTAAAAAAGAGATTTTCCTTTTTCTTATATAAATTCTGACCAAGAATCTTCCCGAAATAATATCCTGTATAACTTCCCGTGTAAGCAGCCAAAGTAATTGAGAAAACCATTACCCAAATGTTTACATCAATTACATCTGTTCCACATAACAAACCTGCAGAAAACAACAAATAATCGCCTGGCAAAAAAAAGCCGAAAAACAATCCATTCTCAGCAAAGACAATTGCCAGTATCAGAAAAAGTCCGCCAGTGGTAATAATTTCTCTCGAATCTAACAACGTACTAAAAAATTCTCCCATAAAACCCGGCTTCTATATGTTTTTATTTTATTAATTATCTCTGAATAGGACGTACTGATTTGAAAATTATTTTAATTATTGATTTCCGACTCCTGCTTATTTAAAATCCAAAAGTTATTAAATCCTAGCCCTATCTGTATTTGAATCTTGTTTAACTGCAGTAGTTCAAGAATTGCCATAAAATTATATATTAAAGCTATCTTCTCTTTATAAAGTTCATAAATTTCAAGAAAAGATAATTTTGAGGTCGCAATTAGCTTATTCAAAATAAAATCTTTTTGCTCAGCTATAGTATAAGGATACGTAACAACAGTATGGGTGGGTTTTGTGTTCGAAATATCATAACGATGCATAACCCTCTGAAATACCCGCATTAACTTATAAAGATCCAAATCCTGCAATTCGGCTTCCACATTACTTCCTTCACTTAATTTCTTTATTTCTTTAAGAACATTTCCTCTTGATTCAAGATTCAATCTTGTTTCTTCCAAATGAGTAAATTCTTCCAAAACAGATTTGTACTTTTTGTATTCCAACAAATGCTTAACCAGATCCTCCCTGGGATCAATCTCATTTCCGGCTTCATCGACCACTGCCCTTGGGATAAGCATTTTTACCTTTATTCTCATTAAGGTTGCCGCTACTACTATAAACTCACTGGCTATATCTATATTCAATTTCTCCAAATGATGAATATAATCCAGGAAGTCATTGGTTATTTTTGAAATGGGTATGTCATAAATGTCCAATTCATCTCTCTCAATAAAGAAAAGTAAAAGATCAAAAGGGCCTTCAAAGAGGGGAAGCTTTATTTCAAAATTCAAATTGGACTGCTTTTTTACTCAAATATATTATTAAAAATAATAACAAGATTTATTTACAAAAAGACTATTTTTACATATAATATACTTTTTACTGCTCAAACATTTTATTTTTAAAGCAGTTAAGAATAATATCATAAGGGTAAAAATGTTAATTAATCCAGGTGAATTATTAGCAACTATCAACTCGCCAAAAGACCTGAAAAATCTCGATCAGACTCAATTGGTACAGCTTGGTAGCGAGCTTAGGCAGTTTATTATTGACAATGTCTCTGTATATGGAGGACATTTTGCAGCTAGTTTAGGGGTAATTGAACTCACTCTGGCTGTTCACTATGTATTCAATACACCTCATGATATGGTAGTTTGGGATGTGGGACATCAGGCATATGGACATAAAATATTAACCGGAAGAAGAGACACATTTCATACCAACAGATTTCATGGCGGCCTTTCAGGTTTCCCTAAAAGATCCGAAAGCCAGTATGATGCTTTTGGAGTAGGACATTCATCTACCTCAATATCAGCAGCATTGGGAATGGCAGTAGCCTCTCAATATAAAAAAGAAGACCGCCAACATGTCGCAATTATAGGTGACGGAGCAATGACAGCCGGAATGGCTTTTGAAGCATTAAACCACGCAGGCGTGACCAATACCAATCTGATCATAATCCTGAACGACAATTGCATGGCCATTGACCCAAATGTGGGCGCTTTGAAGGATTATCTCACGGATATTACTACCTCCAGGACTTATAATAAAGTAAAAGATGAGGTTTGGAACATCTTAGGGAAATTGAGCCGCTTTGGAAAAAATGCCCAGGAAATTGCTTCAAAAATAGAAGCAGGAATAAAAGGAACTATACTTAAGCAAAGCAATTTATTCGAATCGCTTAACTTAAGATATTTCGGACCGGTGGACGGTCATGATTTAAATCATCTGATTAACGTTTTAAATGACCTTAAAGCCATCCCAGGACCAAAAATCCTCCATTGTATCACCAAGAAGGGAAAAGGCTTTGCATTAGCTGAAAAAGATCAAACAAAATGGCATGCACCCGGAATATTTGATAAAATAACCGGTGAAATTAAAAAGAAGGAATACGATACTCCACAGGCACCTAAATATCAGGATGTTTTTGGAAATACTATTGTGGAGCTAGCCAAAACCAATGAGAAAATTATAGGAATTACTCCGGCCATGCCTTCAGGCTCCTCTTTAAATATTATGATGAAGGAGATGCCGGAAAGAGCTTTTGATGTAGGCATCGCAGAACAACATGCGGTTACCTTTTCTGCAGGTTTAGCTACACAAGGACTGATTCCTTTCTGCAATATATACTCCACCTTTATGCAAAGGGCATATGACCAGGTAATACACGATGTTTGCATTCAAAATTTAAAAGTCATTTTTTGCCTTGACCGGGCAGGATTTGCAGGTGCGGACGGCCCTACTCATCATGGCGCTTATGATATAGCTTATATGAGGTGCATTCCTAATCTTATTGTTTCTGCTCCTATGAATGAAGAGGAATTAAGGAATTTAATGTATACCGCCTCAGAACAAAACATAGGTCCTTTTTGCATAAGATATCCGCGAGGCCAAGGGGTAATGCCTGACTGGAAAAAGCCATTAAAAAAACTGGAGATCGGCAAAGGACGGTTGGTGAGTAAAGGCGAGGAAATTGCAATACTATCCATTGGTCATATTGGCAATTACGTAGCGGATGCTAAAGTCTATTTGAAAGATTTTGGTATAAATCCTGCCCATTATGATATGAGGTTTGTAAAACCTTTAGACGAAGAACTGCTCCATTCCATATTTCACGATTTTGATAAAATAATAACCATAGAAGATGGTTGCCTGATGGGTGGATTTGGAAGCGCTATATTGGAATTCATGGCGGATAACGGCTATAGCGCAACGGTTAGAAGGCTTGGCATACCAGATAAAGTCATCGAGCATGGCGAGCAGAATGAGTTATACAAAGAATGTTACTTCGATTCGGAGGGAATAATCAATGAAGTGATGGCCATGTCGAGTGTAGTATCTTCCTCGCTTAAAAAAACAATCCCTGAAAATATAATCTTTAAAAGGTAAAAAGCCTTTAAGAAACACATTAATGAAAAGGGTATATGCAAATGCTATTTGTGTATACCCTTTTTTCATTTCTTCACTTCTATTTTAATAAATGATAACCAGAGTCGGTAAAGCCGCTCACAGAAAGCGTCAGGCCGCAATGTGAAGTTTCAACCTATACAAATACATTATCAAAACAGGATTAACGTTACAGCGGGGGAGTCTTCAAAAACAATAATAGAATTGCTTTTTAGAAGGGAACAAATAAAAAACCTCAGCGAAATCCTAAGGTTTTTTATTTGAAAGAGAATTTTAATTCAGTCTCCTTTTCTAAAGAAAGTGCTAAACATTAGAAGATACCGGCTTAGCGGCTGGTTTTACAGCTCCTGCAAGTTTGTCCGATTCTTTCCAGAAATCTACAAGGATTGGCGTTCCAATACATATAGAAGAGTATGTACCAATCAATACACCAATTAACATTGCGAAGGAGAAGCCTCTGATTGTTTCGCCACCGAACAAAAACAAGATTAGCAATACACAAATTGTGGTTATACCTGTAATCAATGTACGACTTAAGGTATCATTTAAGGCGTTGTTGATAATCTTTGAAAAACTATCGGAGGCTTTTCTATTGGCAAGGAACTCCCTAACCCGGTCAAGAACCACCACAGAGTCATTGATTGAATAACCGATGATAGTAAGTATGGCAGCAACAAAAGCCTGATCTATTTCTAATGAAAATGGGAGGATATCCTGGAATAGTGAAAATATTGCCAACACTACCAATACGTCATGCAATAAACTTACTATACCGCCTAATGCGAATTGCCAGTTACCAAAACGAACCAGGATGTACAAAAACATACCAACCAAAGCAATTATTATAGAATACAAAGCATTGATCTTAATATCATTAGCGATAGTCGGACCTATTTTAGAAGAACTTAAAATCTTTGTTTCGTTTCCGCTAAACTTGGCAAGACCTGCATTTAGTTTTTGTTCGACATTAGCTGTAGCTACATCAGAGTCATCTTCTACCAAATAATCGGTAGTAATTTTAAATTTATCATCGGAACCAAAAGTCTTTACCTCCGGAGCTGCCCCAAATTCATCTGCTAAATTTTTACGAATCTCTGTAGAGCTTACCGGAGTTTGGAAATCCACGACGAATGTTCTTCCTCCCTTAAAGTCAACCCCAAAATTAAAACCTCTGATAAGTATAGAAACTATCCCGCCGATAATTACCACGGTTGAGATTGCATAATATATCTTTCTTTTGCCAATAAAATCAACATTAATGGACCTAAACAAATTTTTGGTCAATGAGTTTGAGAAGCTTACCTTTTTATTCCTTTTCAGAAGGGCTTCAAAAACGATTCTGGTAATAAGGATAGACGTAAACAACGAACAAACAACACCGATTACCAAGGTAACCGCAAAACCAAAGATAAGCCCTGTTCCAAAAATAAGCAGTACAACACCTGCTATCAAAGTAGTGATGTTTGAGTCAAAAATTGCAGAGAAGGCGTTTTTATAACCGCTGGCGATGGCGTCTTTTAGTGTCTTTCCTGAGGCCAATTCTTCTTTTACCCTTTCATTGATCAACACGTTAGCATCTACCGCCATTGCCAGAGACAGAAGAATACCCGCAATACCAGGCAATGTTAAGGCAGCTCCCAGATTTGACAGTACACCCAATAAGAAAAACAGATTTATAATTACAGCTAAATCAGCTACCCATCCAGAAGAACTATAAACAAAGAACATGAAAAGAATAATGATCACAAAACCTATCATTATAGATATAAGACCACTTTCAATAGATTCCTGACCTAACGTAGGACCAACAATGGCCTCCTCAACGATGTTGGTTGGAGCAGGCAGCTTTCCTGCTTTTAGAATGTTTGCAAGGTCGGTTGCTTCATCTTGCGTGAAATTTCCGGTAATTACAGATACCCCGTTAGGAATTTCGTCATTTACAACCGGTGCAGTATATACGTAATTATCAAGAACTACAGCAATTCTTTTATTTTTATTTGCTCCCGTGATCTTTTTCCATTTCTTAGCGCCTTCAGCATTCATGTACATGCTTACTTCATACCCTTTTCCTTGCGGGTTGATGTCCCATCTTGCATCGTTGATTACGTCGCCGGTTAATATTGCCAAACCGTCTCTTTCTTCCTTCAAGATATTCAGCTCCATCAATCCAACGCCACTATTCGTAGTTGGATCATTAATAGGTTTAACAGACCATGCTAATTTGGCATCAGAAGGCAGGTAATTTTGTACCTCTTTTATTTTAAAGATTTTATTAATCTTAGCAGTATCCTTAACGTCATAAACCAATCCGTTGCCTTTTATAAGACTAAATAATGGAGAAAACTGAGTATTAAGAGAATCACCTCCTGCGGTAGAATCTGCTGCTGTTAATTGATCTGCCAAAGATGAGGTATCTTTTGAAACCGTATCCTGGGAAGCCTCTACTTTAGTTGCATCCTTTTTAGCGCCTAATAAATTAGCCACATTGTCAGAAGACGCGGCATCTTGTTTACCTGTCGCCGACCCTTTCTTAAGTTTTTGCTGAGCAATAAGATAGGTATTGATAGCATCTAAATTTGGAGAAATTTCGTTAGGCTCCATTACTCTATAGAACTCTAATTTTGCAGCCCCTTGTAAAAGCTTTCTTACCCTTTCAGGATTGTCAACTCCCGGAAGCTCAACTGAAATCAATCCTCTGCCTGGTATTATTTGAATTGTAGGTTGAGTTACCCCAAACTTGTCAATTCTTCGGCTTAAAATTTCAAAGGAACGATCGATGGCATCCTCTACTTCTGAGTTAAGGACCTTTACTACATCGTTATCACTTGAATTATAGTCAATTCGTCCTTTGGTAACGGTATTGGCAAAAATATCAGCTAATCTTCCGTTTGGTTTGAGCTCTTTATAAGCTTTTACAAAAAGATTAACATAAGTATCCTGGCTGCTTTTCCTTGCTTCAGTGGCTTTTATCAATGCCTGTCTGAAAGCAGGATCATCGTTATTTCCTGAAAGTCCAATTAAAATTTCAACAGGGGAAACCTCCAGAGTTACGTTCATTCCGCCTTGAAGGTCAAGGCCAAGGTTTAATTCCCTTTCTTTAACATCCTGATAAGTATATTTTATACCCAGGAAATTATATACTGGCTGAGTCCAGATGGAGTCAAGATAGGCTTGTTTTTTAGACGAAACTACTTCACCTTTTGCGTTTGTAGCATATTCCGCGGCATCGCTTTGAACACCTCGGGAAACAAAGGTGAAAGACAAATTATATAAACAAATTATGGAAACAATCACCGTAAGGATGATTATACCGGTTTTATTTTGCATGTTAAGTAAATTATGATTTGAAAATTGTAATTCTATATAAAGGAATAATTCTGCATCAAATACAGAAGGAAGAAATGCTAAACGATACTAGGGAGCATTGGGGGAGATAATCATCCGAAATAAAGTCCTGTAAAAAGGTCTTGTAAAAAAAGCAGGCGAATCTTTAATTATCCCAACAGGGGCCTCATAAACTTCTACCTGAATTATCTTTAAAACAAAATGACAGATCTTATTAAAATGGACTACAGGTACAACCGCTTCATAAGCACAAAAGCGGGGCTCATCACTTTCCTCTTCGCCCTGATCTTCATTAACTGTTTTGCTTATTTCAGCCACTTCCTTTACTTGTGAGTCAAAGTAAAATGAATACAGATTGGAGGATATGGCCAAAAAGCATATCACTACCAAAAAGTAGCGGGAAAATTGCGATATGAAAGATTTAATTTTCATTTAGGGGCTGTAAAAGTAAGGAAAATTTGGAGAGAATCAAGAAATATATGCCTTTAATTTATAGCCAGTTCTTACAGCATTATCTATTGATCTACTTTTCCCCTTAGATAAGAAACCAGTATGTCCATTGCTTGGTTAAATCCATCATTATTTGGAATAATCAAATCTGCTGCCTGCTTAAAAGGAAGAATGAATTTTTCAAAGGTAGGGGCAACATGGTATTGATACTGATAAAGAACTTCTTCTACACCGATTCCCCTTTCTGCTTTGTCTCTTTCTATTCTGCGCTTTAATTTAATGTGTTCCTTGGCATCAATAAATATCTTTAAATCAACAAGCTTTGCAAGATGTTCAAAATAAAGGACGAAAATTCCTTCAACAACTATTATTGGAGCAGGCTCAAAAAAAAGAACCTGCGGTTTTTTCTCCGGATGATTAAAGGTATATTCCAGGCGTTCTACGCTTTTTCCCTCTTTAAGGGCATTAAGATCCTTCTCATATTCTTCTACATTTATGGAATCAGGGACGTCAAAATTTACCATTCCATTTTCGTCTCTCGGCTGCAGGTGTAATGGTTTATAATAATTGTCCTGCGACAACACACATATTTCACCGGGTTTAAAAGAATCCATTAAAGTTCTGAGAAAAAGTGTTTTTCCTGAACCACTTCCGCCTGTTATTCCGACAATGAAAGGCTGAATCATTTTAATTCTTATTTTGAATATGAAGAGTTAACTATCAGTTTCGGAGACTTTACGAAATTTTTATCGAGAATTATATTTCTGCAGAAATCGGATAAGTTTCTCGACCGCCTTGGCCCGGTGACTCATACTGTTTTTTTCCGGAAGGGTCATTTCAGCAAAAGTCTGGGTATAACCGGAAGGTACAAATAAAGGATCATATCCGAAGCCGGAATGCCCTCTCTGTTCTTTAATAATTTCTCCTTCTACAATTCCCTCAAACTGATGCTTCTCGTCGTTGATTATCAATGAAATTACTGTTCTAAACCTTGCCCTTCTATCAAGGGAATTAGATAGATTATCTAAAAGGAGGGAATTGTTTGCCTGATCATTCCTTTGATTTCCTGCGTATCGGGCAGACCTTGCACCGGGTTGATAATTTAAGGATGGAACTTCAAGCCCAGAATCATCGGCAAAACAACTGATTCTAAATTTGTTGTATATAAATTCTGCTTTTTGTAAGGAATTCCCTTCCAGGGTTTCATGATCCTCGGCAAGATCATCCTTGAAACCGATTTTTTCTAATGACAGGATTTCAAATTCATTTCCCAATAAAGCTTTTACTTCGTGAATTTTATGAGCATTATTCGTAGCAAAGCAAAGCTTCATTGGGAAAAATTATTATTTAGCATCTAAAACTTCAATATCAAAAATCAAAACGGCATTAGCGGGGATAATCATTTTTCCTGCTTTAAATTGCGGCGTGGATTTATAAGCCAAAGCGCTTGGAATTACAATAGTAGCTTTATCTCCTATCTTTAACAAAGAAATTGCTTCCTCCCATCCGGCAATCACTGTTGATGATCCTAAAACAAATGAGAAAGAATCACCAGAGTCAAATTCAAATCCATTTAACAAATACCCTTTATACTTAACTGAAACTGTTTGTCCATCAGCAACCTCAGCACCTCCTCCCGGCGTAGTTATTGTATAAAATATACCAGACCCCGTAGTATCTCCCTCTATGTTTTCATAATATGCATAGGCTTGTGGAACGTGTTTCGGAAGAACAATATCGAACAATTCTAAATCCAACTTTATGACAGAATTAGCTGGGATTGTCACGCTGCTGTCGTTTGTTGTTGTTGGTTGTGCGCCATAAGCATAAAAAGAAGGAATAAGAAAAGTTGAAACCTCTCCCTTTTTCATTGAAGAAAGCGAGGCCTCAAAGCTTTCTATGAAAAATTGCTGTCCATGTTGGTAAAACACTGTATCGCTATCGATTACAGTACCATCTAATAATGACATATTATATTTTACCCTTACACCGTCATTCGCAGCAGGATTACTGCTTCCTGTAGGAGATTTAGTTGTAGCTTTAAAAATGTCATTGAAAATATACGAACCTTCTAAGCTATTTTCTGCGGCATAAGCATCAATCAATTTTTTGTCCTTTTGCAATTGCTCTTGTGCAGGATATTCCTGATCTGCACATTGAAACATCAACAGAGAAATTAATAATAGAGGTAAGATTTTAAATTTATTCATGTTATAACTTTATTTAGTCTTCTTTACATTCAGTAATTCAACGTCAAAAAGGAGAACAGAATAAGGTTTAATAGGTCCTTGTCCCTGGTTTTTATATGCTAAACCTGAAGGAATAAAAAACCTGGCTTTTGCTCCTTCCGACAATAACATCAGACCTTCATCCCAACCTGGTATAACCGCGCCAACTCCTATTGGAAAAGTAAATGGTGGTTTACCTACTGAAGAGTCAAATTCTTCTCCACTTAACAAATATCCTCTATAGGCAACTTGAACACTGTCTCCCTTTTCTACTTTTGCACCTTTTCCCGGCTTATCTATTACATAATATAGTCCGGAAGCGGTTTTCGTAGCTTTTATGTTTTTCTCGTTTAAATAATTCCTTATTAAACTATCATCAAGTGCTACGTGTCTTTTTACTTCTACCTCAGCCTTCAATTGCTCGTTTTTAAAGTTCTCCATCTGAGCTTTTTGGTAAACTTCCGGAGTTTGTATATCCAGCACTTTTACTTCAAAAGCTATATCCGAACCTTTTTCTATGAAAGGAGGTAACGGTGTTCCTTTGAATATAGAGTCTGAACTAACCAAAAAGGTTGCACTGTCTCCTTTACTTAATAAAAATAATCCTTCTTCAATGCTTCCTTTAAATGGAGGTTTTCTTGCAGGTATTACAAATGGGTTTTCAGGATCATTATAACTATTGATGACAGAATCTTTGCTGGTTTTCATCTGAAAAAGAAGAGACAATACTTCTCCTTCTTTTACTTTTTCACCTTCTTTGTCCGTATGAATTTTATATTTTAACCCATCCGCAGTAGTTTCATAATTACTGGTTTTATCACAAGCCGCCACAACAACGATTAATAATATCAGTGCGGAGAGATTTTTAATACTAGTTTTTAACATTTTATTTTTTATTTATTAATATTTTTTAAAGATTGTTGGTATAAAGGAAGTATATCTTGAAATTTCTTAACAGTTTCTTCTAAACTCACATAGGAAATTCCCCCGGCAGCGTTTCGGTGGCCACCGCCTTCAAAATATTTTCTTGCAAAATCATTAACTGAGAATTCTCCTACAGATCGGAATGAAAGTTTTATAGCTTCTTTTCTTTCTATTATTACGGCTGCTAAAACTATATTTTCAATTGAAAGGGCATAATTAACCAAACCTTCCGTATCGCCTGTTTTCGAACTAAACTTCTCCAGGTCTTCCTTGCTTATAACAAAATAAGCCGTATTAAATTCCTTTAGCACCACTAATTTTTCTGAAAGCGCGTGTCCTAGGAATCTTAACTTATCCTCAGTATTATTATCAAAGATCCGCCTGTGAATGGCCGAATTATCTATTCCCAAATCAATAAGTTCAGCAACAATCTGATGAACTTTCTTGCTGGTACTGTTGTGACGGAATGAACCTGTATCTGTCATTATTCCGGCATAAAGGCATTCTGCAATGGGAATATCTATATAAGACAACTCACCGAGATCCTCAAGAAAATCATAAATGAGCTCACAAGTAGCGGCAGCTTTAGGAAACCAATATTCAAAATCCGCAAATTTTTCAGGTTCAAGATGATGATCAATTAATACTTTAAAGGAAGTAGATTTTTTGATCAATTCCCCAATCCCTTCCAACCTGGATATGGCTGAAAAATCAAGGCAAAAGATAATATCACTTTCATTGATAAGCGATTCTACTTTTTTTTGAATATTATTCGAATAAATGATTACCTCATCATTACCACTCATCCAGTTTAAGAAATCCGGATAGTCGCTTGGGGTAATGACAGAAACCTGATGATTCTTCTTTTTTAAATAACCGGCCAACCCCAGCGATGAACCTAAAGCATCTGCGTCAGGTTTATGATGGGTCGTAATTATTATCTTCTTTGGAGAACTTAACAGTTCTTTTAAGGTTTGGATATCTTGCATCTAATCGTCACCCCTTAAAAGCCGAGGTCTATGTTGAATGAACGGCAAAAGTGAGAATAAAATTATAAATATCAAAGAAATGGGATTTAGAACAAAAGTTATGGCGGATACAAGTGTTTCACGCAAAATGCCTATTCCATAAAGTAAACCCTTTTGACCCGTTCGCTAATATTAGTAAGTATTTCATATGGAATGGTGTCGATCCACTTTGCAACTTCCCGGATCGACGGGTCCTTGCCAAATACGATTACTTCATCACCTTCCTTTGCTTTGACTCCCGTAATATCAATCATGGTCATATCCATACATACGTTGCCAATGACCGGAACCAGCTTTCCATTTACACATACTTTTCCTTTTCCGCCGCTGAAAGACCTGCTGAAACCGTCTGCATATCCCAAAGCAATGGTTGCAATTACTGTATCCTTGGTTGTTTTTCCTTTGCGTCCATATCCGACAGTTTCACCTCCGGCTATATGTTTTATCTGGGAAATGGTGGTCTTAAGGGTACTTATTGGTTGTAATTTATCCTGAAATTGTTCATTAACCTCCACCCCATATAGTCCTATACCTAGCCTTACCATGTCAAATTGATGCTCAGGGAACCGAATAATTCCTGAAGAATTTAATACGTGTTTTATCACCGGATATTCTAATTCATGTTCTATTTCAGCAGACAGGTCCTCAAATTTGCGTATTTGTTCTTTCGAAAAATCATTGTGCATGGCTTCATCTGACCCGGCAAGATGACTAAAAACACTCACAACCTTTATATTTTGGTTTTCCCTGAGAATAGAAAATAATCCTTTTAACTGTTCCTTGTCAAAACCTAACCTTTGCATTCCGGTTTCCAATTCAATATGTATGTTCATCATATTAGACGTTCCCTTGAGAAAGCTTGCCAGTTGAGAAAGAATCATCGGGCTGTAAATCTCCGGTTCGAGCTTGTATTCCAACATTTTACCAAAAGCATCAGCGGTCGGATTCATGACCATTATCGGCAGTGTAATTCCATTTTTTCGCAAGCTTACTCCTTCGTCCGGGTAGGCAACAGCCAAATAATCCACTTTATGAAATTGTAATAAGTTGGCGACTTCATGACTTCCGCTTCCGTAGGCAAAAGCTTTAACCATTACCATTATCTTTGTAACCGGCGCCAGTCGGCTCCGATAAAAATTCAGGTTATTGGACAAAGCATCAAGATTGATCTCCAAAACTGTTCCATGGACCTTGTATTGAAGCGCCTGGGTAATTTTTTCGAAGGTGAAAACCCTGGCGCCTTTTACAAGGATTACTTCATTATCAAAATCTTCAAATTTATAGTCAGAAAGAAATGCAATGGTATTGGGGTAGAAAACTGATTTATCCGGGAAAAGTCGCCAATGTTTTGATATCGTCGGACCAATGCCTATAAGTTTTGAAACTCCTTTTTGCCCGATGAGTTCAGCAATAGATTTATATAAATCGGTTTCAGGCATTCCTGATTCTAAGACATCAGATAAAATAAGGGTTTTGTTTGGTCTTTGATTTTGTTGATTCAAGAAATCAAGGGCTATTTCCAGTCCTGCCAAGTCGTTATTATAAGAATCGTCAATTATATAACAATTATTAACACCCTGTTTTAACTCCAACCTCATGGAAACTTTTCGCAACACGCTGGCCTTTTCTCTTATTTGTTGTTGGGGAATATTCAGAACATGCAACACAAGCAGGCAATGAAGACCATTTTCAATGGAAGCATCATCGGTAAAAGGCAAAGAAATGTCTGCTTCTTCACCCAAATAAGTATAGGTAATTTTGGTTGTTTCACTTTCTTTTTCAAGAGTCTTTATACTTAAATCTGCGGCTTCTTTTGAGGACCAGGAGACCAGCCTCTCCGGATTAAATGATTTAGAAAGGTATTCATGGATTTGATGATGATCCCTGCAATAAAAGATCTTTTTGCAGTTTATGAACAATTTGCACTTTTCCTCCAGTTTTTGCCCTGCGTCTTCAAAACCTTCGTCGTGGGCGGAACCGAGATTGGTTATTAAGCCTAAGGATGGTTGTATAATCTTTTCGAGATTTTCCATTTCATGAGGCTTTGAAATTCCGGCTTCAAAGATTCCGAAAGTATGCTGATCATTTATTTCCCAAACCGAAAGCGGTACACCAAGTTGTGAGTTATAACTTTTTGGACTTTTAACAACAGTATAGTCAGGAGTTAAGAGTTGGGAAAGCCATTCTTTTACGATCGTTTTACCATTACTTCCCGTGATGGCGATGGTTTCCAAATCAAATTTTGAGCGATGATTTGCGGCAATTCTTTGTAATGCTTTTAGAGAATCATTTGTCTTATAAAAATTGGCCAGGGGAAATTTGGACAATGAAAGACCTTTGACTTCTTCTATTAAAAATTGTCTGATCCCCTTTTTATATACTTCTTCTATATATTTATGTCCGTCATGCCGCACTCCCTTTGATGCAATAAACAGGGCAAAGGGATGTACAAAAATCTTTCTGCTGTCTGTTATAAGGAACTCAATTTTACTATCTTCTTTAAGTTGAACTACGCTTCCGTCTACTATTTCTTCCAGTTGAGAAAAATACATTCTATTTAATTTTTTATTTTTCTGTTAAGTTTATTCATTAAGATTAAGAATATTCAATTACATATTTAAAAATAGGCAACTTTAGAATGATTAAACGATCTTCTGCAGATTTCAAAGACAATTCAAAAATTAAGGAAAAAAAGAAGTTATCGAAAGCCGAAGCTTATCAAAAAGCTTGTCATTTCTGTGCTTATCAGGAAAGAACACAACAGGAAGCAAGGGATAAGTTGTATGATCTTGGTCTTTCATCGGAGGAGGTTGAAGAGTTGATAACAAAATTAATTGTAGAAAACTATATTAACGAAGAAAGGTTTGCCAAGTCTTTTGCTGGAGGAAAATTCAGAATAAAAAAATGGGGGAGAAATAAAATTTTACAGGAGCTCAAGCGTAGAAACCTAAGCCCTTACTGTATAAAAAAGGGAATGGAGGAAATCGATGAAAATGACTATTTGCAGGTATTAGAGAACCAGGCAATTGAAAAATCCAAGGTTGTAAAAGAACCCAATCTTTATAAAAGAAAGCATAAAATAGCGACATTCCTTATTTCTAAAGGATTCGAGCCAGACCTTGTGTGGGATATGGTTAAAGAAAAGTGTTGATCATTTATCTGGACTTAACTCGGGGTCTTCACTTATGCGATGATGTACAAATAAGATTTTCTTGTTGGTAATACTTTCTAAAAGCGGCTTTAAAATAACTTCTGCATTTTTCTGCGTTTGTTCTAAAATATTAAGGTCCAGAGCTGATTTTTTCAACTGCCCTTCTGCTGCCTTATATGCCTGGTCAATGAGGTTTTTATCCTGAAAGTAAGTATACTCAAGGCTGTAAACTTTAGACTTTTCATGGTCGATTTTAAAATAGCAAAGCTCAGGGCTGGGTAGGTGAATCAGGATTGTATCTGAAGAAAAATCAATATCACTTTTTTTAATTTTGGTTAAATCCATACAACCGACAGCTTCTCCTCCGGCGATTAACACGACCTTTGACGACGGAAGCCAGGCAAAATCTTCTTTTTCAAACTCCACGACTTCCTTAAAGTGATATTTAACCAGTTCAAGT
>DASPJL010000105.1:0-99936 GCA_035628645.1 Cytophagales bacterium | reverse complement strand
TGATGATAAGCTTCAGCTACTTGTCTTTTAAATGCCTCACTGTACTGGCTACCTGGTAGTTTCTTTTTGTGCGGTCTTCCTTTTAATTTTTGTCCTGACATTTGTTTACATCTTTTGTAAACCTATTTCAGGACGAGACACCGAGCAGGGAAATAAGGAAAACTCTGCAAACAGCGAAAGCGGTTCTATTTTGCATGGAAATATTTTATATGCACATATTTTATTTGCCGTTTTTAATCTTGTCTGAATTTTGACTGTATGGAAAAGCGTGCTTATAATAATCTCTTTCTCTGTTACTTCATAAATTAATTTATAACTCCATTTTGTACAGATCTAAAATTTTCCGGTTCCCTCAACCAATACAATCAGTATCCATCTTTGCACTTTATATCAAAACTGAATATATCAGTATAATTCATTCCCTTCCGATAGATATTAAAAGTTAGACTTCCTTCTTCCTTTTTTACTATATCTCCAATTTGTATAAACTCCCATAGACCACTGGCCTCATAATCGTATAAAGTAATAATGGCATTTTTATCATTATTGCCAATAACCAATCGAGGTATACCATTATTATTCTTATCCCTATTTTTTTTCTTTAATTCTCCATTAATTTTAAGTGGACGAATTTCTTTCTCATAATAATCATTACAGTTAAAACAAGAAACTATAAAAAAAGATAAATACATATATGGAAATTACTTTCATTATTTATCAAATATAATCTATTCAGAAGTATTGCCTTTACTATTGCACTTTTCTCATATTTCAACTCAAATTTTTCAATCCTCTTCCTTCGGTCTGCCTACCATCTTCCTTCGGTCTCCATTCGGTGTGCCATTAATTGCATTATAAGAAGATAAAAAAGTAAAGGCCTTCTTTAGCAGGAAAGCGTTTCAATTCACTTTTACCCTACGCTCAATAAAACTTCCATCTGGCTGATTAACAATAATCGTTAATTGTTTGGATAAAGGAGGATGAATAACATATTTTTCATTTAGAGGAACAATAGATTGAGTGCAAACATTGCCCGCTACTTTTCCCCATAGTTTAATGGATACTACCTCAGCTTTCACATTCACCTCAAATCTAGAAAAGGAATGACAACCATCTGGCCCTGCTGTTCCGAAGAACTGAATAGTGAGAGCTTCGTCTGCATTTACCACGTCCGAAATTACTAAACTATCTACCTTAATCTGATAGGTTTTTCCATCATCTTCTTCTTTGCAGGACATAAAAGAAATAGCACAAAGCAAAGCGAGTAAAAAATAAAACCTTCTCATCTCATCCAACATTAAATTCGTATTTACGTCCTCCAATTTTTCACATCATCCCTTCCCTCTCATCTTCTCAAACATATCCCACATCTCAGGGGTTACTTCTTCCATTAGATTAAACTCCCCAGCGCCTTTGAGCCATTCGCCTCCATCAATGGTAATCACTTCTCCGTTTACATACCCTGAAAAATCAGACACAAGGTAGGCCGCCAGGTTTGCCAGCTCCTGGTGGTCACCAAATCTTCCCACCGGAATTTTATTTTCAGGAGCAAACTTTTTTGCCAACTCTCCCGGTAATAACCTGCTCCATGCACCTTCCGTAGGAAAAGGCCCCGGGGCAATGGCGTTGCTTCTTATCCCATATTTTGCCCACTCTACGGCCAGTGATCTTGTCAAAGCAAGCACCCCCGCTTTGGCACATGCCGAAGGAGCAACAAAAGCGGAACCGGTCCAGCTATAGGTCGTGACAATATTCAAAAAAGTACCCGTCTTTTTACTTTCTATCCAGTCTTTTCCTAAAGCCAGGGTAAAATTATAAGTTCCCTTTAACACAATGTCTACAATAATATCAAAGCCTTTGTGAGATAGTCTTTCCGTAGGACTTATAAAATTTCCGGCGGCATTGTTTACCAAAACATCTACCTGTCCGAAAGTTTCCTTTACGGTTTTTATTACTTCTTCTATTTCTTTGTAAACCCTGACATCACAGGCCAAAGGCAGTATCCTTCCCCCTGTTTCCTTTTCCAGTTCTGTAGCGGTCTTTTGCAAAACATCAAGTTTACGACTGCATATCACCACATTGGCCCCCAACTGAAGAAAATACTTTGACATAGATCTTCCTAATCCCGTGCCTCCGCCGGTTACTATTATTGTCTTTCCTGAAAGGGCATCATCTCTGAGCATTGGTTTATTGTACATCATATATTTTCTATTAAATATTGATAAATGATTTTCAATAGTTAAACTTGTTACTTCTAAAATTTATTTGAAGAATGAAGATAAACAAACTAATCAGAACTTTTGCAAGCTTGGGAATTTTTGTCTTTTTACTCTCCGGTTGCATAGTTTCTAAGCAGAAATATGATGATACTTTAGCAGAAAAAGTGAAGACAGAGAGTGAGCGGGATGCATTACAGGAAGAATTAACCAGACTAAAGGAAGAAATCCAAAAGGCAACTGCGGAAAATCAAAAGCTTGCAGAAAACATTACCAGATTAGAAAAGGAAGTAAAAACTTTAAAAGAAGCCTTAAAAAAGGTTGAGGACGAAAAGGACCTTTTAAATTCCACTTATCAAAATTTATTATCCAACAGCGGCAAGGTCAGTTCTGATCTTGCAAAACAACAGGCGGAATTATTAAAGGCCGAAGAAAGTCTTGGAAGATCAAAAGTAGAAAATGAGAAACTTCAACATGACCTGAAAGAACGAGAAGAAAAGGTAAAGGCATTGGAGAAGATGATCGCCGATAAGGAAAACGCTGTAAATAATCTTAAAAATAAAATAAGCCAAGCGTTATTGAATTTTAAGGAAAATGACCTTTCCATAAATGTAAAAAACGGAAAAGTTTATGTTTCACTGGCAGAGCAATTGCTTTTTAAATCGGGCAGCACTACGGTAGATCCAAAAGGAATCCAGGCGCTTAAACAGCTCGCTGGTGTTTTAAAACAATCAAACGATATAAACGTGTTGGTAGAAGGTCACACCGATGATGTACCCATCAGCAAAACTTCGCAGTATATGAAAGACAACTGGGACTTGAGTGTGATGAGAGCAACTTCCATTGCTAAAATACTTATAAATAATGGAGTGGATCCTAAAAAAATAACGGCAGCCGGAAGAGGGGAGTTTTTCCCTGTAGACAGCGCTAAAACTGCTGAAGCAAGGCAAAAAAACCGAAGAACTGAAATAATTCTGACCCCGAGGTTGGATGAATTATTTCAAATATTGGAAACGAATTAATTTGATAATTAGGTAATGTGGCAATATGCTAATGAGTATTCCAAAAAGGAGGTTTTACCAAACACATTAACGATGAAAATAAACAGTAACAATAATTAACAAAGCACTTAAATAATTGTAAATCCTATATCTAAAAATAAAGCAAAAAGTTCCTCGCCAAAAAGCTAATGACTAATTGCTAAAAGCTAATTGCTAATACCTTATTAATTAAACTTAATTCAACATTTGTAAAACATGACAACACGACGCGATTTTATTAAGTCCTCATTACTCGCCGGAGTAGGAGCTTCCATGGTATCTAACTTTGCATTTGCTACAAATAATGTAAATGCGGCAAAAAAAATTGGGATACAATTATGGACACTTAAAGATGAGGTTAAAAATGACTTCAAAGGCACTTTAAAGAAAATAGCGGAAGTAGGCTATAAAGAATTTGAGTTCGCAGGGTACCATAACAATGATCCCAAAGACATTAAAAAGTTTTTAGATTCTATAGGAGTTAAAGCTCCCAGCGCTCACATTCCGACCACTGCTTTCGAAGAAGACATCAATAAGGTAATAGCCGACGCTAAAACGATTGGTCATAAATACCTTACTGTACCCTGGATGGCTCCCAAAACGATGGATGATTATAAAAAAGCAGCAGATAATTTTAATAAATGGGGCAAAGCGGTAAAAGATGCAGGCATGCAATTCTGCTATCATAACCATGACTTTGAATTCAAAGAAATAGATGGTCAAGTTCCTTACGATTATTTATTAAACAATACAGACAAAAACCTGGTAACCTATGAATTGGATTTATATTGGGTAAAAAGAGCTGGTAAGGATATTCTTACCTATTTCGAAAAATATCCTGGACGATTTGAAATGTGGCATGTAAAGGATATGGACAAAAACAATCCTGCTGAAAACACAGAAGTAGGAACAGGTCAACTGGATTTCAAAACCATTTTCAGTAAAGCGAAGCAATCTGGAATGAAGCACTTCTTTGTTGAGCATGAAGGCACTTTCAAATTGGATAAATTTGAGAGCATTACAAAAAGTTACAACTACCTGAAATCCATAGTTTAATTTTTAAACAGAGCGATTAGAAAAAAATGAAAATTAACCACAGAGAGCGTAGAAGTTTTCGTTGAGAGCATTGAGACTTTCTCTCTGTTTCTCTGCGTTTTCTTTTTGTTCCCTGTGGTCAAAATACGATGCGATAATTCATTGAAGTGAAGATTCCGAAAAGAACCGGACAGGCAGTGATTTAAAAGCATCACAAAAGCAATAAAAATAGACGATTTAAAGGAGTTTCCGTATGAAGTTCTTCGAACCTCATACCCCAAACCTATTACAAATGAAACCTACTAACCTGTTTGAAAATCTTCTTGTCCAATTAAAAAATAATATTCTATACATCACCATTGCAAGGGAAAGTAAACTAAATGCTTTAAACTTCAAGACAATTGATGAAATAGGAGAAGCCTTTGAAGCGGTTTACAGTGAAAAAGAAATAAAAGGTGTGGTTATTACCGGACAAGGAAATAAAGCATTTGTTGCCGGAGCAGACATTTCTGAGTTTATGAGCATAAATGAAGTAAACGCCAGAAAATGTGCTGAAGGAGGACAGGAAGTCTTCGCTCAGATCGAGGATTGTCCTAAACCCGTGATAGCCGCAGTAAATGGATTTGCATTGGGCGGTGGTTGTGAACTGGCAATGGCTGCTCATATGAGGGTAGCCAGTAAAAATGCAAGGTTTGGCCAGCCTGAAGTAAACCTTGGACTCATCCCAGGATATGGCGGAACTCAGCGATTACCGAAATTAATTGGCCGGGGAAAGGCAATCGAGTTGTTAATGACGGGAGATATGATAGACGCTGAACAGGCTTTTCATTACCATCTGGTAAATTATGTTGTAGACAATCAAGAGGAGCTTATACCTAAATGTGAAGAGATTCTTCAAAAGATTTTTACGAAAGCGCCTTTGGCCATTGGTATGATTGTAGAATGTGTAAATGCAGCTTTTTATAATGAAAATGGTTATCAAATAGAAGCCAACTCTTTCAGTAATTCCTTCAAAACCAATGATTTTACAGAAGGAGTCTCTGCTTTCTTAAATAAGAGAAAGCCTGATTTTAAAGGAGAATAAAGAAATGTTAAATGTTAAATGTTAAATGTTTTTAAACATTATTATATTCCTAAAATAAAGATGTCCAGTCATTTAAAATTCAAAACTTATAATTCAACATTTCTTCTTTGAGTCAATTAAAAAAATTAGCAGGGGAAACGGCTATATATGGCGTTAGTAGCATGGTGGGCAGAATGCTCAGTTTCCTTTTGGTTCCTTTTTATACTAGCATCTTTGCTCCTGCGGAATATGGGGTGGTAACAAAATTGTATGCCTTTGTTGCTTTTTTTAATGTCCTATATACTTTTGGATTAGAAACAGCGTATTTCCGCTTTGCGTTTAAAAATTTAGAGGATGAAAATAAAGCCTATAGCATAGCGCAAACTTCAATTCTTTCAGTTACTGTCATCTTTACCATTTTTCTTATTTCTTTTGCCACTCCCATTTCTCACTGGGTAGGTATTCCCGGAAATGCGAATTATATTATTTGGTTTGCCTTTATACTTGCCATCGATGCTATAGTGGCAATTCCTTTTGCAAAATTAAGGCTGGAAAAACGTCCCATTTTATTTGCCTCCGCAAAGATGATCAATATCGGCCTGAACATTGGCCTCAACCTCATCCTTCTTGTTTTTCTTCCCCAGATCTTCAAAGGAGAATTTCTTTCCATTTTTCAGCCTTTTGTCCGATCTTTTTACAACCCGGATTTAGGAATTGAATACATCTTTATCTCCAACCTTATAGCCAATGCTTTTTTTATAATAATCTTATGGAAGGTACTTAAAAAAGCAAAGCTTCACTTCGACTGGGGTTACTTTCGGCCGATGTGGAAATATGCTTATCCCATTTTATTAACAGGTTTGGCCGGAGTTACCAATGAAATGCTTTCCAGAACGATGCTCGATGAGTTGCTTCCTCCTAATTTTTATCCTGGAAGAACTAACGAAGCAGCGCTGGGAATTTTTGGCGCTTGTTATAAACTTTCCGTTTTTATGAATTTAGGAATCCAGGCTTTTCGGTTTGCAGCCGAGCCCTTCTTCTTTTCTAAAGAAAAAGATAAAAACTCAAAACAGCTTTTTGCAGATGTTATGCATTGGTTTGTTATCGTCGGCTGCCTCACCTTTCTTGCCATTTCGATAAATCTTGATCTGCTTCAATACGTACTCCGTGGCGAAGCTTACCGTGAAGGCATTCATATTGTTCCCCTTCTTACACTTGGGTATTTCTTTCTGGGGATTTATTATAATCTGACTGTTTGGTTTAAGCTTACTGACAAAACCTATTATGGAACCTATATAAGTTTCGGAGGAGCAATTATTACAGTTTTGTTAAATATTCTTTTGATTCCTTATTATGGTTACGAAGGAAGTTCAATGGTCACCTTCATTTGTTATTTCTTGATGACGGTAGCTTGTTTTATTCTGGGGCAGAAATATTATCCAATTCCTTACAAAGCATTTAAAGACAGTTTATATATCATCGTAACTTGCTTATTGGTATTTCTAGTGAACAGATTTTATATACCTAATCAATTCACTGCTACGGCCTTTCATTTATTTGTAATTTTAATGTTCATTGTAGGAATTCTGTTAATTGAGAAAATAAAATTGAAGTATAAACCGAATTAAAATTTTAATTTTGACTTTTCTTAATATATAAAAACCATAACACTACCTCTCCGTATGAACGTCAGGATAATCAATAATTCAAAACATCCTCTTCCTTCTTACCAGACATCAGGTTCTGCAGGAATGGATCTAAGAGCAAACCTGGAAGCACCGATTCAGGTTAAACCTTTGGAAAGAGTACTTGTTTCAACAGGTCTTTTTATTGAACTTCCACTTGGATTTGAAGCTCAGATAAGACCAAGGAGTGGTCTCGCGTATAAACACGGCGTTACAGTATTAAATACTCCTGGTACTGTGGATTCTGACTATCGGGGAGAAGTAAAGGTATTATTGGTAAATCTTTCTGATATCACGTTTACGGTAGAAAACGGCGAAAGAATTGCACAGATGGTTATTGCAAAACATGAAACCATTCAATGGGTAGAAGCCCAGGAACTGCTCAATACCGAAAGAGGAGCAGGAGGATATGGAAGCACAGGTGTTAAATAATCTTTTTTAATCTTAAATATACAATTCGATGAATATTATAGTTCCTATGGCTGGCATGGGCAAGAGGATGCGCCCACATACTTTAACCGTTCCTAAACCGCTAATTCCAATTGCAGGAAAGCCAATTGTTCACCGGTTGGTAGAAGACATTGCAAAAGTTTGCGGTGAAAAAATCAACGAGGTTGCATTTATTATCGGAAGAAGTTTTGGAAAACAGGTAGAAGAAAGTCTTTTGAAAATTGCCGAACAGGTTGGCGCTAAAGGAAGGATTTTTTACCAGGATGAACCCCTTGGAACTGCCCATGCTGTAATGTGTGCCAAAGAATCTCTTTTTGGAAAATGTGTAGTTGCTTTTGCAGACACGCTTTTTAAAGCAGATTTTGTAATGGATACCAATGAAGACGGAATTATCTGGGTCCAGCAAGTTGAAGATCCAAAACCTTTTGGTGTGGTAAAATTGAATGATAAAAACGAAATAACAGACTTTGTTGAAAAACCTGAGCATTTCGTTTCTGACTTGGCTATTATCGGTATCTACTATTTCAAAGACGGAGAGTATTTGAAAAACGAGATCCAGTATTTGTTAGACAATAACATTAAAGATAAAGGAGAATTTCAGCTAACCAATGCTTTGGAAAACATGAAAAGCAAAGGCACCAAATTCAAACCTGGAAAAGTCACGGAATGGCTGGATTGTGGCAACAAGGATTCGACCGTTTATACCAATCAAAAGTATTTAGAGTATTTAAAGGACAAAAATCTGATGTCTGGCTCGGCAAAAATCACAAACTCCGTCGTCCTTCAACCCTCCTATATCGGAGAAAATGTAGTAATAACCAACAGTGTCGTTGGTCCTTATGCATCTATCGGAAACAATACCCAAGTCAATGACTCCCGAATACAAAATTCAATAGTTCAGGAAAATACTTTTATTGCAAATGCAAACTTTTCAAACTCAATGGTTGGGAATTTTGTTAAGTATAATGCAAAACCATCAGATTTAAGCTTAGGCGATTACAATACTTTGGCTTAAATCCCATTTAAATAACATGAACATTAAGGGCTTCAGATTTCTTTCTTTTGTAATAACACTATTATGCTTTATAAGCCTTAATAACGATTTATTTGGTCAAAAAAGTAAAAGGGGTAGAATGCTGAGCCAATCTACTTCACAGGAGGGAGAATTTTATTTTGCCGAAGGGATGAAATTCTACATTCTCGAGGATTATCCAAAAGCAATGGTTAATTTTTCCAAAGTCCTGGAGATAAACCCTGATAATGCTGCCAATCACTTTATTATTGCAGAAGTATTAGAAAAAGAAAAAAAGTATTCTGAAGCCCTGTTTCACGCGCTAAAAGCACTTGAGCTTGAAGACAAAAATAAATATTATTATACCTCTCTGGCCGGAATTTATGAAAGTCTTCAAAAAAATAAAGAAGCCATAGATGTCTATTTAAGGCTGCTAAAGGTTTTCCCAAATACACATGAAGTTTTTTATGACCTGGCCAACAATTACCTGGCGCTTTCCAGGTATGATGAAGCATTGGAATGGTATAACAAAATTGAAGACGTATATGGCGTAAATGAAGACGTAACACGTCAGAAACAGCAGATATACTTAAAGCAAAACAAGCTTAACGAGGCCCTCGCTGAAGGGGAGACATTAATCATGCACTTCCCGGACGAACCCATTTATAAAATTAACCAGGTAGAGCTTCTGGTTTCAAATAATAAGTCGGACGAAGGGTTGGCCCTTCTGGAGTCTATTGCAGAAGGCTATCCTGATGAGCCTTATTCCAGGGTAATGCTTTGGGAGATGTATAAGGAAAGAGGCAATGTGGAAAAAGCAGAAGAAAACTTAATGGCTGCCTTCAAAAACCCTAAATTGGACATGGCTACCAAAGTTAAAATTATAGTAGATTTTATCGGACGGTTCCCTGACCCAAAAGCTAAAGCCACCGCAATGAAATTAGGTGAATCATTTTTAAAAACACATCCTGATGATCCTACCGCTTACACTCTCTATGGCGATTTATTGAGAAACGATAACAAAAAGGAAGAGGCGCTAAGCTATTATGCCAAAGCAAGCCGGCTGGACGAATCCAACTTCAACGTCTGGCAGTGGCTCGTCTCTCTAAATTTTGATTTAAACAGGATAGACAGTGCACTTGTATATTCGGATAAAGCTCTAGAGTTATTCCCCAACCAACCTGAGTTCTGGTATTTTAGCGGAGTAGGCTATTTTATGAAGAAAAATTATAAAAGAAGCACGGAAATTCTTGAACAAGCCAAAGCTTTATCTCTGACTAACCAAGGCTTAACCAACCAGATTAATACCATTTTGGGAGATGCTTATAATAACCTTAAAGAATATAAGAAATCGGATGCAGCCTACGAGGAAGTCCTTAAAAACAATCCGAATGAAGAACATGTAATTAATAACTACAGCTATTTTCTTTCTTTACGAAAAGAAAAATTAGAGTTAGCTAAAGATCTTTCCTCAAAATTAATCAAGGCCCACCCGGAAAACGCCACTTACCTGGATACTCACGCATGGGTGTTGTATATGCTGAAAGATTATAGCCAAGCTCATAAATTATTGGAAAAGGCAGTAAAATTATCTCCTACAAATGGCGCTATTTTAGAGCATTATGGAGATGTCCTTTTTAAAATCGGTGAAAAAGCTAAGGCGCTGGAAAACTGGATAAAAGCCAAAGAAGCAGGAGAAACTTCTGAATTAATCAATAAAAAAATCTCTGAAAAAACTTTATATGAATAAAGCACTGATTAAAGTCCTTCCCATATTATTATTATTGGTTATAGGTTGCAAAAGAAAAAATATCCCCCAAACTTCTTCAGTAAATGCGGTAAATTCAACTTCAGATTTTACTATCAATAATACCGACTTTTTATACTTTACCAGTAAATCCAATTTTAATTATCAAGATAATGATGAGAATATCTCAGCGACAGCAAACCTGAGAATGAAAAAAGATAGCATCTTATGGATTAACATAACGCCGGGATTAGGCATTGAAGCTATGAGGGCCATAATAACGCCTGACTCTATAGTGATTGTGGATAAAATCAAGAAAAGGTATGTATCTTATGATTTTGCAACGCTAAGCGAAAAGTATAACTTTAACATCACGTTTAACCTTATCCAGGATTTGATTTTAGGAAATCAGGTAAAGGAACTTAGTGATTCTGACCGTGTAGTAAAAGAGGTCAACGTCTTTGTACTAACTCAGAAAATAAAAAATAGTCTGGTTGAAAGTTATATAAATCAAAGCACAGCAAAGCTGGAAAGGGTCGAGATTTCTGAACCTGGCACCTCCAATCAATTTGTAGTAGTTTATGGGAATAACAGCATAAGCGAAGAAGGGAAAAATATTCCAAATTCAATATCAATGGACTTGGATTATACTTATCAAAACAAAAAATATACGGTGACAATAAACATTGATCATCAAAAAACTGAGTTTTTGGAAAAAGGGCTTAAATTTCCATTTAATATTCCCGCAAAATATGAACGTATCGAATAGTTTTGCTAAAATTTCTAAAACTAATCCTCTTTTTTAATCGGTTCATGAAGGTATATTCCGTACTATTCCTCTTATTATTCCTTTCATTTTACGCCTCAGGACAAAAATCAAAATCTCAACTGGAAAGGGAAAAGAAGGAGAACTTAAAAAAAATTACCGAAACGAATAGAATACTTAAGCAGACAAAAACCAGGAAGCGTGCTTCTATTGGTCAATTAACTGCTTTAAAACAACAAATTTCAGGAACGGAGAAACTCATTAGCAGCATCAGTAAAGAAATTGATATGTTAAGTGGTGAAATGGATGAGATTGAAATGATTGCTGAGGCAATGCAAAAAGATCTTGAAAACTTGAAGAAAGAATATGCTTTAATGGTTTATACGGCCTCAAAATTCCATAACAACTATAACGCGCTTTACTTTATATTTTCTGCCCAGACATTTAATCAATTATTTAAGCGATATAATTACTTAAGTCAATATTCATCCGAAAGAAAAGAACAGGTAGAGCAAATTGAAAAAGTACAGGAAACCTTGCTGGCCGAGAAAGAAAGACTGAAAAATAAAAAGCAGGAAAAGGACTTGTTACTAGCCACTCAAAGAAAACAGAATTCCTCACTTAAAAGCCTAACGGAAGAAAAAAATAAATTAATAGCAGAGCTAAGCTCTAAAGAGAGTGAATTAAACAAGGAAATAGAGGAAAGAAAAGAGATAATTAAAAAACTTGAAAAACTCATCGCCAGTGTAATAGAATCCGAAATAAAGAAAACTTCGAAAGGAACCGCGTCCAATAAGGTAACGCTGACCCCCGAAACAGAATTATTATCAAGTTCTTTTGAAGGGAATAAATCCAAGTTCTTCTGGCCGGTGGCGTCCGGCTTCGTTTCTCAAAAATTTGGTGTTCAGGAACACGCTGTCCTAAAAGGCGTAAAAATTGACAATTCCGGAATTGATATTCAAACAAATAAAGGAGAGGAGGTAAGGTCTATTTTTGACGGAATTGTAGAGTATGTAGGATTTATCCCGGGATTTGGCAATACCATAATGATAAAGCATGGAGAATATTTTACAGTCTATTCTAAACTAAGCAAAGTGTCCGTTGAGCCAGAACAAAAAATTAAAACAAAGCAGGTAATAGGCGAGGTACTAACAGATAATGACGGTATCTCTGAAGTTCATTTTGAGATTTGGAAGAACATGGTAAAATTAAACCCTGAAGTATGGTTATTCGATAAAAAATGAAATACATCCTTTCTTCTTCATCTACTTTTGCTTTGCCTAGCTTTTTTTTGCACCAATTTCTAATTTTTAATGTTGAAGTTTTATATTGAAAAGGTTTTAATTTAATTTTACAACTTAAAAATTTATAACTATGGTTAACTCCACAATTTCAATTCTTGGTTTCGCAGGCATAGGCGGTTGGGAAGTATTTCTCATCCTAGTGGTATTCCTGATTTTATTTGGAGCTAAAAAGATCCCCGAATTAGCAAGAGGCCTTGGTAAAGGAATCAGAGAGTTCAAAGATGCTACTAGCAACATAAAAAATGAACTTGAAGAAGGCGTTAAAGACGACAAAAAGCAATAGACTTGAAGCCTTTTAAATCCTTATTTGAAATAAGAAAAAAAATTGATAATGAAGAACTGAATTGCAGGCAACTGGTAAATCATTATCTTTCCAATATTAAAAATAAAGCCCACCTTAACGTATTCCTGGAAGTATACGAACAAGAAGCACTTAAAAAAGCAGATGAGGTAGACCTCAAGATCAAAGAAGGGAAAGCTGGAAAGCTTGCCGGAATGATCATTGGTATAAAAGATGTGTTGTGCCTGAAGGATCATCCGCTTCAATGTTCGAGCAAAATTCTTCAAGGCTTTGTTTCTCAGTTCACCGGAACAGCCATTCAAAAACTCATTGATGAAGATGCCATAATTATCGGAAGGCAAAATTGTGATGAATTTGCTATGGGATCTTCGAATGAAAATTCTGCGTTTGGCGCTGTTTTAAATGAAATAGACAATACCAGAGTTCCTGGCGGATCGTCCGGAGGGTCGGCCGTAGCAGTACAGGCCGATTTATGTATGGCTTCCATTGGAAGTGATACAGGAGGGTCAGTAAGACAACCCGCTGCCTTCTGTGGAGTGATAGGTTTAAAACCTACTTATTCCAGAATTTCCAGGTATGGATTAGTAGCCTATTCTTCCTCCTTTGATTGCATCGGCACAGTAACCAATAGTATTGAAGACAGTGCATTGCTATTAGAAATACTTTCCGGAGCAGATAATTTCGACAGCACGGTCTCTCATAAGCCTGTACCCCAATATTCATCCAATCTTGATTACAATAAAAAAGCTAAAGTGGCCTATATAAAAGACACATTGGAAGGAGAGGGTTTAAATGTTGAAATAAAGAACAAAACACTTGAAAAAATAAACTTCCTCAAGGAATCAGGGCATGAGGTTACCGAAATAGAATTTCCATTTTTAGAATATATTTTACCCACCTATTATATACTAACTACTGCAGAAGCGAGTTCTAATCTAAGCCGATATGATGGTGTAAAGTATGGATTCAGAAGTCCATCAGGAACTACGCTTGAAACAATGTATAAAAAATCCCGTTCAGAAGCCTTTGGAGAGGAAGTACAAAGAAGAATTATGCTTGGAACATTTGTTCTCAGTGCTGATTACTTTGATGCATATTACACCAAGGCCCAGAAGGTAAGAAGGATAATAAAAGACTGGACGGACCAGATTTTTGCAAATTTCGACTTTATAGTACTTCCTACAACCCCCACTACAGCCTTTAAATTAGGTGAGCATTTAGACAATGCTTTGGAGATGTATCTGGCTGATCTATTTACAGTTCAGGCCAATGTAGTAGGTATCCCTGCCATATCTGTCCCTAATGGAAAAGATAGCAAAGGACTACCAATTGGCTTTCAAATTATGGCAAAACATTTCGAGGAACAGAAATTGCTTTCTTTCGCAAAATTTGTTCTTGAAAAAAGCTAATAAATTCGTAATTTAGGTAAATTTTTAAGCTATGCGAAGTACCAAAACCATTACTTCTTTTGTATTCCTATGTCTATGTTTTATGTGGAATGCGCCAGTTTTTTCACAAGAATCAGACGAGCAAACACCTGAAGAGGTTATTGAAGTCCCCCAGGTAATAGAAATCACTACCCAGCTTGATTATATTCCGGAATATACCGAAGAAGAGGTTAAGGAGCGCCTGAAGAAGATTGAATCCTCAATTAAACTCACCTATAATGATAAGGTAGCGGCATTTATACATTATTTTGCAGTAAGAAATCGTGATTATACAAGGTTGATGATCCAAAGGAAAAACCTATATTTCCCGATGTTTGAGAAAGTGCTTGCCAAACATGGCTTACCTGATGAATTAAAGTATTTAGCCGTAGTAGAGTCAGGTCTTAACCCTAAAGCTGGTTCAAGGGTTGGAGCTATAGGATTATGGCAATTTATGCCCAGAACCGGTAAATACTACGGATTAGATTATGATCCTTTCATAGATGAAAAAATGGATCCTAACAAATCCACAGAAGCCGCTTGCAAATATTTAACCGAACTTTATAGGATGTTTAATGACTGGGAATTGGCATTGGCTTCCTATAACTGCGGACCGGGAAATTTAAGAAGAGCCATCAGAAGGTCGGGTTATAAAGATGGCTTCTGGTCTATTTATAATAAACTTCCAAGAGAAACGAGGGCTTATGTCCCTCAATTTATCGCCCTGATGTATGTAATGAATTATGCACAGGAACATAACCTGGACCATCCGAATCTCGATTATCCAATGGAAACTGATACTATACTGGTAAACAATTATATGGACCTGGAAGTATTTTCCAATCTTTCAAATATTTGTTTGGAAGATATTCAGAAACTTAATCCAGAGTTGAAAAGAAATGCTATTCCAGATCTTGCCAAAAACTACATTCTAAAAATCCCCATGGATAGAAAGGATTATTTTGTGGAAAACAGAGTGGCAATTTTTGACTCTGCCTCTAAAACAAATTCCCCCACCACATTGCTGGCCGGTCTTGATGAGGAAGAAAACACTTCTACTGTAGTTAAAAAGAAAGTGTACCATACTGTAAGAAGAGGTGAATCATTAGGAAAAATTGCAGAAAAACATCATGTTACTATCTCTGAATTAAGGAGATGGAATAAAATTAACGGAAGCTTGATTAAGAGCGGACAAAGGTTGGTCTTATATAAGAACTACAAAGTAAATTCAAGCACTTCAAATTCCTCCAGTGTTGCTCAGAAAACAGTGCCTAAAACAAAATCAAGTTCCACCAAATACTATATCGTTCAACCAGGAGATACTTTGTGGAGAATATCACAGCAATATGAAGGCCTGACAATAGAGCAAATTAAGAAATTAAATAATCTTAAAACCAACAACATCAAACCCGGAATGAAGTTGGTAATAAGTTAATTCTACATTAAAATCATTTTTACTTAAATGGCTCAGCGTTTCTGAGCTATTTTTTTGCAAGTAAATCTCAAAAAAAGGTATGAATAAATCATACCTTTTTCCTGTAAGTCTTATTAAGAATAACCTTTAGTATGCTACTTGTTTTTGTTTATGCTTGGTCAATTGCTTTTTCATTGATTCGACAAGAAGATCGGCTGCCGCTTCGAAACTCTTCGATTGTTCTTTGCCAAAAAGCATGTTTCCCGGCAAAAATAGTTTAATTTCTACCACCTTATTTTCCTTTTCTTCATTCTTATCCAACTTAAGAATGACTTGCCCATCTACGATCCTATCGTAAAATGTCTCTAATTTACTAATCTTCTTTTGTACAAAATCCAACAGCTTTTTGTCGGCATCAAAGTGAATAGAGTGCATTTGTAGTTTCATAATTTTCGTAATTTATGGTTAAAAATTAAACTATGCTTTTGGATGAGCCTGATTAAATATGGCCTTAAGTTTTTCTATTGAATTATGCGTGTAAATCTGCGTTGCTGCTAAACTGGAGTGCCCCAACAGGTCCTTAATTGCATTTAAGTCTGCTCCTTTTTCCAATAAATGAGTAGCAAAAGTATGCCTTAAAATATGCGGGCTTCTTTTATCAAGATTAGAAATCATGCTTAATTTATTTTTTACAACCCTGTAAACCAATTTAGGATAGACCGGAGCACCTATTGCCGTTAGCAGAAAAGAATCATGCTCAACTGCCGGAAATTCTTTTCTACGTATTTCTATATACTCCTTTATTAAACTAAAAAGTGATTTATTTATTGGAATAACCCTTTCTTTATTTCGTTTCCCCAACACCTTTATGACGGATTCAAAAAGAGAAATACTCTCATTCTTTATTCCTATTAATTCCGAAAGCCTCATACCCGTTCCATAAAACAATTCTATGATAAGCCTATTTCTAAGAATAATAAATTGCGAACCATCTGTCTCTTCTTTTTCCAATAGGTCAATAATGTCTGCTTCTTCAACGAATTGAGGAAGTCGCTTTTTTACCTTTAAAACGGTGACTTTTGTTGTAGGGTCTTTTGAGATGGCCTCTTTTTTTAATAAAAACTTATAATAAGCTCTTAATGACGCAATCTTTCTATTGATTGTCCTTGAAGAATTTTCAACCTCAACCAAAGAAACAATCCATGACCGAATATGAGAATATTCAGCAGATTGTGTGGTTAATCCATTAAATGTGTTTATTAAAAAAGCTTGAAACTGGGCTAGGTCCTGTTGATAGGCGAGAATGGTATGCGGACTGCTCCTACGCTCGAAATTAAGATAAGAAATGAAAGAGTCAAGCATGCATTATGAAGAAAATTCAACAATACTGAAGAAACAAAAACGGAATAACTTCTTTTTTTAGAGAAGAAACTATTCCGTTTTCTTCATAATACTAACTTACTGAATCAAAAATAAAAATAAAAGTTTAATAGTTGTCTTTTGCGTACATGTTTTGTTTGTATGCAGCTTTCAAAACAGTTGTTCTTCTAGTTATAGATGGTTTTTCAAAATAAGTTCTAGATCTTAATTCTTTTAAAACCCCTGTTTTTTCGAATTTCTTCTTAAATCTTTTTAAGGCTTTATCTATTGATTCGTTTTCTTTTACGTTTACTATTATCATTTTCTAAATTTTCTATTTTTCTAAAAATTAGCTTGCAAAGATAATGGAACGAACTTGAAAATCAAGGGTTACATTATAATTTTTTATTTTAAAATTGCACGTGAAATTACAAGCTTTTGTATTTCAGATGTTCCTTCTCCAATCGTGCATAGCTTGGCATCCCTGTAAAACTTTTCCGCAGGATAATCTTTTATAAAACCATAACCGCCAAATATCTGGACAGCTTCATTTGCAACCCTGACGGCTACTTCAGAGGTATAATATTTAGCCATCGAGGATTCCTTTCCCACATTCATGCCTTTATTTTTTAGGAAGGCAGCATTATAAGTTAACAGCTTAGCCGCTTCAATTTCTGTAGCCATGTCTGCCAATTTAAAAGATATTCCCTGAAATTCAGATATCAATTTATTGAATTGTTTTCTTTCCTTTGAATAGGCTAAAGCAGCTTCAAAAGCGCCTTGAGCAATACCTAAACCCAGAGCAGCAATGGAAATTCTTCCTCCATCCAGCACTTTCAAAGACTGAATAAATCCCTCACCCACCTTGCCAAGAATATTTTCCTTAGGAACCTTGCAATCAGCAAAAATAAGCTCAGTCGTTTCCGAAGCCCTCATTCCCAACTTATTTTCTTTTCTTCCTGAGGAAAACCCCGGCGTTCCATATTCAATTACAAAAGCCGTCATTCCATGAGAATCCCCCACTTTTCCAGTTCGTGCAATCACTACGGCAACACTTGCCGATTTGCCGTTTGTTATAAAATTTTTACTTCCATTTAAAATATAGCTATCTCCAGCCTCAACAGCGACGGTTTTCATATTGGCTGCGTCTGAGCCGGTGTTAGGTTCTGTAAGCCCCCAAGAGCCAAGCCATTCACAAGTGGCAAGTTTTGGAAGCCACTTTTTCTTTTGATCTTCATTTCCAAATTGCAAAATATGCCCAGAGCAAAGTGAATTATGTGCTGCCATTGACAATGCTATCGACGGATCAATTTTCGCCAGCTCAACAATTGCCGTGACATATTCCAAGTATCCGAAGCCTGCGCCTTTATATGTTTCCGGGATCAACACCCCCATCAATCCAAGGTCACCCATCTTCTTAAAAACTTCAATCGGCGCCTCTTGTTTTTCATCCCATTCCATAACATTAGGTCCAAGCTGTTTTTTCCCAAACCCTCTAATCATTTCAGCAATCATCTTTTGATTCTCTGTAGGGCTAAAGTCCATGCTTTCCATAGTATTTATATCAATCTAAGCTTTCAACTTATGATAAATTTAAGTTTATTTATAATTATACTTAAAGTTTTCACAAAATCATTGTTTTTAAGAAGATTAGTATTATTCAATGCTTCATTTTATTTTTGCCACTCTTTATTATTTTATTTAGACAAAAAAAATTTCAAGCTCTGCTAAACATTGTACATTTATGAAAGATATTCGTCTTAGGGAGAGCAATTATTATATAACCATTAAACTCATAAACAATAGATGAAACTTGCTGTAGTTGGTACAGGCTATGTAGGACTTGTATCGGGAACTTGCTTTGCAGAAACAGGAAACAATGTTTGCTGTGTAGATATTGACCATGAAAAGGTTAACAAATTAAAATCAGGAAAATTAACAATATACGAACCTGGTCTTGAAGCAATCTTTCACAGAAACATAGAAGAAGGAAGATTGAGCTTCACGACAAATCTTAAGGAGGGCATAGAAGGCGCACAAATTATTTTTCTTGCCCTTCCCACACCTCCGGGTGAAGATGGCTCGGCAGATTTGAAATATATATTAAAAGTAGCTGAGGATCTGGGTCCGCTCTTAAAGCAGTATACTGTAATTGTAGATAAGAGTACAGTACCAGTAGGAACATCTGAAAAAGTAAGGGCCAAAATCGCAGAAAAAGCGACAGTTGCTTTTGATGTAGTTTCAAACCCTGAATTTTTAAGAGAAGGAGTAGCTGTAGAAGACTTCATGAAGCCGGACAGAATTGTGGTAGGAACAAGCTCACCAGAAGCCAGAAAAGTCATGGACAGATTATATAATCCTTTTGTAAGACAGGGAAATCCTATTATATACATGGATGAAAGATCTGCTGAAATCACAAAATATGCAGCCAATGCATTCCTTGCCACAAAAATAACCTTCATGAATGAAATAGCTAACCTTTGTGAAGAGGTTGGCGGAAATGTGGATTCTGTGAGAATAGGTATAGGAACCGATAGCAGAATTGGTAAGCGATTTTTATTTGCAGGAATAGGGTATGGAGGAAGTTGCTTTCCTAAGGATGTTCAGGCTTTAGAGAAGACCTCTAAAGACTTTAATTATGATTTTAGAATTCTAAAATCAGTAATGGAAGTAAATGAAGATCAAAAGAAAAAACTTCTACCAAAGTTAAAAGAAGAATTTAAAGGAGAGCTAAAAGGAAAAACAGTAGCCATTTGGGGTTTGGCCTTTAAACCAAACACGGATGATATAAGAGAAGCGCCGGCTTTGGAAAATATTAAGTATCTATTGGAACAAGGATGTTCTGTAAAAGCTTATGATCCTGAAGCTATTGAAAATGTTAAAAAAATATTCGGGGACAAAGTAAGATTTACCTCTAACCAATATGAAGCTTTGGAAGGGGCAGATGCTTTAATGATATTCACAGAATGGCCAATATTCAGGACACCGGATTTTGAAAAAATATCACGACTTTTAACAAACAAACTGATTCTTGATGGCCGAAATTTATTTGAACCTGAACAAATGATTGAGTTAGGGTATAAATATTATAGTATCGGCAGGGCTAAGAATCAACATTATCTTATTTCATAATCATGGAGAAAAAGAGAATACTTATAACAGGAGGAGCAGGATTCCTGGGATCGCACTTATGTGATAGATTTATAAATGAAGGCTATCATGTAATGGCAATGGATAACCTGATTACCGGTTCCTTAAAAAACATCGAGCATCTTTTTAAACTAAAGGAATTCGAGTTTTACAACCACGATGTCTCTAAATTTGTCCATGTTCCCGGAAAGCTGGATTATATTCTCCACTTTGCCTCCCCTGCAAGCCCGATTGATTACCTTAAAATCCCTATTCAGACTTTAAAAGTTGGTTCATTGGGAACTCACAATCTTTTAGGGCTGGCAAAATCAAAAGGTGCCCGAATGCTCATCGCTTCTACTTCTGAAGTCTATGGAGATCCCTTAGTTCATCCGCAAAAAGAAGATTATTGGGGAAATGTAAACCCTATAGGTCCGAGAGGTGTTTATGATGAAGCCAAAAGATTTCAGGAAGCTATGACAATGGCTTATCATACCTATCATAATCTTGAAACCAGAATAGTGAGAATATTCAATACTTATGGCCCAAGGATGAGACTGGATGATGGAAGAGCGCTTCCGGCATTTATGAGTCAAGCACTTAAAGGTGAAGACCTGACTGTGTTTGGTGATGGTTCGCAAACCAGGTCTTTTTGTTATGTTGATGACTTAATTGAAGGTATTTACAGATTGCTTTTGAGTGACTATGTTTTTCCTGTAAATATTGGCAACCCAGTAGAAATTTCTCTTAAAGAATTTGCTGAAGAAATAATAAATTTGACAGGTACAAAGCAAAAAATTGTGTATTGTCCACTTCCCAAAGACGACCCTAAGCAAAGAAAACCGGACATTACAAAAGCAAAAGAAATATTAGGTTGGGAACCAAAAGTTTCAAGGTCCGAAGGATTAAAAATAACGTACGAATATTTTAAAAAAGCATTACAAAAGTGATTTATCAGGAAATAATTGAAAAAAGAAAAACTCTTGCCGTTATTGGTCTTGGGTATGTGGGATTACCAATTGCATTAGAATTCGCAAAAAAAGTAAAAGTCATCGGTTTCGACATTAATGCACAAAGAGTGGAGATGATGAAAAGACGTGTTGATCCAAGCGGCGAATTAGAAACTCAGGCTTTTGAAAATACAGACATATTATTTACTTCCAATTTGGATGACCTTCGCAAGGCTAATTTTTATATTGTTGCTGTTCCGACTCCAATAGATGTTCACACTTTGCCGGATCTAAAACCACTTTTATCAGCCAGTCGCACTGTTGGAAAAGTCCTTAAAAAAGGGGATTATGTAGTTTTTGAATCTACTGTTTACCCAGGTTGTACCGAAGAAGATTGTATACCAATTCTCGAACAGGAATCCGGATTAAAATTTCCATCAGATTTTAAAGTAGGTTATTCTCCTGAAAGAATTAATCCCGGAGACAAAGAACATACCCTTGCTAAAATTACCAAGGTGGTTTCGGGATGTGATAAAGAATCTTTGGAAAACATAGCAAAAATTTATGAAATAGTAGTTGAGGCTGGTGTACACAAAGCTTCAAGCATAAAAGTTGCTGAAGCAGCAAAAATTATAGAGAACACTCAAAGAGACCTTAATATTGCTCTCATGAATGAGCTTTCTATGATTTTTGATAAAATGAATATCAATACTTATGAAGTACTGGAAGCGGCGGGAACGAAATGGAATTTTCTAAAATTTAGCCCTGGATTGGTGGGTGGCCATTGCATAGGCGTGGATCCTTATTATTTAACATATAAGGCAAAAGCATTAGGCTTTGATCCTAAAATTATTCTTAGCGGTCGATATACTAATGATGAAATGGGTGCCTATGTAGCCAAAAAGACTGTGCAGTTGTTGGTTAAAAAAGGAAAAGACATTTCTAAGTCTAGGGTTTTGGTGATGGGAGCTACTTTCAAAGAAAATGTAGAGGACATTCGAAATTCCAAGGTAGCAGATCTTGTTAAAGAACTTATGGACTTCAGCTTGAATGTAACACTTGTGGATCCTAAAGCTTCACCGGAAGAATTCGAGCATGAATATGGCCTTTCGCTTTCCTCCACCATTGAAAAAGATTATGATGCCATCATTCTGGCTGTTTGCCATGACCAATATAGAAGTCTTAATGAAAATTATTTAAAAGAAATCTCCTCAGATAAAGCCATTGTAATCGACTTAAAAGGAATGTTCAGAGGTAAAATCAAAGAATTGGAATACTGGAGTCTCTAAATAATGTTTCTCGAAAAGAAATAGAGCTTCTCAAAATTTAATTTGAAAAATAATCGTTCGTAAATCGCTTCAGATTAAACAAAACTTAAAGTCTATAATGCCAAATAAAAAAATCATTGTTACTGGTGGGGCAGGATTCATCGGTTCTCATACTGTAGTCGAACTTCATAACAGCGGTTATACACCGATAATAATTGATAATTTCTCCAATTCATCCGAATCAGTAATAGAAGGAATTGAAAAAATTATCCAAACCCCGGTAAAATATTTTAAGCTGGATTGCAATAACAAAGAACAATTGGAAAAATTATTTTCTGAGGAAGAAGATATAATTGGAGTCATCCACTTTGCTGCATATAAAGCTGTTGGAGAATCGGTTCAACAACCGTTAAAATATTATTCCAACAATGTAGGTTCTACTGTTGCTCTTTTAGAAGTGATGCAAAAGTATAAAGTCAGCAATTTTGTATTTTCCTCTTCTTGCACTGTTTATGGCGAACCAGATAATTTACCCGTTACTGAACAATCTCCTATAAAACCAGCTCAATCTCCTTATGGTAATACCAAACAAATTTGCGAGGATGTTTTAAAGGATTTTATTAAATCGGGAGTTTCTGCTAAAGTGATCTCACTTAGATACTTTAATCCGATTGGCGCCCACCCTACAGCTTTAATAGGTGAATTACCTTTGGGTGTACCTAACAATCTGATTCCTTTTGTTACACAAACAGCAGCGGGATGGAGAGAAAAAATAACGGTATTTGGGAATGATTATGATACAACTGACGGAACTTGTGTCAGGGATTATATTCACGTAGTTGACCTGGCTAAGGCTCATGTAAAAGCATTGGACCTTTTATCCACGGCTAATGAAAACTATTACGATGTTTTTAATTTAGGAACCGGTAATGGAAATACTGTACTGGAGGTAATTAAAACTTTTGAAGAAGTAAATAATTTAAAACTTAACTATTTTATCGGGCCAAGAAGAGAAGGGGACGTGGAAAAAGTCTATGCTTCAACTGAAAAGGCAAATCAAAAATTAAAGTGGAAAACAGAGCTTAGCCTTGCTCAAGGATTAAAAGATGCCTGGAACTGGCAACAAAAGCTAAAGAAATAAATATCAGGTTGTACTTCGGCTTATTATTTTTTTAATAAGCCAAATTATATAAATATGAAAAAAATATTAATTACGGGAGGGGCGGGTTTCATTGGATCACACGTGGTTCGTCTGTTTGTTAATAATTATCTTGATTATCAAATAGTAAACCTTGATAAATTAACCTATGCGGGCAATCTTGCAAACCTCCAGGATATTGAAAATAAACCTAATTATACTTTTATAAAAGGAGATATTGGCGATCCTAATTTTATAAATAAACTTTTCTCGGAAAATAATTTTGAAGGTGTAATTCATTTAGCAGCAGAATCGCACGTAGATAGGTCTATTACCAATCCAATGGATTTTATCTATACGAACATCGTTGGTACGGTTAACCTCTTGAATGCAGCTAAAAATACCTGGAAAAACGAATTGGATAAACACTTGTTTTATCATGTTTCTACAGATGAAGTTTACGGGTCACTTCATAATGAAAATGAATTTTTTCTGGAAACAACTTCTTATGATCCCCAATCTCCTTATTCTGCATCAAAAGCTGGTTCTGACCATTTTGTAAGAGCATATGCCAATACTTACGGTTTAAGAACAGTTATTTCAAATTGTTCCAACAATTATGGTCCAAATCAATTCCCTGAAAAGCTCATTCCATTATTCATTAATAACATAACCAATAAAAAACCGCTTCCCGTTTATGGAAAAGGGGAAAATGTAAGGGATTGGCTTTATGTGATTGATCATGCCCGAGCCATTGATTTAATTTATCACAAAGGAAAAACGGGCGAAACTTATAACATCGGAGGTTTCAATGAATGGAAAAATCTTGACCTTATAAAGCTCCTTTGCGGAATCATGGATAAAAAGCTTGGCAGAACAGAAGGAGAATCTGAACAATTGATAACTTATGTAAAAGATAGAGCCGGACATGATCTCCGATATGCCATTGATGCAACAAAAATCATGAAGGAATTAGGCTGGAAACCTTCTCTTCAATTTGAGGAAGGATTAGAAAAAACTGTCGACTGGTATATTCAAAATACTGAATGGCTTTTGAATGTAACTTCCGGCGATTACCAAAAATATTACGATAAACAGTACCAACAATAAGACATGTATAACACTCCCTTCCATAAAGAAGACCTATCAAAATATTCTATTTTAATAACAGGTGGTGCAGGTTTTATTGGCTCTCACCTAGTCGAATACTTATTAAAGCATAATGCTAAAAAAGTACGTGTTTTAGATAATCTCTCCAACGGCTATTACAAAAATATTGAGCCTTTCATTTCTAATGCTGCATTAGAATATGAAAACGGAGACATAAGGGATTTGGAAGCCTGTGAAAAAGCTTGTACTAATATAGATTTTGTTCTACACGAAGCTGCCTTAGGCTCGGTTCCCAGAAGTGTCGCCGATCCAATAACTACCAATGATGTAAATGTTTCCGGTTTCCTGAACATGCTTGTCGCTTCAAGAAATGCCGGCGTAAAAAGATTCATTTATGCTGCTTCCTCTTCTACTTATGGGGACAGCAAAACATTGCCTAAAAAGGAAGAAGTAATCGGAAGGCCATTATCTCCTTATGCTGTTACAAAGTATGTGAATGAATTGTATGCCGATGTTTTTAACAGAACTTATGGATTGAATACCATTGGTCTAAGATATTTTAATGTCTTTGGACCAAGGCAGGATCCTAAAGGCGCTTATGCTGCAGTCATACCTTTGTTTATCGATGCCTTGGTAGAAAACAGGCCGCCGGTAATTAATGGTGACGGAGAACAGATACGTGATTTTACTTTTGTTCAAAATGCTGTAGAGGCCAATATAAAAGCATTATTCTCCCCTGAAGAATCGCTTAACAAAGTATACAATGTTGCTGTCGGAGAAACTACAAGTTTAAATAAGTTATATTCAGAATTAAGAACACTCGCCAATAGTTCTCTTGAACCAATTTATGGCCCCGACAGAAAGGGCGACATTCGTCAAAGCCTCGCAGATGTATCTTTAGCCAATAAGTACTTAGGATATAATCCAGCCATTAAAATTGAAGAGGGATTGAAAATAACTTACGATTGGTTTATAAATAACATTGACTTTATAAATAAAAGAAAATAGAATTATGAAGGGAATCATTTTGGCAGGAGGATCCGGCACAAGGCTTCATCCTCTTACATTGGCAATCAGCAAACAATTAATGCCGGTTTATGATAAACCGATGATTTATTATCCGCTTTCTATTTTAATGATGGCAGGAATAAGAGAGGTTTTAATTATTTCGACGCCTCATGATCTTCCTTTATTTAAAAAGCTTCTGGGAGATGGCAAGAACCTTGGATGTGAATTTACCTATGAAGTACAGGAAGTTCCCAATGGACTTGCACAGGCCTTTGTTATTGGGGAAAAGTTTGTTGGAAAAGAAAAGGTAGCGTTGATTTTGGGAGATAATATCTTTTATGGATCGGGATTAATTGAATTGCTCAAAGTAAACAATAATCCTGAAGGAGGAGTAGTTTTCGCTTACCACGTAAATGATCCCGAAAGATATGGTGTAGTTGATTTTGACGAAAATAACAAAGCCTTGAGCATTGAAGAGAAACCTTCAAAGCCAAAATCTAATTATGCCGTACCTGGGTTATACTTTTATGACAATGAAGTAATCGACATCGCCAAAAATCTGAAGCCAAGTAAGAGGGGTGAATATGAAATTACTGATATAAATAAAGAATATTTAAAAAGAGGAAAATTAAAAGTGGGTATTTTAAGCCGGGGAACTGCGTGGCTCGATACAGGTACTTTTAACTCTCTAATGCAAGCAGGAGAGTTTGTAAGAGTCATTGAAGAAAGACAAGGGCTTAAAATTGGCTGTATTGAAGAAGTTGCCTATCGAATGAAATTCATAAATTCGGCTCAATTGAAAGAAGTTGCTCAACCCCTGCTTAAAAGCGGCTATGGACAATATCTAATGAACCTCCTTGAGCAGCAATAATTGCTCTCAAAATAAAAACGAGGCGGATGCCTCGTTTTTGTACTGGTCAAGCTTAAGTTATTTAGCTTATACTAAGCACCAACTTTGCCAGCTAAATCTGCTCCGGCTTTAAATTTAACAACTTTCTTAGCTGCAATTTTTAATTCCTTACCAGTTTGTGGATTTCTTCCTGTTCTTTCAGCACGTTGTGCTACACTGAAAGTTCCAAACCCTACAAGGGTTAATTTGTCACCTTTTTTCAAGGCTTGACCTGTTACTGATAAGAAAGCATCTAATGCTCTCTGTGCGTCTGCTTTTGTCAGTTTTGATTCAGCTGCAATCGCATCTATTAATTCTGCTTTATTCATTGGTTTGTGTTTTAGCCGTTAATATTAAATATTTTAAATTCTTAATGCAAAATAAACCCTTAATTTTTCTGGGTTTCAAGGCATTTTTTTGATTTTTTAAGCTTTTTTCTACTTTTTTTAACTATTTTTTAGGAATACATCACGCTTATTCCATTTTTTTTTACCCAAATTCCATTTAATTTTTTTATTGAATAATCCAATACAAAGTCCATTTTTTGAGTTTTAGGATTGTTCCCTTAAAAATTTTCTAATTCCCTATTGTTCATTAATTTAAATTAAAAACAAAAAGATCTTTAACAAATCAGTAATAACTTTACTTTGAACTTTTAATCCATAATAAATTGGAGGAATTGACCTTGACAGAAATAAACATTTACCCAATAAAATCACTTGGTGGTATTTCTCTTAAAACTGGCGTTATCGGAGACAGGGGAATACAACATGATAGAAGATGGATGCTGGTTGATAAAGAAAATACATTTATCACTCAAAGGAAATGGGCCCAGCTTGCTTTGTTAAAGGTGGCCCTCCATGAAGATCACCTGGAGGTCTTTAATAAGGATCACGGATCTTTAAAAGTTGGTCTTAATGAAACTACAAAAATTGAAAGCAAGGTCACGGTATGGGAATCTACATGTAGTGCCCTGGAAGTAAGTAAAGATGCAAATAATTATTTTTCCAGTTATTTAAATACTTCTATCAGATTGGTCTATATGCCGGATAGTAATTTAAGGTATGTGGATAAAAATTATGCAAACAACAACGAGATTGTTGGTTTTGCCGATGCATTCCCTTTATTATTAATAGGGGAGGGTTCTTTAAATGATCTTAATGCAAAACTAGAAAATCCAATTCCAATGAATAGATTTCGTCCAAATCTGGTAGTAAATACTTCTGTACCTTTTGATGAAGATAATTGGATAGAATTTTCAATAGGATGTGCGAACTTTAAAGCGGCAAAACCTTGTTCTCGATGTATTATGCCTACAATAGATCAAAATACAGGCATAAAAAGCAGTGAACCTTTAAAAACGTTGTCATCTTACCGGAATTTTAATAATAAGATAATGTTCGGTCAGAATTTACTGTTTTTAGGAGGTGATAGGAATTTGAACTTGAATAACAGGTTGATTGTTAAATCAAGAAAATAAATGTCAGCTACATTTCAAGGTCCGTTATATTAGGTTTTAAATTAATTAATAATATTTTTATAGTAAAATCAGTTAAATCAGTAAACGAAAAAATAAATATTAACTTCATGAAACGAATCTCAATTCTAACTCTTGTATTTTCATTAATTATTGCTGCAGTAGCGATTAGCCAATCTATCGCATTGAAAACGGAAAAAACAAAAGCTGCAGTATTTGAATGGAAAGCAACCAGCCATGATTTTGGAAAAATTCCTCAAGGTACACCTGTAACAGCAGAATTTGTATTTAAAAACTCTGGTAATGCGCCTTTAGTAATATCAAATGCGCAAGGAAGTTGTGGTTGTACAGTACCTGAATACACAAAATCACCAATTGCACCAGGTAAAGAAGGAATTATAAAAGCTACTTTTAATGCCGCTGCATCAGGGCCTTTCAACAAAACTGTTACCATAACTGCCAATACTGAAAAAGGACAAGAAATACTAACTATCAAAGGTGAAGTAGTTCCTGCTAAAGCCGCCAACTAAAATCATTTTTGTTATAAAAATAAAAGGAGCGTTTGAAACCGCTCCTTTTATTTTTAGTCGAATCCTAATTCGATAGAGGGGTCCCAAAAGTGCTTCTCAAAATCAACCACTTCGTCGTTTTCAATTTTTATTCCTTCCTTTTCAAGTAACTTTTGCATTTGGTTTATTTCGGCAAAATGCGCTTTTCCGGTTAACCTGCCATTCCGGTTTACCACCCGATGAGCTGGAACATCCTCTAAAATATGTGCTTGATTCATTGCCCAGCCCACCATCCTTGCACTTCTTGCCACTCCCAAAAACTTAGCTATTGAACCATAAGAAGTTACTCTTCCTATTGGGATATTTCTGACTACTTCATATACATTGTTAAAGAAGTTGGAATAGTCTTTCATTTTACTGATTTTTAAAATCAAAGATGATCTTTAAGATTTAAACCTGAGGCTGTTCGGGCAGGACTTAAAGAAACCAATAAGGTAATAATAACTATGCTTAGGCCCGTAAATAAAAAGTCCATAAAATCAATTTTGACCGGATAGGCTTGCACAATAGAAGTTTGCATTCCCATAGACACAAAACCGAATTGCTGCTGAAGTAAGCATATTATTAAACCCAATAAAAGGCCGATAAAAGCGCCTGTAAAAGAAATCATCGCACCTTCAATTAAAAAAATCCTCCTAACCAAGCCCTTGTCTGCTCCCATTGCATAAAGTACAGAGATATCCTTTTTCTTTTCAATCCCGAGCATCGTCAAAGAAAAGAAAATATTTAAAGAAGCAATTGCCAAAATAAATGAAAAGGTAATAAAGCCAAAAAGCTTTTCAATTCTAATTGCTTTATACAAGCTCTCATGTTGCTGATCCCTATCTTCCACCTTAAAGCCTTCGCCCAATTTTCCCTTTAGAATTTTAATTACATTAGGAATTGAATATCCCTGCTTCGTCCTCACTTCAAGAGATGTTCTTTTGTTCTCATAATTCATTAATTTCTCCACAAACTTTAACGGAGCAATCATGTATTTTTCGTCATACTCCTGTTCGATAGCAAAGACTCCGCCTGGTCTTAAAAAACCTTTGTTAAAGGCCTTTTCAGGATTAATGGTTAAGCCTTTTTGTTTTTTTGGATACCATACCTCCAACGAATAGAAATCATTGTCCAGCGACACCGAAAGAATCTGTTGCAGGGCATTCCCCAATACAGCATATTGAATTCCATTTTCAGTAAGTCGGGTACTGCCCTCTTTTATTACTTGTTTAATATCACTTTGTGATTCAAAATTGTCACTTACCCCTTTTAGTCTAACTATTGTAGGTGCATCGGCATATTTTACCAGGGCATTGTCTTCAATTACTTCTGTTATTGAAAGTACCCCGTCCAGGTTTTTTAGTTCCAGGAGAAACTGGTCATCTACAACAAAGGATTTTCCTGATTCAGCTGAAATTTTAATTTCGGGATCAAAGGAACTGTAAAGTGATCTTAACAAGCCCTCCAATCCATTGAATACTGACAGCACAATTACCAGGGCAGCGGTTCCAACAGCGGCTCCTACCATGGCAATAATTGAAATGACATTAATAAAATTTCTTTTCTTTTGAGATAAAAAATATCTCCGTGCTACGAAAAACGGGAAATTCACAATTCCTTTTTGGCTTTAGACTGTTAATTTTAATAAAAAAACGATGCTTAAAATACGATGCAAATTTTAGATTAATCTTCTTTTTCCTCCTCTTTGCTTTCAGGAGGAATGTTTAAACCTGCAATTATATTATTCATTTTCTCGGCATATTCTGCTGTATCGTCAATAAAAAATTGAAGATCAGGAATTACCCTCATCTGGTTTTTAATTCTGGCAGATAATAACTGCCGTAGGGTTTTGGTGTTTTGTTTAATTTTTTCCAATAAAGCTTCTTTATTGCTAGTCATTAGAAGACTTAAATATATCCTCGCAATACTAAGATCGCTCGTGACTTTTACCTGAGTCACCGTTATAAAAGCCCCATCAAACAAGCTCTTGGTATCACTGATAAGAATGGAACTGATTTCTTTTTGTAGTAACCGTCCAATCTTTTGCTGTCTTTTGCTATCCATCTTACAAAGATTATATAAATTTCAGACTTTTATCCCCTTAATGTATTTTAGTAAATTAATATTGCAATATAAATTTTCAATCCTTGCTTAGTTTCTTTAGAATAAACGATCCTTTACGATTAATTGGTGTTTTTATAATCTTACTTCTGATAAGAATATCTTTTTTCACTAATGCTGAATTAATAATGATCCCGGAAATTAAGTGGATGTTGCTCGGGGAAAAAATAGCTAATGGAAACTTATTATACAAAAAGGTTTGGGATACTACCGCTCCTCTTTCAGCGCTCTTCTACGCCTTCGCTCATTTTCTTTTTGGAAAATCTGTTATAGCTTATAGAATAATGAGTGCTCTACTGGTGCTTTTCTATGCTTATTATTATAGTAAGATACTTATTAAAAATAATGTTTATTTCGAGAAAACATATGTTCCGGGGGTAGTTCTGGCCATTTTATGCTGCATCTTCTTTGATTTCTTTACACTTACACCACCTCTTCTTGGCTTAGGGTTTATTCTGTTAAGCCTGGATTATCTTTTTAAATTATTAGAAAAAGGTTTATATGATAATCAGTATTATAACGTAGGATTTTTAATTGGCCTTTCTGCCCTGTTCTATCTTCCCTATGCCATATTTATGCTTTTTGTAATGGTTGGGATGTTTTTTTATAGTAGTACCTCTCTTAGAAAGTATTTGCTTACAATTTTAGGGTTTAGCTTCCCTTTCCTAATCGTTTTCATTTTCTATTCTTTGTATTATGGATTGGAAGAGCTTTACTATATGTACCTGATTTCTTTCCTGACAATCGAAAAGACGATTTACATTGGTATAAAAGACCAAATGATTGTAATGCTAATTCCAGTTCTATTTTTAGTTTTGGCAATGGGCAAAATATTTGTGGCACCAAGGTTTTCTAACTATCAACAAAAAACGCAGCAATTAATGTTTTTATATTTGATTGCTTCAGTCTTATCCTATGTATTTATAATGGAGGTCTCCCCTTACCATCTTATTTTAAGTCTTCCCGGATTTACTTTCTTTATTACTCATTATTTTCTTCTTATCCGTAAAAAATTACTTTCGGAACTGGCATTTGTCCTATTTATTTTATCCATTCCCATCCTTAATTTGGGTATTTTTTATGACGTTTTTGGAAAAAATTATTTCGAAACGAATGCATTAATAGCCAAAGAAGCATCAACTTTTTCGAATAAAAAAATTCTTGTATTAGGGGAAGATCTTTCCGTATACAGAGATAATAATCTTGCAACTCCTTACTTAAATTGGAATTTGGCCAAAAATCATTTCGACAATCTGGAGTTTTATGAGGTGCTTATTGCCGCATATGATAATTTTGAAAATGACCTTCCGGAGGTAATTATTGATAAAAGTAAATCAATAAAGCCATTATTTGATAAAGCTCCCCTTCTTTCAAAACAATATGAGAATTGTGGTGAAAGTACTTATTGTTTAAAAAAATAAACTGGGTCTATATTAGCAGCTAATTTTATTTACCCTGGCTGAATGCCGGCCTCCTTCAAATGGAGTATTTACAAATGCTTTTACCATTTCTATTGCATCTTCAACCGAAACGAATCTTGCCGGTAGGCAAATTATGTTTGCATTATTATGTTGTCTTGCCAGTTTTGCCAAATCTACATTCCAACAAAGTGCAGCCCTTATTCCCTGATGTTTATTTGCAGTTATGGCAACCCCATTCCCGCTTCCACAAATTAAAATTCCCAGATCGGCAGATTTATCCTCAACACTGCTGGAAACCGGATGAGCAAAATCAGGATAATCAACAGAATCCGTTGAAAATGGACCGAAGTCTTTTACTTTATGGTTATTCTTGTTAAGAAATTCGATAACCTCCTGTTTATAGGAAAAACCAGCATGATCTCCACCAATTGATATGTTCATGATTATATTTTTAAAATGAATTGTAGTATCTAAAGTTTATGGTCTTTAAATCAAAGTAAGAGATTTAGTCTATTTTTCCATTTTGCTCAAACTCTAACAAATCCTTTTCTCGCTGTCTCATTACCCTTCCTGAGATAGTTATACTTATTTCATAAAGCAAAAACAAAGGTATCGCAACAAGCAACTGACTAAACATATCCGGGGAAGGAGTAATAATGGCAGCCACAATTAAAATTACAAGATAAGAGTGCCTTCTGTAACTCTTTAAAAAAGCAGGGGTTACAACGCCTAGTTTAGATAAAGCAAAAATCACCATGGGCAATTGGAACATTATCCCACATGCAAGAACGGTCATCACCAATAAAGAAATATAGCTGGCGATATCAAACTCATTTAATATGGAAGGATCAAGTTGATAATTAACCAGAAAATTAATGGCTAAAGGAGATACTATATAATACCCGAAAAAGATCCCAATTAAGAATAAGATGCTCACAAAAAATACAGCGCCTTTGGATATTCTCCTCTCACCAGGCAGAAGACCTGGCCGCACAAACCGCCAGATTTCCCAGAACGCATATGGAAATGCGATGACCAGACCAACTACAAAAGACTGCGTAATGTGCATGGTGAACTGAGCCGTCATCTCCCTGGACTGGAGGGTAAAGTTCAACTCTTTAATGCATAAATCAGGAGCATTTAGAAATTCTCCAACTTTACAAAGCATTCTGTAAGTCCAGAAGTCAGGTTTTGAAGGGCCCAGAATAAGGGTTCCGTAGACAAAACTTTTATTAAAAAAGGCTACTAAAGCAAAAACAAATATTGAACCCAATGCCCTTATAATATGCCACCTCAATTCCTCGAGGTGGTCAACAAAGGACATTTCTTTTTCGATTGTTTTCAATGATTATTTATATAATGGAAAGCTTTCCATCCAAAGGTTAACTTCTTTTTTAATGTCTTTCAATTTAGATTCATTTTCGTGGTTAACTAACGCTCTATCGATCAGGTCTACAATTTTCACCATATCTTGTTCTTTCATTCCACGTGTAGTTACCGCTGCAGTACCCACCCTCATTCCGGAAGTAACGAAAGGAGACTTATCATCAAAAGGAACCATATTCTTATTGATGGTAATGTCCGCTTTTATCAGTGATCCTTCAGCAATTTTCCCCGAAAGGCCTTTGCTTCTCAAGTCGATCAACATCAAATGATTGTCTGTACCTCCTGAAATAATCTGATATCCGCGTTTTACAAACTCCTGAGCCATTGCCTGCGCATTATTTTTCACACGGACTACATACTCTTTGTATTCATCTGTCAACGCTTCTCCAAAAGCAATTGCTTTAGCTGCTATAACATGCTCTAAAGGCCCTCCCTGCGTTCCGGGAAAAACTCCTCCATCAAGTACCGCAGACATCATTTTTATCTCTCCTTTAGGCGTTTTAAATCCAAAGGGATTTTCAAAATCTTTACCCATCATAATTAAACCACCTCTTGGGCCTCTAAGGGTTTTGTGAGTTGTGGTTGTCACGATATGGCACTCATTCATTGGATTATTCAACAACCCTTTGGCGATTAAACCGGCAGGATGGGAAATATCTGCCATCAATAAAGCGCCAATTGAATCTGCTATGTTCCTAAGTCTTTTATAATCCCAATCTCTTGAATAAGCTGATGCGCCACATATTATCAGTCTAGGTCTTTCTTTTTTCGCGATTTCCTCCACCTTGTCCCAATTAATCAGACCGGTTTCTTTGTCAACGCCATAAAATAAAGGTTGATATAATTTACCGGAGAAGTTTACAGGGGAACCATGGGTCAGGTGGCCACCGTGAGACAAGTCAAATCCTAATATTTTGTCTCCTGCATTTAAAACAGCAAGCATAACTGCAGCATTTGCCTGAGCACCTGAATGAGGCTGAACATTTGCCCATTCGGCCTTAAATAATTGTTTAACCCTGTCTATGGCTAATTGTTCAATTTCATCTACAACCTCACATCCTCCATAATATCTTTTACCTGGTAGTCCTTCTGCATACTTGTTTGTAAGTACTGTGCCCATTGCTTCCATTACCTGCTTAGAAGTAAAATTTTCAGAAGCAATTAATTCGATACCGGTTTCTTGACGGCTTTTCTCCCTTTGAATTAGATCGAATACCTTTTGGTCTCTTTGCATGTGATTGTTATTGAGTATTTTTTTTGCAAAAGTACGCTTTGACATCAAAGAAAAAAAATAGCGCCTAAATTAAGCTTACTCATTTTCTATAACTTTTGTATAACTCTTCTAAATACGAAGTGATTTTACCAGATGGATTTAAAAGGAAGAACTACCTTTTAATCTCATAAATCCTTAAAGCGTTTTCTCCCCATATTCCATTTTTCTCTTTTTCAGTAAAAGGATCAATGATTTTTTTTACTAATTCATACATTTTTGAATATTCTGTAAAAGCAGGGCAAAGAGGCCAATCTGTGCCAAAGATTATCCTATCCGGTCCAAACGATTGAAGAGCAACAGATACAAAAGATAGAATATTATCCAATTTTCCTTCTGTAAAGCCCTGTTCAATAGGCAAGCAGGTAAGCTTGCAAAACACATTTGAAAATTCAGAAAGATTATAAATGTCATCTGCCCAAGGAATTAGAATCCCCTCTTTTATATAGGGATTTCCCAAATCATTAAGAATAAACTTTTGATTGGGAAAATAAGAGGCTAGTTCTATAAATGTCCTCAAATATTTTGGTTGACAAACCAAATCAAGGGTTAAGTGATGTTCTGCTAAAAAAGCAATCGACTGTTTAAAATTTGGCGTTAGAAGTTTTTTAAAATTATTTTCTTCTAAGAAAAATCGAATTCCAAGAAACTTTGAATGGGATGAGTAATAAGACAATTGATCAATCGCAATGGAAGAATGCATGTCCACCCAACCAACTACACCTTTTATGAATGGAGTTTGGTTTGAAAGGTTTAGTAGAAAATTATTTTCCTCCTCAGATTGCCTTGATTGAATAGCAATACAACCTTCCACATCAAATTTTTTCGCTTCAGAAATTATATCATCGGGAAGAAAACTCTTGTTTAAATTCGTTGGAAAAATTTCCTTCTTAAAATTACTCCCCTCATTCCAAAAATATTGATGTGCATCTATTGTCATGGAATTGAAAATTACAAAAGGTTGTCCAAAAAGCCTTTATTAAATTGAAATTTCCTGCTAAAATTTGTAAATTGGAATTGACCTGACAATCCACTAGCTCCCAATATTTATTAAATCTTTAATAGGCCCTTATTAAAAAAAAGAGACAATGAGATTTAAATTCTTGCTTGTTTTTCTGGTTTTTTGTCTGAGCGTAACAGCCCGTTCTCCGGTTTTTGGCCAGGAAAAGAACATCAGATTTAAACACATATCCTACAAAGACGGCCTTATTCAAAGTCCTATCTCATCTATGCTTCAGGACAAGAGCGGCTATATCTGGATTGGCAATTGGAGCGGATTGTCCAGATACGATGGCGCAACATTCCGCAATTTCAGGCAGAGTGATACCTCCAAAATAAACATTAGTCATAATAGGGTAAACAAAGTTTATGAGGACAAAAAAGGCAATCTCTGGATAGGCACCAGCGGCGGCTTAAATCTTTATGATAAAAAAACGAAAGTTTCCGTCATATCGGAATTTTACCTGGGAAAGGAGGCGGTAATTACATCGCGAATTTGCAGGAGGATAGCTACGGAAAGCTTTGGGTATCCACTTTTAAAGGGCTGAGGGTAATTAATGGCGTAAATGACAGATTTCCGGTCGCCGCGCCGTCAGCACCCTTACTACCAGGACTTCTGGAACCGAAAAGGCCTGCTCTCCGAAACAGGTAAAAAGAAGAAAGCTTTCTTTGTGCTGAAAGACTTTTATGAAAAGGTGGAGAAGCAGTACAAGTAAGTAAAGAATAAGTCAAAAACTCAAATCAAAAATATAGCAGCGTTCCGGAAAGGAGCTGCTATATTTTTGTGGCAAAGGGTTTGATTCTTTAAAGGAAAGCTATTAAAAAAGCTTCTCCTGAGGTGGAGTTACTTTGGCAAGACGAAGATATACTGTAGTCTGGCCTCTATGGTGAGTTTGATGTTCGAATAACTTATTCAATGCCATCGCTTTAGTCAAATCAAACTGGTCGAAAAGCTTGATTTTTTCGGCAAGTTGCTGGGGAGTCATTTTCTTGACGCTGTTGATTACGAAATCATATCCGTCCATCACCAGTTTAGTTACATTCGCTTTTGATTTATCGGATGTTTTTTCAGATTCACCAAAGCCAACGGGGCTTTTTTCACCTGAAACTGCTGAAGCAAACCCATAGTTGGCATCAGTCAAGTGAAGCATTTGTTCCGCGAATGACCGCATTTCCGTTGTAGGTTTTAAAGCATAACCCGATTCAGGCATCGCGTCGAGATATTCCTTTGTGTAGGCTTTGGCCCTTTCCCATTCCTTAACAATGTCATCGATGGATTGTTGCGCGTGAGCAAAAGAAACCAATAGGGTTAAAAGAAATGTCGCGAGTATTTTTTTTGACGTATTCATATAGGTTAAAAGGTTTAGAAAGGATAAGTTATTTAGATATTTTCAAATCAGCAAAATACCCTTCCATTTACACATCTACAATAGTCCGATCCTCCGGGTTGAATGACCTAAGCTTAAGATTGTTCACCGTATGATTCAATCAATTCATTGCAAGCGGGACAAGAGAATCGTTTGTTTAATACATCTTGTGTGGATAGGCATAATTTAGCATGGCAGGATTTACACTTTTCCTCTAAATCTATTACGGTTGTTCCTGCGATGAAATCTCCTAATCTTTTATTCTCACTATTTGTGCTCATTAAAATTAAAGCTGGAATACCTATAAAGGCCAGTTCGATAACATCAGTAAGCCTTCTCACAAATGCCTGTCCAAGGGCTGGACTTTCTCCAGCACTATCAATCACTTGTAAATTTAATGCTTTCTTTCCCAGTGTTTTACCGAATAAGGATTCGGCCAGGGGGAAATATAAAAACCAAATTCCAGGTATAACGAATGCTTTGAACCCTGTAACTCTATATTTCCCATCACTTTCAAGATTGCCAACCAAATAGACATAAAAGAAAGTCAATATGAATATTAAAGTATAATCAATCAGATTAGAAGTGTATCTTTTGGCGAGGGTTTTATTAGTGGTAAGCATTTTCTGATTGATTATTTTTTTATTAGCTCATTCAATTTTCATAAGTGATAAAAGATATAGTATATCATAGACAAATTAAATCCTGCATGGCTTATAATAGCACCTATTATAGAACCTGTCTTCTTTTTACATTTTGTAAATACTAAGCTCGCTATAAACATTCCTAGCATCCAAAATATTGAAGGCATTAGCAAGAACTTCCATAAACCAGAAACATATACAATTCCAAAATGAGCAAGATGAGTCAAAGCAAAGGAAATACTATCAATTATCGTTGCTTTTTTATCACCAAAATTGGCGCTGAAGCTTGAATGTACAATTCCTCTAAAAAACAACTCTTCGCCGATAGGACTAAAAATCATGCCTGTAGTTGCAAACACTAAGAAATAAATCAGTTTATCATGAGGGTTTAAACCTTCGGATAGATAATATGATTTTCCAATATAAACATACCAGTTATTAATAGTATCTGAATATAATTCGCGGCCGATAATAAATAATACTGTGCTAATAAGAATGCCAGCAATAAAAGAATAAAACATCCATGTATAATTTGTTGGAAGTGTTAACCCTATTTTTTCTCTTCCATTTTTAGAAAGAAAGATGAACGGCACAATTGCAGAAACCGTCATTATGATTCCTATACTACCATATTTACCTGTCATATTCGCGTTCAATACCATGATGAATCTAGGAACACAAATAGCAAAAAGTAGTACTACCCCGAATGTCCAATTGAATTGGAACAGCCTATTCCAAAAAGGTTTAAGTTCTATGCTAGCTGCTGTCTGGTTATTTGTAAGAGTCTTCATTAATTAATGACAGCTTTGCATTTTAGTTGAATCTGTTTTTTGTTCGATAGTAAATTTCCTCTTCCCGAAATCCACCTTCTTTAACAAATTTTTTAAATTGTTTTCTAGTTACTTTTAGATTATAAATAACTGTATCCAAATCACTTTCTACAATTTTGCTTAAATCATCAAGATCTTCCTTGTTATTAATTTCACCAAATGTCAAAATTCCTTTAGAAAAAGAAAGCTTGGTTACACTCCAGCCATCTTCATATTCTGTATTAAGAAAATAGTGTCCTCGAAATTTCTTCAATATATTTTTAGAGGAAAGTGAAAACAAAGTATCTACTTGATTAATATGAGCAACAATATTGTCTCCAGCCACTTTTATAAACTGTTTGATCCCAGTCGCCTTTTCAATTAATGAATCTCCCTTGATAGTATATTCTTCGTCTAAACTATCTCTATCCAATTTTATATCATAATCATAAGTCTTTAAAACCTGGTTTTTAGAAATTGTTAGATAAGATAGTTGATTCTCACTTATATAGTGCCCTAATAATTTTTTGGGAAATCGATTTAAACTGTTTGAGGACGGTGGTTGAGGTACTTCAAAGGTTATAGAAGGGCCACAGGCAAAAAGAATTGAAAATATGAGTAAAGTTAGAAGCCTCAGTTTCATTTTTTACTTAAAATACCCGTCCAATAAAACACTTAAATTTCGTATTTCTAAAGAACTGGGTCTGTGAAGATTTGTACTTATAAAAAAAATAGTCACTACATTTTCGTCCTTTTAAAACTATCCTACCCTGGAATTTCCTGAAATATTCCCCGGATATTTATTGTAGAATCTTCTTTTGCCATTAGTTAATTATTTGTAATTTCAACTCCTCAAGTTTCGGAAAACAATCCAAGTACATTCCTTCTTATTTTCCTTACCATTTTCTGCCCCTTTCAGCGACATTACAGAGACCTTATACTGACCTTATAGCGATGTGTCTTTAATCATCCTCCGAGCATCCTCCGGTCATTCTCCAAGGTTGACCCTGACCCTTCCTAAAATAAGTTGTTACACTTAAAACTGAAAATAATTTACACTTTAAATGGGATAATCCTAATAAATTGTCGGCCTAAAGCCAGGCTGACCAGGGAATCCTGAGTAGGATTAATATCAGACCGATTGTATAAAATATTAAAATACTTTTGTATCGTCTGTCGTCCTGTTGTAATTTTTTGGCTCTTGAATAGCCTATTGTAATCAATATAACACCAATAATCATGGTAAGCGGGTGTTCGAGCATATATAACCTGGAAACAGAATTTTTCATTGCTTCACCTGAAAATGCGGCTACTCCCAGAGGGGATACGAAATACAACACAAGTCCAATAAGTAATTGCAGGTGAGCAGAAATCAGACCTATCAACGAGATCTTCCTTTTTCCATCCGTAAATGGCTTCTTATTGATAAAAGAAATAAGTATGAAAACTATTGAAAAAATTAAAGCTGCCAATAACAAGTAGGCCAGACCCGAGTGTAAATGTTTTAGTCCTGTATACATGGTTTAAATTAAAGTGCGATTACCGGTTTAAATTGAAATTCCTCGAAGATAATTGCTTTATCATAAAAACAGTAAGAAACAACCCTTGAATTTTTATCAATAGTTCGGGAAAAACTATCTTTTGACTGATTGAAAGATTTTAAATAAAGGATCTGATGCTTTACTTATAATCAGTTATGTAAAAACAAAAGCCGCTTAAAACATAAATTTTAAGTGGCTTTGGATGATTGGTTGTTGAATCTGTGCGCACGGGGAGACTCGAACTCCCACACCAGTGAAGGCACCACCCCCTCAAAGTGGCTTGTCTACCAATTTCAACACGTGCGCAAAATTTTTGAGGAATGCAAAAGTATATAATTTCCTTTTATAGAGAAAAGAAAGTTTAAAACAAGGACATCTGAAAATTTCCTACCACCTTTCTTTCATGTTCAAGCAACCATTGTTTTCTTTTCAAGCCGCCCGCATATCCGATCAAATGTCCATTGCTCCCGATTACCCGATGACATGGAAAGATCAGGCAGAAATGATTCTTAGCATTTGCATTTCCTACCGCCCTTACTGCCAGCGGGTCTTTTAGCCTTTTTGCCAGTTCTATATAAGAAATCGTTTTGGCAAACTTTATCGTAGTGAGTTCGGCCCAGACTTTCTTCTGAAATTCTGTGCCTTCCAATTTTAGATCAATAGAAAATTCCTGCCGTTTTCCTTTAAAGTATTCGTCAAGTTGCCTGATGCATTTTTCCAATACAAAGGGAGGCGCTTTTCTTGCCTGGCCGCGGTCGGTAAATTTTACAGAAGAAACATAGCTTTCCGTCCCTGTTACTTCGACAAGCCCAATCGGAGAGTTATAATAAGCTTTGATTATTTCTTCTGCTTCCATAGGTAATTATATTGCAAATTAAAGAAAAAGGATCTTGTATCTGGCAGGTTATTAGGAATATTTAAGGAAAATGTTAAATGTTGAATTTACTTAATAAAAGAATCGATGTCGACGGCTGAATCCTGATAGCTCACAGCTAATAGCAAAACCTAATTTCCCCTCAACACTTTGAAACTATCCTCCTTCAACCTAAATTCGGGATCAAAAATAAAATCATATACACATGGACGTTGGAATGCTTCACCTTCACAGAACTGTTGTCATTCTTTTCTTATTTTTTTTTATGTTTAAGTCCGCCCTTTTATTTGCGGAAAAGAACGCGCTCCTGGAAAAGATCAGGAATAAGACAAAATGGTTGGAAATGGTTTTGGGCGTATTGATTCTGGCTACCGATGTATATCTTTTGGTCAGGCAGGAAATAGTTCAAACTTATCTCATCATTAAGTTTATATTGGTGCTAATTGCCATTCCTGTAGGAATTGTCGGATTAAAGAAAAGCAATAAGATACTGGTTATCGTTGCGTTATTGTTGTTCATTTTTATTTATGGAATATCCCAATCAAAAAGCGCGTTAATGAAACCAAGGACGTATGCTGAAAGTACTCAGGATGTGAAAATATTGGGGAAAGAAATATTTGCTAATGAATGTGCCAGATGTCATGGAGAAAATGGAAATGCCAACCTTTACGGATCTAAGGATTTATCGCAGACAGTATTAAGTAAAGAGGAACAAATAGGAATTATTACAAACGGAAAAAATGCCATGCCTGCCTTCAAGAATAAATTGACCGAAGATCAGGTTGCAGCCGTTACTGCATATATTGAAGAATTGAAAAAGTAGAATGGGAGATTATATATCCACAGAAAAAGTTAAGGAAAAAGCTGTTTTGGTTGGTTTAATTAACAGCAAACAATCGCCGGTAAAAGCGCAGGAATATCTGGATGAACTTCAGTTTCTTGCTGAAACTCTAGGAATTCAAACGGAAAAACAGTTCACACAACGATTGGAGAAGCCTGATGTCCGCTCCTTTATTGGGAAAGGCAAGCTTGAGGAAATTCAGAATTATGCGGAAGCTGCTGAAATTGATACGATAATATTTGATGACGATCTTTCACCTTCTCAGTTAAGGAATATAGAAAGGGAATTAAAGAAAAAGATCTACGACCGTAGCCTTCTGATTCTTGATATCTTTTTACAAAGGGCAAAAACTGCTCAGGCAAAGACTCAAGTGGAGCTTGCCCGATTCCAATACCTCCTTCCAAGATTAACCAGGATGTGGACCCACTTGGAAAGACAGCGCGGTGGAACAGGAACCAGAGGTGGAGCCGGAGAAAAAGAAATCGAGACAGATAAACGGGTGATCAGGGAGCAAATTACCTTGCTTAAAGAGAAGCTTAAGAAAATCGATAAGCAAAGCATTACGCAAAGAAAATCAAGGGATACTATGGTCAGGGTTTCTTTGGTAGGTTATACCAATGTGGGTAAATCAACCATAATGCGAACCCTTTCCAAAGCGGATGTTTTTGCAGAAAATAAACTTTTTGCCACCGTAGATTCCACGGTGAGAAAAGTAGTATTAAACAGGATTCCTTTTCTGCTGACAGATACCGTTGGATTTATCAGGAAATTACCCACTACCTTAATTGAAAGTTTCAAATCAACGCTGGATGAAATCAGGGAAGCAGATATTTTAATTCATGTAGTAGACATTTCTCATCCTTCATTTGAGGAACATATAGAAATAGTGAATCAAACCCTGAATGAAATAAAGGCAGGAAACAAACCTACGCTCCTGGTTTTTAATAAAATTGACCTGCTGGAGAAAAAATTAAATGAAGATGGGGAAGTAGTGGAAGACAGAATAGGAGCCTTGAAAGCCTCTTTTCTGAATAAGAAGGACCAGGCAGTAGTATTTATTTCCGCTCAGCAAAAAGATAATATCGAAGAATTGAAGCAAAAACTATATGAGTTTGTAAAGGAAAAGCACCTTACCATCTTTCCTAATTTTCTTGCGGATGAAATTTATCTGGGAAAGGAAGGGGAGTAACGGAAGGAATTTTAAATGTTAAGTGTTGAATTAATTATAAGCATTCACTTAAAACTCATTGTACAATTCCCTTAATAAATTTATTTGCATTGGCTTTTGTGATGCCTTATTAATTAACAAATTAGCACATCAACCAATTATCGCATTATGAGAGGTTATTTCCCTCACATGATTTGCTATTCTTTCCATTAGCCAACTTGGGGTGGAGGTGGCGCCGCAAATACCTATTTTTTGAACATTTACAAACCATTCAGGGTTTATTTCAGATTCATTTTCAATAAAATAACTTCTTGGGTTTTGTGTAAGGCAAACCTGGTATAAGGCTTTACCATTGGAGCTTTTCTTTCCGCTTACAAAAAGAACAACATCCATTTCGCTTGAAAACCTTTGGAGCTGAGGTTCTCTATTTGATACCTGCCGGCAAATGCTGTCGTTCGCGTCAAAAATTTCATTCAGGTTTTGGCTTCCGGCTTCGGTTAGTCGTTGTTCTATTAATGCCTTGATCTTATAAAATCCTTTGGTGCTTTTCGTCGTCTGACTAAACAGCGTAACAGGTTTTGTAAAATCTATTTTGTCCAGATCTTCTTCCGTAGTGACAATGATCACATTGTTATTTGCCTGTCCGGACAAACCTATAACTTCTGCATGTCCTTTTTGTCCGTAAATAACAATTTGACCATCCTTAACATTGATTTTATCATAAGCGTGCTTTACCCTGTTTTGAAGTTTAAGAACTACCGGACAGGAAGCATCAATTAATTCAATATTATTTCGTAGGGCAAGTTGATAAGTTTCAGGTGGTTCTCCATGTGCACGGATCAGCACTTTGCAATCATGTAATTCTTCCAGTTGATCCCTGGTGATTACCTTGAGGCCTTTTTCATTTAATCTTTTTACCTCCATGTCGTTATGCACGATGTCCCCAAGGCAATACAATGAGTTGGATTCCGCCATCTCGTCTTCTGCCATTTGTATGGCAAATTCAACCCCGAAACAATAACCAGAATTTTTATCTATTACTACTTCCATTGTTTTATTTGTTAAATTATTCTGCCCGTTCTACCTTTTCTTCCTCGCCTATGAAAATTTTACCCGTAGCCAGATCCAAAATTTTGTCTACCTGTTCATCTATAGTTATAAACGTGGTATCAATTAAAAAAGCATCGTTTGCTTTTACCAAAGGGCTTTCTTTCCGGGTAGTGTCCAAAAAATCCCTTTTCTTCAGGTTTTCTATGATCTCTTCCAATCCCGCTACCTGGTCTTTTTCAAACATCTCTTTTTGTCGCCGCTGTGCCCTTATATAAATATCTGCTTCCATAAAAATCTTAAGCTCAGCGTCGGGAAATACTGTAGTTCCGATGTCCCTTCCATCCATTACTACCCCTCTTTTCTTCCCAAGCTTTTTCTGAATGGCTGTCATGTGATGCCTTACCTCGGGAATAGCGCTAACTTCACTTACTTTATCCGATACATATAGTTTACGAATTTCCTTTTCTACATTCAGGCCATTCAAGTAAACTTCATTGCATTTATTGGTGGGATTGATCTGGAACTTTATCTGAATATTCTCCAATGCCTTATTTACAGCAAGGGGGTTTTCAAGGTTTACGTAGTTATCATGGAAGTATAAAGTGACGGCCCGGTACATGGCGCCGGAATCTATATATACATAACCCAGGTGTGCTGCAACAGATTTTGCAGTTGTACTCTTGCCACATCCTGAATATCCGTCAATGGCTATTACAATCTTTCTCATTCTTGAATGATCAGTCTCTTCCAGATAATCAGTTCCGGAAAAATTAAGTTCAAAGATAATGAATTAAAGAATTGTTGAGGTAGGTCTGTTTAATAATTGGAGGTAAGACTAAAGCGGAAATTAAGCAATTATTATATCCTAATTTCCGCTCATTGACAAGTTAATAAGCCCTGGCAAAAACCACCCTTTGGCTGGAAGGTTTACCTGTTACCATACATTTTCCGGCTTCAGCTTCCAAATTTAGAGGAATGCACCTGATGGTAGCCTTTGTTTCTTCCTTTATCTTTTCTTCAGTTTCAGAAGTGCCGTCCCAATGTGCAAGGAAAAACCCGCCTTTATCATCAAGAAGTTTTTTAAACTCCTCGTAAGAGTCTACTTTCGTTGTGTTGTTTTCGCGGAATGTTAGGGCCTTTTGGTAAACATTAGTTTGGATTTCTTTTAAAAGGTCTTCAACTATTATGTCAATGCCCTCCATTTTTTCAACTTGCTTTGTTTTGGTATCTCTTCGCGCGATTTCCACTGTTCCATTTTCCAGGTCCCTTGGTCCTATGGCTACTCTTAAAGGAACGCCTTTCAACTCATATTCTGCAAACTTCCATCCTGGAGATTGAGTATCTCTGTTGTCAAATTTTACACTTATGCCTTTGGCTTCTAAAGATTTTTTTATAGCCTGGGCTTTCTCCGAAATCTTAGTTAACTGTTCTTCGCCCTTAAAAATCGGTACAATTACAACCTGTATAGGCGCTAGGTTTGGAGGTAATACCAATCCTTCGTCATCAGAATGTGCCATAATCAAAGCGCCCATTAGTCTGGTGCTTACCCCCCAGGATGTTCCCCAAACAAAATCCAGCTTGCCATCTTTTGCAGCAAATTTTACATCAAACGCCTGGGCAAAATTTTGTCCAAGGAAATGAGAGGTACCTGCTTGCAAAGCTTTTCCATCTTGCATTAAAGCTTCGATGCAATAGGTTTCCACGGCACCGGCAAATCTTTCATTTGGCGTTTTTACGCCTTTTAGTACAGGCAACGCCATAAATGTTTCTGCAAATTCTGCATAAACTTTTAACATGGTTTCTGCCTCTTCCACAGCTTCTTGTTTGGTGGCATGCGCTGTATGGCCTTCCTGCCATAGGAATTCTGTCGTCCTTAAAAATAACCTTGTCCGCATTTCCCACCTTACCACATTTGCCCATTGATTCACCAGGAGAGGCAAATCCCTATAAGATTGAATCCAGTTTTTATAAGTACTCCAGATCACAGTCTCTGAGGTAGGTCTTACAATCAGTTCTTCTTCTAGTTTTGCCTCAGGGTCTACAATCACTCCACCTCCATTCGGATCATTTTTAAGTCTGTAATGTGTTACCACCGCACATTCTTTAGCAAATCCCTCAACATGACTCGCTTCTTTACTCAAAAAAGATTTTGGAATGAATAAAGGAAAGTATGCATTGGTGTGTCCTGTTTCTTTAAACATTTTATCCAACTGATTTTGCATCTTTTCCCATATGGAATAGCCGTAGGGTTTAATAACCATACAACCCCTTACCGGCGAATTTTCTGCCAGATCTGCACGTTTTACAAGCTCATTATACCATGCTGAATAATCCTCGCTTCTTTTGGGAAGTCCTTTGCTCATTTTATCTAAATTAAATTTTTTTGGTATGGGTTTTGTTAATTCCATACAAGGAGTGGCAAATATAAAGTTTTACTTATAATTTAGATTAATTTTGTTTTTGCTACGTTATACTTTTAAATGGAAAAAAACTCTACAATCATGCGATCTATAAGATATATACCAATAATTTTTGCATCTCTGGCAGTAATCCAGTGGGGTTGTACAAAAAGTCAATTTTCCTCCAGTCAACCGGAAAATGATGATATGTATTTTGCTTCTACGGATCGTCAGCAGGTTTTGTATGAAATTACCGGCAAGAAGTCAGCTGCAAATCAGTATTCAGATAAAGATGTAAATCCTGAATATATAAATTCTTATGCAGAAGAAACCAGGGAAGAAGTAAAAAGGGACCAAAGCGGAGAATATTCCGAAGAATATTATAATGAAGAAGTAGCACAGGACAACTATAGCAATAACAATAGTTCATGGGGCTACAACGATTACGCTTATAGTGGTTATTACGGACCTTATGGAGGCCCGGTTTACAACTCATATATTTATCCGAGCTATGGTTTCTATGATCCTTTCTGGGGACCTTCTTATTATAGCCCAAGATCTACTTTCTGGTTGAGCTTTGGAATAGGTTCGTCCTGGGGATATCCATACAACAGTTGGTATGGCGGATATGATCCTTTCTGGGATAGATACTATGGATATCACAACCCATACTATGGCGGATGGGGATACAACAGAGGTTTTTATGACGGCTATTATATGGGTGTATATAATAATTATTACTACGGTAACAGTGGAAGGGAAACTGCGGTGAGGTATGTAAACAGAGGTCCGAGAACAAGCAGAGGTGCAAGCTATAATAATCGTTTAGGTGCTAGAACAAATGAAAGAATAAGCAGAACACAAAGGACTGAAGGAAGCAATAATTCCAGGATAACTAACGGTTCAATGAGGAGAGAGGCAACTACAGCACGACCTCAAAGAGGCGTTGGAAGAACCAGTAACTCATACACTAATGGTTCAAATAGCAGAGGAGGAAGTTCAACTACTGAAAAGATAACCACTGACAATCCTAACAGAAGAACTTACATTGAACAAAACAGAAGTGGAGATAGATTTAATTCAAGACCTAGCCGACCAAGTGCAAGTCCAAGGACAAGGGGAAGCTATAGTGACGGAAACAGTAATCAGAGAATGTCAAGTCCGTCTCCTTCTACGAATACAAATAGAAGTAACAATAGTTATAACAATAGTAACCGAAGCAATAATACTTATTCTGCTCCGGCGCCTAGCAGAAGCAGTGGCAGTAATTCAACCATCAGATCTTCTTCTCCATCAAGGAGTTCGTCACCTTCCTCATCTGGTTCAAGAAGCGGAAGCTCCGGAAGCAGCGGTTCAAGAGGAACCGGCAGGAGATAAACTTTTTAATAGTAACAGTAATGTCGTATGCTATATAACATTACTGTTACATTTAAGTTATTCAAATAAAGATGTTTTCAGGAATGAAACCGTGATGTAGGAGCTAGCCTCACAAAAGGGATGAAAATGTCAAACTGTTCCATGTATACCTTTAAAATTAGACACATTCACCAATGAAAAAGCTTATAATTATAAGTTCAGTATTTTTTTGTTTTTTGGGTAATGTACATGCACAAAGTGAAGCAGAGTTTGTATATGCGTCGGATGCATTGAGGTTTTCAATTGAACAACCCATCGGAAGTACCAGGATCCAAAGTATAGGCGGTGCGCAATCAGCGTTAGGAGGAGATGTTAGTAATGCTATTGGAAATCCCGCAGGATTAGGTTTTTTTAATAAATCTGAATTCACTTTTACGCCTACCATCAATATAAATACCTCCAGGTCACAATTTTTAGGCACGCCAACAAAGGATGTACTTGGTAATCTTAATATAAATAATTTGGGTTTTGTCTTTTCTAATGCAAAAGACCCAATAGTCCCGGGAAAATGGAGGGGAGGTTCTTTTGCGGTGACTTATAATACCACCAATAATTATAACACAAGATTTAAGTACTCTGGTATAAATGACACTACCTCACTGAGTGATGCGTTCGTGGAGGGAGCAAATGGTGTCTGGTATGGGGATTTACAGGATGAAATGAATAGTGAGGGCCAATACTATACCTGGGAGTCCCTTGCATTTAGTACGGCTTTAATTGATACCATTTGGGAAGGGGCGGATGATGAATATTTTAGTTATAATGAATTGGAAGATGTGCGGCAATATGAAACCGTAAGATCCATGGGTTCGAAAAGCCAGTGGAATTTCTCTTACGGAGGAAATTATAATGACAGACTTTATTTCGGAGCTACCATTGGATTGGCCAGTTTCAGGCATACAGAAGAAAAAGTCTACCGGGAAACCGTATTGACTAATAATGATGGATATGATGACCTTACTGATTTTACTTTAACAGAAACATTACTAACACGAAGTTCAGGAATTAATGTGGGTGCAGGAATTATATTCAGGGCAAATGACTATTTCCGGTTAGGAGCTTCTTTTCAAACGCCCACCTATTTTTATTCAGTTAAAAGCAACTACGATGGTGATTTGGTAACCAACTTTAATGAAAATCCTTACGGATTTTCAACCGGAAATGGGGAACTGGAAACCACTATTAACAATTACAAGTTTGTAACACCATGGAAATTATCAGGCGGGATAGCTTTCTTCTTTAATAAAAATGGCTTTATTAGTGCCGACGCTGATTTCATCGCTTATAATAGAATTAAGTTATACTCAGGAGACGATGAGTTGTCCTTTAATATTACCAACAGGGAAATTAAAGCAGCTTATAAGCCTGCAGTAAATTTTAGGATAGGAGGAGAATACAGGTTGTCCCTTTTCAGATTTAGAGGGGGGTATTCTATGTATGGAACAGCATTAGAGCGTAAGGACAATTCAAACAATAATGAAAATCCAACCCATTATGCCTCAGCAGGTGTAGGCATGAGGTGGGATAAATTTTATCTTGATTTCGGATTGGTCCACACTTTTGCAAGAGAATTTAACTATTATCCGTATCAGTTAAATGATAATACAGAGCCGGTCGCCAATGTTACTCAATCAAGAACCAAAGGAATGGTCAGTTTTGGAATCTTCTTTTAATCGATCTGAAATTTCCTTTGAGGATAAACTGTCTCCCTTAAAATGGTAATGAGCAATTTTATAGAATGGCATCCTTTCGGTTGTCATCTGGATAAGTTTGGTCATTAGCGCTTCATCTGAAAGACCTTGAACCAAAGGCCGGTTTTGTTTTCCGGCTTTTAGCCTTTTTACTAACTCTTCCACGGAAACATCAATAAAGATGCTTGTCCCGGCGCTGTTCATTAGGGTCATATTATTATTGAAACAGGGCGCTCCACCGCCAGTAGAGACAATCAGATTTTCCTTTGAGTGAATGATATCTTCCAGCGCTTCAGTTTCTTTTCTTCTGAAATAATCTTGTCCGCTTCTCCCGAAAATTTCTGGTATTGATCTTCCCTCCTTTTGTTCAATTAGTTCATCTAAATCAACATATCGGTATTTTAATATTTTAGAAAGCTCTTTACCTAAGGTTGATTTACCACTTCCGGGCATTCCTGTTAAAAAATAGATCATAAAATATGCAGGGTTAAAATGCGATCAGAAAAATCATAAGGATCAAGCTTAGGACGGCCACGACAAATAAATATTGAACTTTCCCTCCCTGAAATGACCTGGCCAATACACCAACTCTTCCGGTAATAATTACTGAAAAGTTAATCAGCCCATCCACCAGGACTTTATCTATGAAATGGGTAACCAATGAAAATATAACAGTGAAATATCCCACAAAATGAACGACAGAATCTATGATCTTTCGATCAATTTTATTGACAAATTCGGCACTATGATCTACGAACTTTAATACTGTCTTTTGGTAAATAACATCCAGATACCAGTTGTTAAAGGACAGTTTTGATAGAAAAATGTCTTTTTGCTCTTTTATTATTTCTTTTTTATAATACTTCTTAATCGCGAGGCCTAATCCGGTTGCTATTAAAATTAAGGAAAGGGTTAAAGTCATCAAATGAAAATCAGGCAGACGATGATTAATCTCAGTTATAATTATATCCCGGTTTTCGAAGAGGGGAGAGCTTAATGATAATTCTTTTCCTAAAGATTTAAAAAGAAACGAATGTTCAGGATTAAAAGGGTTTAATGAAAAAATAAAGAAAAATGAGAAGACACCCAAAACAATAAGAGGCAAATTAATCGGCCATGGATTTTCTTTAATCTTGAGAACTTCATCTTTAGGTAAATGTTCTTTTGATCTGGACTCGCCAAAGAATACCAGGATGATCTGCCTTCCCATATAAAAGGCAGTCAAAAAGATTGTTATCAGAGCCAAAAGTGGGACCAGATAAGAAATAAACCCTATCCGGTCCGACATAACATTTGACCAGGTAATTGCATTGGCAATAATGGCATCCTTTGATAAAAAGCCGCTGGTAAAGGGTATTCCTACAAGGGCTGCTGCAGTAATGCAATAAATAATGAAAGTAAAAGGCAAGTCTTTTCTCAGTCCTCCCATTAGTCTCATGTCCTGTGCATCAAAATGAAGCCCTTTAATGTGATGGGAAGATTTATGAAGTGCATGAATAATCGCGCCTGCACAAAGAAATAATCCCGCCTTAAAGAAGGCGTGGGTAATCAAATGGAAAAATGAAGCCTGATAAGCGCCGACTCCCATAGCCATTACCATGTAACCCAATTGCGAAATGGTAGAATAAGCGAGTACTTTTTTAATATCATATTGTTTTAAAGCGGCAACACCTCCCATAAAAGCGGTGATGGCGCCAACAAAAGCAATTACCGTTAATACGTCCAGGTCGAGAATAAAAAAAATCCTGGCCAGGAGAAAAACGCCGGCAGCGACCATAGTGGCAGCGTGAATTAATGCAGAGACAGGTGTAGGACCTTCCATTGCGTCCGGAAGCCAGACCAATAAAGGAAATTGAGCTGATTTTCCCATACAACCGGCAAATAGACCCAATCCTGCAAAGAAGATCAAGGAAGAATGAACAGTGCCGGACGAAACATTTATAAGTACCGACAATTCTTTAATATCAAGAGTTTTAAAAACCGACCAGATAATTAAAATTCCCAGGAGGAAACCAATATCTCCTATCCTGTTTACAATAAAAGCTTTTTTAGAAGCTTGAGCCGCTGAATGTTTTGAGAACCAGAATCCGATCAATAGGTAGGAAGCGAAGCCGACTAATTCCCAGAAAACAAAAATAATCAGAAGGTTATTTGTGGATATTATACCCAGCATCGAAAAAGTGAAAAAGGAGAGGTATGCAAAATATCTTCCATAGCCCGTATCGCCTTTCATGTATTCAATAGAAAATACCTGAACCAGCAGAGAAATGCCCGATACCAGTAAAAGCATTATCAGGCTTATGTTGGTTAAGAATATTCCTGTTGAAATGTCAGAAACGCCTGGAAGGGTTATCCATTGGTAAGAATACTCCAGGGGCGAATGATTAAAATGCTTAATAAATACGATAAGAGAGAGAATAAAGGTAATTAAAGAAGCCCCAACGCCAAGAGCCGCAATAGTCGTATCGGATAATTTCTTTCGTAAAGAAAACAAAAACAAACTGACCAGGAGAGGTATAAGAAAAATTCCAGCTAAGAGTATTAAAGATAGATCCAAATGCCTTCTTGATTTATAAAATGGTTAAATATTATTCCTGCAGATCCTTTATTTTATTTAATTCAGCGGTTCTAAAATGGTCATAAACCCTTAAAACAATAGCCAGGGCTACCGATGCCTCTGCTGCAGCAACTACTATTACAAATAATGCAAAAAATTGCCCCTGGATGGATGGATCATGTCTGCTAAAGGCAACCAGATTAATGTTTGCCGCATTCAGCAGAAGCTCAATTCCCATCAATACCATGATGGCATTTTTCTTAGTAATAATAATTACTATTCCCAAAGCAAACAGGGCAGCGCCAATATACAAGAAATGTTCAATGGGGATCATTCGTGTGTTGTTTAGGAGAATTTATTTTTATTCCGGCAAGTACCACAGCACCTATCAGTGCTACCAATAATAAAATGGCGACAATTTCAAAAACCAATAAATAATTGCTCATCAAACCATACCCGAGTGTTTGAGTAGTGGTATCCTGTACCTGATGGCTTGTGGAATCTTTCATCCAGCTAATTCCCAGGAAATCGATGGATTCTATAACAAATAATAAAAGTATAAAAATACCTGTTCCGCACAACCATCCCCAGAACCCATTACTGTTTCCGCTCAATACTGCTTTACCAGACAGTCTGCTGGTAAGCATTACGCCAAATACAATTAAAATTAAAATTCCTCCGACATAAACCATGATTTGAGTGATGGCAATAAAGTCAGCGGATGCAAAAATATAAATAGCTGCAATGGACAGAAAAGTGGCCATCAAAGCAAATGCGGCGTAAATGATCTTTTTTGTAACGGCTATAAAACCTGCTGAAAGAACGGCAATGGAGGCAAATACATAAAAGAGCAGACTGTTTATATCCATATTTATTCTTCTGTTTTCCCTCCTTGTGGCTTTATAGGTCTTATTTTAGGTCGAAATATCGGCTTAGCTGCCGCTGGTTTTTTTTCTTCAGCAGCCTCGTCGTCCTGTGATTTTTTTTCTTCAGCAGTATTTTCCACCGGAGCTATGGATTTTTCAGTATTTTCTACAGAAGCATTAGGCCTGATTTTAGGTTTAAAAACCGGTCTTGGCGCCGCAGGTTTTGATTCTGAACTTGTCGTAGTATTGCTTTCAGGGGAGATATCGGCATTTTCATCCGGTTGTTTTGTTTGAGCTTCGGTAATTACAGGCCTGATCTTAGGTTTGAATACAGGCTTTGCAACGGTCGGTTTTTCTTGTTTTGCTGTATTTTCAGTTCCTTGTGCAGAATTTGTAATATCTTCATCTGTTGGATTCGTTGGTGAATTAGCAGGATTGGCAGATCTTATTTTAGGCTTAAATGCAGGCTTCGCTCCTGCAGGTTTAGCTTCTTGTATCGTTTCTCCCTCGACTTTTTCTTCAATTGCTGCCGCCTTGGCCGCAGCTTTTGCAGCTTCCTTTTGTGCGTTTACAGCCTCTATTTCTTTTCTCTTTTGTTCAGCCTCCTCCCAAGTCATGTCCGCGAATTTGTAGATAAAGTTACCGACATCCACTTCACTGAAGTCGTATGCTTTAGTCATTGTTAGACATTCTGTCGGGCAAACGGTAGTACAAAGCCCGCAATAGCAGCATTTTGCAAGATCTATGTCAAAGGTAGGTGCATAAAGTCTTTTTGAGGTGCCATCGGAAGTTTTGCCGATTTCTTCTGTGGCTTTTATACTTTCGATAGTAATACAATCAACCGGGCAGATTTTAGCGCACTTATCACAAACTATACAGTCATCGATTTCATTATGCAGTCTATACCTTCCATTGTCAGGTACAGGAATAGATTCATATGGATATTGGAGGGTAACCAGTCCGGTTTTTTGATCAAAATAATTTTTATCAGATACGTAGGAGGAGTCCCTTCTTTTTGTGGCTTGAAAAATATGTTTTAAAGTAAGCCATAGCCCTTCTGAAAGTGTTTTTATACTTTCGAGGATATCTCCAAAATATGAACTGTTGGCTCCTTTTCTTGTTTTATTCTTCATTATCCCCTCCTTCAATTAATTGTTTGCTTCCATCAGTGGTTACCCTTTAGATCAAATTAAATCATTAACAACCGCCAGATACAACATAGCAACAATAAAAATAATCCGAAAGGTGTCAATACTTTCCAGCATAAGTGCATCAATTGATCCACCCTGAGTCTTGGGTAAGTCCACCTGACCCAGACTTGCAATAACATGGCGATAAAAGCTTTCGAAATAACCCAAAAGCTACCCCAAATATAATTAGATAAAGTTCCCGGCTCTCCTGTGGTCCATTCCGCTAATCTTAACCCTCCGATATTTGGAAAAGGCGTATTCCAGCTTCCCAGGAAAAGTACCGCGCCCAGTAAACTTACCAGTAACATCATTCCATATTCTGCCAGAAAGAAAATTGCAAAACGAAAGCCTGAATATTCTGTATGATAACCACCCACAATTTCGGATTCAGCTTCTGGCAAATCAAAGGGCGCCCTGTTACATTCGGCTAAAGTGGCTATAAAGAAAATGACATAAGCAATAAAGAGAAAGGGCATCCGCACGATATTCCAGGTTAATATTCCTCCAACACCAGTTACGTTAATTCCAAGCGCTTTTAATCCAAATAGGTAATTTATTTCTTGTGATCCTTCTTTATAATTATTGATCCAGATCCCCTGTTGGTAGCTTATCTCTTGCAAATCCAGACTTTGAGCGATCACCACTACACAGAGTACACTTATTCCAAAGGGAATTTCATAGGAAATTATTTGTGCCACAGACCGCATGGCGCCGAAAAGGGAAAATTTGCTGTTTGATCCCCATCCGGCCATTAAAAGCCCGATTACATCAATAGATATAATGGTCATAATAAAAAACACGCCGGCATATAAAGAACTTCCGATAAAAGTAGCATTAAGCGGAAGTACAGCGAAACCGGCAAAAACAGCCAGAAAAATGACAAAAGGAGCAGCAAGAAAAAGCACCCGGTCCGCAGCAGTAGGTACAATATCCTCTTTCTGAATTAACTTCAACACATCGGCCAGGGCTTGGATGATTCCATATTTACCCGCTTCCATAGGCCCTAACCTGTCTTGAATAAAGGCAGGAACTTTACGCTCAAAGTAGAAGATAACAATGAGTGTAATAAGTACCAGCGAAAGATATACAGGTATGGCAATCATCTATTCGTAAAAGATGCTTTTAAAATTTTTGCAAAAGTAAACATTTATTTGAAAGCCCATTTTCTTTTGAGACTTAATCAACAAAAAAAGGAAGTAATATTCTCTTATTTGAATAAGGTAGTCAAATTCTTATAAAATCCGGTTTTTTTAAATTTACTTTTGCTTTTAAAATGAAAGAGGCTACAATAATATGGAGTTAAGGAAAATAAGCATATTGGGTTGTGGTTGGTTAGGTAAACCGTTGGGACAAGAACTGGTAAAACGAGGGCATTCGGTTTCCGGATCAACTACCACCGAATCAAAGTTAACAGAATTACAAAGCGCAGGAATTAAGCCTTATTTGATTTCTTTTGATCCTTCTTTAAAGACATCTGGTAATGATTCTTTTTTTGATTCTGAAGTTTTAATAATAAGTATTCCTCCAAAAAGGAAAGCCGGAGAAACAGGCCTCTATTATTCCCAAATGAAAGAAGTGGTAAAGGAGGCTATAAAAGGAAAGATCAAAAAAGTACTTTTTATTAGCTCTACTTCTGTTTATCCTGATCTAAATAAAGAAATGACAGAAGAAGATCCTACTTTCGATGAGGAAAAGAATATTTTGGTGAAAGCCGAGAAGTTATTTTTAAGTCAGAAAGAGTTCGTCACTACGGTCATTCGCTTCGGAGGACTTATCGGAGGAAGCCGTCATCCAGGAAGATTTTTTGCGGGTAAAGTAGATGTATTAGATGGAAATTGTCCTGTCAATCTTATTCATCTGCAAGACTGTATCGCCATACTTTCCAAAATAATCGAAACAGATACTTTTGGCGAGATCTTCAATGCATGCTCGGATTTGCATCCTTTAAAAAAAGACTTTTACACTTCCGCTTCAGCAACCCTTTCCCTGATTCCGCCCGTTTTCTTAAATGAAGAGGAGGGAAGCTTTAAAAGTATTTCATCTGAGAAACTAAAGCAAAAGTTGAATTATCGATTTATTTATTCTGATCCTTTTTCAATGATTTGAACAGTTGCCACGAATTTCCGCAACGTTTTTGGTAAATATTTGTAAATTTTAAAAAAGTGTGCGGTTCCACTTTTAATTTTTATTATAAAGAAGGAAGATACTTATTTATTTAATTTTCCTTTTATAACTTTAGGACACTTTTCGTTTTTAGAATTAAAATATTCAAAGATATGACCTCAAAGAACCAAATAACTATTGCTTACGGAGATGGAATTGGCCCGGAAATAATGAACGCCACTTTAAATATTTTGGAGAAAGCGGGGGCTCAGTTAGAATATGACGAAATAGAAATAGGTGAAAAAGTTTATTTGCAAGGTATTTCTGCCGGAATTCAGGCGTCTGCCTGGGATTCATTAAAGAAAACAAAGGTCTTTTTAAAATCACCCATTACAACTCCTCAGGGTGGTGGCTTCAAAAGCCTCAATGTTACTACCAGGAAAACGTTGGGATTGTATGCGAATGTAAGGCCATCGAAATCCTTTCATCCCTACGTTGCGACAAAACATCCTGTGATGGACGTAGTAATCATCAGGGAAAATGAAGAGGATTTATATACAGGTATTGAATACCAGCAATCTCAGGAGGTGGTTCAATGCTTGAAAATAATTTCACGTCCGGGGTGCGAAAAAATAGTAAGGTATGCTTTTGAATACGCTCGGGCGTATGGTCGAAAAAAAGTCACCTGTTTTTCAAAAGATAACATTATGAAAATGACGGATGGTCTTTTCCATAAATTATTTGACGAGATAGGTAAAGAATATCCTGATATAGAAAAAGACCACTGGATTATTGATATAGGAGCTGCTTTACTGGCAGACAAACCCCAAATGTTTGACGTAATCGTCACTTTAAATCTTTATGGAGACATTATTTCAGATATTGCTGCGCAAGTTTCTGGTTCTGTTGGAATGTGCGGTTCTGCAAATATTGGAGAAAACTTCGCAATGTTTGAAGCAATTCATGGCTCTGCGCCTACAATTGCTGGTCAAAATGTTGCCAACCCAAGCGGGTTATTAAATGCGGCAATAATGATGTTGGTTCATCTGGGCCAGCCAGCTATAGCTGCTAAAATTAACAATGCCTGGCTTAGGACAATCGAAGATGGTATTCATACCGGCGATATTTATAAAGAGGGCATAAGCTCAAAAAAGGTTGGAACCAAGGAATTTGCAGACGCTGTAATTGAAAGACTTGGCCAATTGCCACAGCAATCTGCTCCAATCACATTTAGTCTTGACGATAAGAAGGACCTGAAAATTAAAACAAAGACTTATCCGGTAAAAACGAAAACGCTGGTAGGCGTTGATGTATTTATTGATTGGAAAGGAAATCCGGAAGAAATAGGCGCAAAGCTTCAGAAATTGAATGTTGAAAATCTGAAACTTCAATTGATCACCAATGGAGGAGTAAAAGTATTTCCAGGGGGAAATGTCGAAACTTCCTGTACAGACCAATGGCGATGCCGATTTATGAGTCAGGGTGAAAATATTTCCAATCAACATATTGTTAATTTGCTTGGAATCATCCATGATACGGGAGGTTATGATTTTATTAAAATTGAGAACTTATATAATTTTGATGATGTCCGGGGATATTCCTTAGGGCAGGGTGAATAAATGTCTCAAGGCTTTTGGAGGGCTTTAATCCCTCCAAAAGTTTAAGAAAAGAATGTTTTTATTACCAAATGATATAAAATTATTATATCTGAGATCAGCTGAAATGGACTTTTTATTAAATAAGGGTTCTTCTTATCTTTGCACCTTCCTATTAATGATGATTTCTTGATTACGTTTGAAGAATACCTGGTACAGAAAAAAATAGATCCGATAAAATTCAAAGAAGCGGAGCAAGGAAAATATAAAGAATTTGAACACATTTTTTCTCAGGTTCACCCCAATAGTTTTACGGTTCAAAAATTAAACCTGATCAATTTTATCAGAAGGCAATATCCTTTAAAGGAAGTAGATTCGAAGGAGAGTTTGAAAGATAATACCCTGGAGAACACAAAAAGTATTTCCCGTCCGGTTTTTAAAAAGAGAACTCCTTAATTTATTTTATTTCTTCTTTTACCTCGTCAATGTTTTTCTCTCTTCTGGAGAAAATGCTTAACGTTTCCTCATCTTCAGTAAGGAACTCTGTGAGTTTGGTCCTTATTTCCTGTATGGATAAATTGGAGTTGATTACTCCATCCCTGGCAATAGAAATTTGACCTGTTTCCTCAGAAACGATCAATACTATGGCATCAGTAATTTCAGTTAGTCCCAAAGCTGCTCTATGTCTTAGACCGTAAGCGGGAGACAGCGAATCGCTTTCTGATACAGGAAGCACGCATCTTGCTGCTTTTATTCTGTTTTTTGAAACGATTACTGCTCCATCATGCAGCGGACTATGTTTATTGAATATGGAAAGAAGAAGGCGTTTGGAAACTACCGCATCTATGTTATCGCCTGATTCTGCATAAAATTTCAATTCCGAACTTTTGGAAAAAACAATTAGCGCTCCGGTATTTGAACTGCCCAGTGATTTAGCAGCATCAATTACTGGCGTGATATTCAATCTATCAACGTCCGAACCTCTTTTCCATGGAAAGGTCTTGAAAAAGATATCATTGTTAAAAGGAGTGGTTTTACCAATTAAAAGTAAAAATTTCCGTATTTCCTGTTGAAAAAGAATTATGGCAGCAATAACTCCAACGCCCATAAACTGGCCTAAAATTGTAGACAACAATTTCATTTCTGCCGCATCCACCACCAAATAAATGAGATATAAAGAAAGAAAGCCTAAAAAGATCTTGATGGCAACACTTCCACGCATCAGTTTATATACCTGGAACAATAAGAAGCTTACAAGCAGGATGTCAATAAGATCTACCCAGCTGATTTCCAAAAACCCTATATAAAATGATAAGATCAACTTTTTGTCAGTTTAAATAGCTTTACCGTTTCCACTGCTTCTTTCACATCATGGACCCTAAGAATTGAAGCGCCCTTCATTAATGCCATTGTATTTAATACGGTGGTGCCATTTAAGGCCTCCTCCGAAGTTATTCCTAATTTCTTATATATCATAGATTTTCTTGATAACCCAGCCAAAATAGGTTGATTAAGAATCTCAAAATAATTTAAACTGTTTAAAAGTCTGTAATTATGTTCGATTGTTTTAGCAAAACCAAATCCGGGATCAATTATTATATCCTTCACCCCTTTTTCCTTTAATTTTAATAATCTTTCAGCAAAGTAATCCATCAATTCCAATAAAATATTTTCATAATGCGCTTTTGTAGTCATATTTTGAGGAGTTCCTTTCATGTGCATCACTATGTAAGCTGCCTTGTATTCGGCAATCAATGAGAACATAGCCGGATCTTCCCCTCCAGAAATATCATTTACAATACAAGCGCCTGATTCCAATGCTTTTCTGGCCACATTACTTCTAAAGGTGTCTACGGAAATAAAGACATCTGGAATTTCTTTTTTTATAGACTTTATTGCCGGAACTAGGCGGGCGGTTTCATCTTCTTCAGAAATATCAGTGGCCCCTGGTCTTGAGGAGTAGCCGCCTACATCAATTATACTGCCTCCTTCTTTAAATATTTTTTCTGCTCTTTCAACTATCTCTTTTTCTCCTTCATATCGGCTTCCTTTATAAAAGGAATCGGGAGTGATATTAATGATTCCCATTACCAGAGGAGTGGACAGATCAACTATTTTTCCCTCTAAGTTGAGTGTGTTTTTTTTATAAAAAACTGTATCTTTCGGCACTTGTTTAGTATTTTGTTCAATCTATAGTCCAATCTCAGCAATTAAATTGATAACTCAAACCGAGAAAGAATACAAAGAAATAATAAATTCTTGTAAAGAAGTATTTGAGAAAAAGACCCGCGATTATGGTACTTCGTGGCGTATTTTACGAATGCCTTCCATTACCGATCAGATTTTTATTAAAGCACAACGAATCAGGTCTATTCAGGAAAAGGGTAGCCAGAAAGTTGAGGATAACATCCAGTCGGAATTTTTGGGAATAATAAACTATTGTATAATTGCGCTTGTCCAGATAGAGCTTCAGGATAATAAAAATATTAACCTGACATTTGAAGAAGTGGGACCTCTCTACGACAAAAAGGCGAATGAGACTTTGGATCTTTTAAAAAATAAGAACCACGACTATGGCGAAGCTTGGAGGGATATGCGCGTAACAAGCATTACGGATATTATTTTAATGAAGCTCTTCAGGGTAAAACAAATTGAAGACAATGAGGGAAAAACTTTGATTTCCGAAGGTGTGGGCGCCAATTACCAGGACATTATAAATTACTCGGTTTTTGCACTGATCAAATTAAAAGAAGCAGACAAATAAGTATAAATAGCTTATGTTGCTTTTTTCTAATGACTATTTTTTAAAGACTTAATACTAAAACTAAAATGAAATTTCTTGTTCAGGTCATAAAATATTTTGTTGGAGCCCTTTTTATATTTTCTGGATTAATAAAACAAAACGATCCTACTGGAACCGCAATTAAGTTTGAGGAATATTTTGAAGTATTTGCTTCGGATTTCAGTCCCATTTTTTTGCATTTGGTCCCTTTTTCTATGACCTTTTCTGTTCTGATGAATACATTGGAAATAGTTTTGGGAGTAGCGCTGATCGTTCAATTCAGGTATAAGTTGGTATTAAAGATTTTATTGATAATAATCATCTTTTTTTCCTTCCTCACCTTTTACTCAGCCTATTTTAATAAAGTAACAGATTGCGGATGTTTTGGTGATGCGATCAAATTAACGCCATGGCAGTCTTTTTCAAAAGATATTGTTTTATTGATTTCTATTATTTTCCTGCTGTCACGGCCGGTTCCTTCAGCGTTAATTAACAAAAGGCCGTCATTATACATTGTAGGGTTAAGTATTATAGGCTCATTGTTTTTAGCCTGGTTTGCCTTAAATCATCTTCCTCCGATTGATTTTCTTGCTTACAAAAAAGGCGCTCACATTCCCACTTTAATGAAGCCGTCTGCTCCTTTCAAATTCCTTTATATTATGGAGAAAGATGGTGAGGAAAAAGAATTTATGGAGTATCCCATGGACACCACTTTAAAGTTTAAAGAAATGGTACTTCTTAATCCGGAGGCTCAGCCAAAAATCACAGATTATAATGTGCGAAATAGTGACGGGGATTTTACAGAAGAAACATTCAGGGGGAAGAAATTAATGATAGTGATAGTGGATGCTAATAAATCCAGCCTGGAAGGAGTAAAGGAGGTAAAGGATTTGCTCGGGGAGATTAAAGGAAGCGATATTCAACCGATGGTTTTGACAGGTTCTGACGAGATTACTTTTGAAAATTTCCGTCATGAAGTCCAACTGGCCGTTCCTTACTACTTTGTAGATGGCGTGGTGCTAAAGGCAATGATAAGGGCTAATCCGGGGTTAATTTATATGGAGGAAGGAACAATCAAGGGAAAATGGCATTACAATGATGTTCCTGAACTTGAAGACTTAAAAGCGCTATAATGTTAAGGTTTATCATAAAAAGATTGTCTTATGGTGTTTTGGTAATGTTTGGGGTTACTACTGTCATTTTTTTTATATTCCATGCCTTGCCCGGTGATCCTGTGTCGATGATGGCTGGTGCCAAAACAGACAGTACAACCATTGAGAACATAAAGAAAGAATTAGGATTAAATAAGCCGCTGCATAAGCAATACCTTCTTTACATAAATGACTTATCTTTTATTTCTATTTATAAAAACACCCCTGAGAATGAGGAGAAGTATGAGTATTCTCCAATTGTAGAATTAGGCGAAAATAATGTTCTTGTTATCAAACAGCCATATTTGAGAAGGTCTTTTCAAACAAACCGGCGGGTAGACGAAGTACTCATGGAAAACCTTGAAGGAACGTTGGTTTTGGCTTTTACGGCTATGTTATTCGCCACAATCGTTGGCATCGCGCTGGGGATATTTGCGGCTTTAAGACAAAATACATTTTTTGATCATTTTATCATCAGTAGTTCAGTTATTGGAATTTCGGCTCCCTCTTTTGTTGCGGCAGTTATTATATCCATGATTTTTGGTCATTATTTAAGGGAATATACCGGGCTGAACTTAACAGGGAGGTTGTGGGTAACGACTATATATGGAGAGGAATTACAACTGAAAAATTTAATTTTGCCTGCATTCACCTTGGGTATCCGTCCATTGTCCATCATTATTCAATTGACCAGAAGCTCCATGCTGGACGTGCTTTCACAAGATTATGTAAGGACAGCCCGTGCAAAAGGATTAAAATTTAGAAAAGTAGTAGCAAAACATGCCTTGAAGAATGCACTCAATCCTGTCATCACTGCTGTTTCCGGTTGGCTGGCTACTTTAATGGGCGGCGCATTTTTTATTGAATGGGTATTCAACTGGCAGGGAATAGGGTTCGAAACAATTAAATCCATTGGCAACCTCGATTTTCCTATTGTAATGGGCGCCACACTTCTGATTGCCCTCATATTTGTTATAGTAAATATCATTGTTGATATTTTGTATGCTACTATAGATCCAAGAATTAGATTGGGATAAAGCTGGAAGCTAGAAGTGGGAAGAGGGAAGTTAAAATTCTTCCAACTTCTCCTCGCTTCCAACTTTCAACATCTTCCCGCTTCCATCTTCCCACTTCAAACTTGTTTTACAGCCTTACTTTTCTCATTATTGCACTTTATTTTTATTTTCCTCAAATAGGATCATTATTAATGACTGAACACATTCTCTCTGCTCTGATTTTTGTTCCGCTTTTTTTTGCATTAATACTACTTCTATTTCCCTCGGAAAATAAATTAAGTTTTAAAACAGGCACGCTTCTCGCCACCTCAATTCAGCTTTTTATTGCATTGGTTTTATTTTCCAGGGTTCAGGTGGGAAATAACCTGCTGAAAGGGGTAGATGGCAATTTTCAATTTGTTGAAAAATACGACTGGATCTCGCTCAACCTGGGAAACTTTGGAAGGCTTAGCATTGACTACTTTTTAGGAGTCGATGGATTAAATATATCCATGGTTTTATTGACGGCAATTGTGCTTTTTATTGCTGCCATTTCCTCCTGGACGATCAAAAAATTTACTAAAGGATATTTTTTACTTTTCCTGGTACTCGATGCTTCCATTATGGGAAGTTTCCTCGCATTGGATTTCTTTCTCTTCTTCCTGTTCTTTGAATTTATGTTGCTGCCTATGTATTTCCTGATCGGAATCTGGGGTGGAATAAGGAGGAATTACGCATCAATTAAATTCTTCCTTTATACATTATTAGGTTCGGTTTTTATATTGATTATAATGATCGGGCTTTATACTTCCGTTATTGATCCCGCCGAAACGGCTGTTAATCTTGGAATAGTAGATAATTTGAAAGATGTTCAGGAATTAAACGTAAAATTTGTTCAGGACGCCCTTCAGAAAGAACAAATTCCAGCTTCCTTACAAGTACACACTTTTAGCATTCCGGCAATGATGGATGTTAAGAATTATGTTCCGGGTTCTTTTTTTGCATTGGGTTCCGATTATTCTGTTTTAGGTTTACCAGCCCGGCTTTTTGCTTTTTTACTGATATTCATAGGGTTTGCGATCAAGCTTCCGGCCGTGCCATTTCATACCTGGCTGCCTGATGCTCACGTTGAAGCGCCAACCCCTATCTCCGTTATTTTGGCTGGAATTTTACTAAAAATCGGCGGGTATGGAATATTGAGAATTGGCTACAGTATATTTCCGGAAGGAGGAATTCATTTTGCCTGGTGGGTAGGCTTTATTGGGGTAGTTTCGATTATTTATGGAGCGCTTAACGCCCTTGCAATGAAAGACCTGAAAAAACTGATTGCTTATTCCTCAGTTTCGCATATGGGATTTGTACTGTTGGGAATTGCCTCTATGACCATCGAAGGGATAAATGGTGCAATTTTTCAAATGTTTAGTCATGGGTTAATTTCTTCTGCTTTGTTTTTAGTGGCTGGAGTTATTTACGACAGGACAAAAGATAGGATGATAGAAAATTATTCAGGGTTGGCTATACTGATGCCTGCTTTTACAGTAGCTGTAATTATAACTTTCTTTGCTTCGTTAGGCCTCCCCGGTTTTTCAGGCTTTGTAGCAGAAGTGCTGGTGTTTTTAGGTTCATTTAATTCGGCCATTTCAAATGGTCTGTTGCCTAAATGGTTTACTGTAGTAGCCATTATGAGCCTCGTTCTTACTGCCGGATATTATTTATGGACGATTCAAAGAATGTTTTTAGGGAAGACCTGGACAAGAAACAAAGAATTTGTCGTGGATTTAAAAGACCTGAATTATAGAGAGTATTTTATGTTTGTGCCCTTGATAACTTTAATGTTCCTTTTTGGAATATTTCCTTCATTGATGTTGAACATAATAAATATCAGTGCAGATCATTTTATTGATTTTGTGCTTGCCAATGGCAACAGCAATTTAAATTTCTTAAACAAATAGAAAACAAAAACATTTCTTGCTGACAAACGCTTCATCTTCTATTTCCGGGAAACTTGAGCTGCTGCTTGACAGCCTTGGTTATATAATGCCTGAAATTGTGCTGTCAGTTGGCTTTATTGCCCTTATACTATTTGGACTGATTTTCAAAAAGCACGCAGCGATTGGAGCATTAGGCAGCGTTTCTATTTTCTTTCTTACCATTTACTTCGACTATCAGCAATGGATTCAATTCAGCAATCAGGAAGGGAAGACTTTATTTCTTGGTCTAATCAAGCTTGATTCGCTTGCCATATATTTCAAATTCCTTTTTGAGATCTCAGGAATACTGGTCGTAGTACTTACCTATTTTTATACCGATAAGCTTAGGAAGTCGCTATCTATTGAATACTATTCGATAATTACTGCAATAGTTTTGGGGGCGCATATTATGACGATGTCAGTAAATCTATTGTCTACATACATTTCCATTGAGCTTGTTTCCCTTTCCTCCTATATTCTGACAGGTTTTTTGTTTAATAAAAATGGTGCGGAGGCAGGGATAAAATACTTGTTATTTGGCGCCCTTTCTACAGCGATTATGCTTTATGGGATGAGCTTATTGTATGGATTTAGCGGTACATTAAATTTCACCTCTCCTGATTTTTATGAGAACTTGCAGCTAATACCTTTGCCGGCCTTGATTATAGCCCTTACTTTAACAATTTGCGGGTTTTTATTTAAAGCCTCCCTTGTGCCGTTCCACCTTTGGACCCCCGATATTTATGAAGCTTCGCCCACTCCGGTGGTTGCATTTTTTTCTGTTGTTCCAAAAGCCGCCGCTTTTGTTATTCTCGCCAGGTTTATTAATTCAAACTTTTTATCAGGAAGTGAAATGATTTTTGAAGCCCTTGCCGTGGTGGCTATTGTTTCTATGTTTTTGGGGAATCTAGGAGCAATTGGTCAAAAAAATATAAAAAGAATGTTGGCTTATTCCTCTATCGCACAGGCTGGGTTCATTCTTGTGGGGTTACTGGCAGAGTCATCCTGGGGCTTCACTACCATGGCTTTTTATATAACTGTTTATCTGATCATGAACTTTGCCGCTTTTTTATTGGTTCAGATATTACAGAATATAACAGGCTCCGAAAATATGCAGGATTTTAAAGGCTTGGGGTTACAATATGCCTTTATTGGAGTATCGATGGTAGTTGTGATGATTTCCCTGGCGGGATTTCCACCTACTGCAGGTTTTCTTGCAAAACTCTTTATATTCTCAGCATTGTGGGAAGCTTATCAGTCGAGTGCAAGTACGTTGTTACTTTGGGTGTTTATATTAGGTTTGTTAAATTTGATAATATCAATGTTTTACTATCTCAAAGTTCCTTTTTTAATGTTTTTCAAAACACAGGAAGGCAACAGGAGATGGCAGCCAGGATGGAAAGAATATTTTTCTTTAACTATTTTAATTATTCCCCTTTTGATCTTGTTTTTTAAGTCTGACAAGTTAATTCATATTATAAATTCAATTGCTTTAAATTTTAATTGATCAATGAGCGACGCGATCAAACACGAATGTGGTATTGCTTTAATTAGATTAAGGAAACCATTACAATATTATATTGATAAGTATGGTTCTCCTTTGTATGCTGTCAATAAGCTCTATCTTCTTATGGAGAAACAGCATAACCGCGGACAGGATGGCGCCGGTGTTGCTAATATCAAAATTGGAGTAAAACCTGGCATCAGGTACATAAGCCGGTACAGGTCAATTAAGTCGCAAGCAATTACGGATATCTTCAAAAGAATTAATAAAAAGTATAAGAAGGCGCTCAAAGCAAATAAAAATAATTTTAAGGATGCGGAGTGGCTTAAGGAAAACATGGCTTTTACCGGTGAAGTCTGGCTTGGACATCTAAGATACGGCACCCACGGAACCAACAAAGTAGAAGATACTCATCCGATGCTACGGCAAAATAACTGGCGCAGCAGGAACCTCGTAGTAGCCGGAAATTTTAATATGACCAATGTAGACCAGCAATTCAATAAGCTTATTGAATTGGGTCAGCATCCTAAAGAAAAATCTGACACTGTTACGGTAATGGAAAAAATTGGTCATTTTCTGGATGAAGAGAATCAGGCAATTTTTGATAAATACAACAACAAGTACCCCAATGCCGAGATCAGCATGATGATCGAAAATGAACTTGACTTGGCCAGGGTGTTAAGAAGAGCTTGTAAGGACTTTGACGGAGGATATGCCATGGCCGGAATGACCGGATATGGAGGCGCATTTGTCGCCAGAGATCCTGCCGGAATAAGACCAGCCTATTATTATGCCGATGATGAAGTGGTGGTGGTAGCAAGCGAAAAGCCGGCAATTAAAACCGCATTTAACATTGATTATTCCCAAATAAAGGAAATAGAACCTGGTAGCGCCTTAATCATCAATAAAGCAGGTGACTACAATGAGTTTCCTTTTATAGAGCAACTTCCTAAAAAATCATGTTCTTTCGAAAGGATCTATTTCTCGAGGGGAACCGACCCGGACATTTATCATGAAAGAAAAATGTTGGGTAAACTGATTGTCCCTCAGGTGCTGGAGTCCATTCATCAGGACCTGGACAATGCCGTTTTCTCTTATATTCCAAATACTGCGGAATCGGCATTTTTGGGTATGGTTTCAGGATTGGAAGATCATTTAATGGACATTCGCAAAAGGGTGATTACAGAAGGAAAACTGGATGATGATGCCTTAAGGAAAGTGCTTTCTTTCAGGCCAAGGGTTGAAAAATTAGTGAGCAAGGATGCCAAATTAAGAACCTTCATTACCGATGACGCAAACAGGGGGGACATGGTGGCTCACGTTTATGAAACTACTTATGAGGTAATCAATAAAAAGACCGACCATATTGTAGTAATGGACGATTCTATTGTCAGGGGCACAACGTTGGAAAAAAGCATTTTAAAACTGCTGGACAGACTGGAGCCTAAAAGTATAGTTATTGTTTCCTCGGCTCCACAGATTCGTTACCCCGATTGTTACGGAATCGATATGTCTAAAATAAAGGATTTTATTGCTTTTCGGGCAGTAATGGCTTTGCTGAGGGAAAAAGACATGGAAGATTTGATCGACGAAGTTTATGATAAATGCTTGAACGCCATTCAAACTACCTCTCCCGGCAACAAAGAAAATTTTGTAAAACTTTTATATGAACCATTTACCAACGAAGAAATTTCTAACAGGATTGCACGCATCATTAAGCCGGACGAAATAAAAGCGGATGTAAAAGTAGTTTATCAAACAGTAAAAAACCTTCGTAAAGCAGTGCCTTATCATACCGGAGATTGGTATTTTACCGGAGATTATCCTACCGAAGGAGGAAACAAAGTTGTCAACAAAGCCTTTGTAAACTATATGGAAGGCAAAGAAATCAGGGCTTATTAAAAGATGTGCTGCAATCCCAACACATACGATGATAATAATCCATTGCTCGGAGTAGTGTTATCCGGTGGGAATAGCAATCGAATGGGTAAGGATAAAGGATTGCTGTTAAAAGAAGGCCAGTATTGGTCAAAAATAACTTTTGATAAACTTGAAAGCTTAGGCATACCTGTAGTAATATCAATAGATTCATCACAGGAAGAAGAATGCAGAAAAGTCTTTTTTCCCGATCGCATCGTTGTAGATAAAATTAATGTAAAGGGACCTTTAAGAGGTATACTGTCCATTCACGATCAATTTCCTGACCATGACCTTATCGTCGTAGCTTCAGATCTTCCGGATTTGTCAACTGCTATTATTAAAAATTTAATTAATGTTTTTGATGAAAAGGCAGGAGAACACGATTTTGTTGTGTATTCTATTGAAAACGAACCCGAGCCTTTAGTAGGAGTGTATACTGCGGAAGGATTAAGTAAAATTTTTTCGCTCCATATATCCAATCAGCTTGAAAAAGTGAGCATGAAGCATATTCTTGAAGTTGGAAATACATTTTTTATAGAACTCAAACCGGATGACTGGAAGGAGCTTAAGAATTACAATTCCAAGGTGGACCTGAGGTAAAGGTTTCACCTAATTAAATTTATGGTTTGCCGAAAGCTTTCCGATTAATGAGAGGAAATAAAAGGACAGTTCACCTCACTATCCTTTTTATACATTGCGGCATCCTCGAAGCATTATTTTACACTAGATTTTTAAACCGGATTAAAGGTTAGGATTTTAAGGAAAAAGGCGTTGCACTAATCTTCCTTTTTTAACCAGGTCATTTCATCTTTGGCTACCATCATATACTGCACTTCGCCATTTTCTTCCATAAATTGAATTTGAATTTGTGTGCCTTCAACCAAAAACTTCGAAGGTCCTGCCGGCGAAATTTCTACTCTTTCTGCATCACCTTTTTTAATACCGAATAATTTATTTCCCTCAACAAATACATCAATTTCAAAACCAGCAATGAGCTCTGATTTGTAATGTCCTGTATACTTAAGAAGCGCTTTAACCTTACTGGAACTTTCTGAAGATGTACTTTTTGAATGAGAGTAAACTTTGGCAGACGCAGTTAATTCATTGTTTGGACCTGTTTGTCCTATGGCAAACATGGGTACAAGTAACAGCATTAAGATTGACTTTTTCATGGCTTTGATATTTAATTTGTTTAATGTTTTAGTGTACTACTTATCTAGTACAGTACAAATGTAAATAAGGTTTTCAATTCCACAAACTTTTTTTAAAATATTTTTTTGCAGTAAAAGCGAGAAGCCCTATGGTGGACTTAGTTGAAGAAAGTGTTGATATGTTTAAGCCAGATTGTGATGCTTTTAAGAACTATTCTCAAATTATGCGAATGCAAAAATTATGACCAAATACAAAATGGACCGCCCCGAAAGATTATCACGATTAAAATTATCAAGTTATGAACAATGAGTATTAATCAGGATAAGGCGGGAGAAGCTCTGGTAAGCTTTATTTATATGATCAAATAATATATTCAACTAATTAGTTGAATAGTTAAATACAAATATTATCTTTGTTCCACATTAGATCTGAGATGGAAAAAAGAGAATTTAAAGACAAAGTATTTAGTGAACTGGCAAAAGTTTCCATCGCACTAGGCAATCCCAAAAGACTTGAAATTATAGATCTCCTTGCCCAAGGCGAAAGAACTGTTGAAAAAATAGCAATAGAAACAAGCACCTCTATTGCGAACACATCTAAGCATCTTCAGGTATTAAAAGCTGGCAATCTTGTTGAAGTTAAAAGGAATAAGAACTACATTATTTATAAGCTTTCCAATTATAAAGTAGCTCAGATATGGTCACTTCTGCGGGATTTCGGTACTGAAAGAATTGCAGAAGTAGATAAAGTTGTAAGGGATTTTAGGGAAGGAAAGCCAGCGCTAGAGTCTTTAACAATAGATGAGTTAATCCAACGGCTGGAAACAAATGAGGTGGTGCTAATTGATGTCCGTCCTGAAGAAGAGTACAAATCAGGGCACATTGCTAAAGCAATTTCAATCCCAATCGGGCAACTTGCTTCTCGCCTTCAGGAGCTACCCAAAAATCAAGAAATAATAGCCTATTGTCGGGGACCATTTTGTGTCTTTGCAGATGATGCTGCTGAGTTCCTAATTAAACACAATTTTAATGCAAAAAGGCTGAAGGAAGGATATCCTGACTGGAAGCTAAAAGGATTGCCAATAGAAGTTTAAATAACAAATTGATATGGAAGAAATAAAAAGGAACATTGATGCAGAAACTTTAAGAGAATGGCTGGAGGAAAAGGAAAATGTCATTGTAGTGGACGTAAGACCGCAAGAACAAAGGGATGAGTGGTATATCCCAGGTAGCAAATATGTCGATGCATATAAGGGCTTAAGCAAAGGAGACTCTTCGATATTAGATGATTTGGAAATCCCGGAAAACACTAAGGTAGTTGCGGTTTGTGCTGCTGGAAGGACTAGCCAGATTGCATCGGATGTATTAAGAAAAAGAGGAATTGATTCCTACTCTTTAGAAGGTGGAATGAAAAGTTGGAGTCTTGCTTGGAATACCGCTGAACTAAATTTCGGAGAATTGACTATTCTACAGATTCGAAGGACGGGAAAAGGTTGTCTTTCTTATATTATTGCTTCAAAGGGAGAAGCAATCGTTATCGATGCTTCTATCAATGCAGCTGTATATATAGAAATTGCAAAAAAAAGAAATTGGAAGGTGAAATATGTAGTCGATACGCACATGCATGCGGACCACCTTTCAAGGGCACTCGTACTTGCGAAGCAAACAGATACAAGTATTTATTTACCAGAAAATGATAACCTTCAATTTGACTATAATAAAATTATAGACGAAGATCAAATAGCTTTCGGTACCTCTTATTTAAAAGCAATTCATACGCCAGGCCATACGTTAGACAGCACCTGTTATTTGGTAGATGAAAAATATTTGTTTACAGGCGATACCATTTTTATAGATGGTGTAGGAAGGCCTGATTTAAAAGCAAATGAAGAACAAGCTAAAGTGAGGGCGTCTTTACTTTACGATTCTTTGCATAAAATATTAAAGCTAAAGAACGACACGTTCATCTTTCCAGGACATATCAGTAAGCCAATTCCTTTTGATGATAAACCGATAGCCGGAAAACTGGGTGATATTCAAGAGGAAGTGAGTTCTTTAAAACTAAGCAAAGAACATTTTGTCGCCAATATCCTGGCCAAAATACCCCCTACTCCTCTAAATTACCTTAGAGTATCAGAAATAAATGCTATAGGGAATTTTGAAGGGATTGATCCAAAAGAATTGGAAGCTGGCGCGAACAGATGTGCAATACCTTAGATTATAGGATGGAGATTTTAGAAGGATTATGGAAGTAAAGCTTGGATTAAAAGAAAACTGGAAGCAGTTCACTTTATTAATAATAATCAATGCATTCGTGGGAGGAATGGTTGGGTTGGAAAGAACTATTCTTCCTGAAATGGCCGAGGCCGAATTTCATTTGGCGGCGAGAACTGCTATTCTTTCATTTATCATTGTTTTCGGAATAGTTAAGGCAATAACCAACTACTTTACAGGATCACTGGCAAATAAATTGGGAAGGAAAAATCTACTTATAATTGGATGGATTGTAGGTTTGCCAATTCCTTTTATATTGATCTATGCTCCAAATTGGAATTGGATTATTGTTGCCAATATTCTACTTGGCATTAATCAGGGTCTCACATGGTCTAGTACTGTGGTTATGAAAATTGACCTGGTTGGAGAAAGGAATAGAGGTTTGGCAATGGGATTGAATGAATTTGCGGGTTATCTGGCGGTGGCAATTGTAGGTTTTCTTACTGGATGGATAGCAGGACAATATGGATTAAGACCCTTTCCTTTTTATATAGGAATAGCGTTAGCCGTCGCAGGATTAATCCTTAGTTGGTTATTTGTAAGGGACACAAGAGCTCACAGCGATAAAGAAGCTGAAAAGAGCCTTCTTCCAAGACTAAATAATATATTTTTAAAAACCACTTGGACTCATAAAAATCTTGGATCTGTGACGCAGGCCGGATTGGTAAACAACCTGAACGATGGGATGGCTTGGGGGTTATTTCCAATACTACTTTCATCAAAAGGGTTTTCATTAAGTGAGATAGGAATTATAACCGCTGTCTATCCCGGAATTTGGGGGATCGGACAATTATTTACGGGAAAAATGGCAGATATCTTTTCTAAAAAACTTTTGCTGTTCTTGGGAATGTTTCTTCAAGGACTTGCATTATTAGTTTTTGTTAAAGCAGAAGTATTTTACCAATATGTTATTCTTTCATCTCTATTAGGCTTTGGAACTGCGATGGTTTACCCCACATTCTTAGCTTCAATTGCAGAAAATACCCACCCTGCAGACAGACCAAAAAGTATCGGTACTTTCAGGCTGTGGCGAGATTTAGGATATGCAATCGGAGCTTTGATAACGGGAGTTGTTGCAGATCAGTTTGGGATAGACGCCTCAGTACTCCTAATCGGAGGTATTACAATTTTCTCCTCATTTATAATATTATTGAGGATGTCAAACGATTTCAAAACGATGCCGATGCTAGAAAGAATGAGCTTTTTCAATAAAATAACTTAAAACTGTAATTGAGTGCAAATCAAATTAACTCATAGATAGGAACGTAAATCAACTAAATATTAAAATTAGAAAAATGCAAAGAAGAAATTTTATTTACAATCTGGCTGGCTTGGGTGCATTATCAGTCATCAATACAAATAAATTGTGGAGCCAAAGCACAAGAATCTCAAACAATTATGTTATTGAGCAATTTCAGTACAAAGCCCTTGCTCATTTCTCTTATATTGTAATGGCTGATAATAAAATCATTGTGATAGATCCTGAAAGAGATCCTCATCTCTATTATGACTATGCTAAAAAAAATAATGCTGAAATAGTAGGTGTTATTGAAACTCACCCTCATGCGGATTTTGCTAGCGGCCACCTTGAAATGCAGAAGAAATTGAACGTGCCTGTATATACAAGCAGCCTGACTAAATCAAAATATCCGGCAACGGCGTTCGATGAGGGTGAAGTAATTAAACTATCTGAAAAAGTTGGATTAAGATCAATGTACACACCTGGACATGCACCAGACCATATTTCTGCGATTTTATTTGAAGGTGGAAAAGATGTTGCTGTTTTCTCTGGCGACTCTTTGTTTATAGGAGATGTGGGACGCCCGGATTTGAGGGATTTTTCAAAAGATGTTGAAGCACAGAGACAGAGGTTAGCGGAATCAATGTATGACACAATCCATCAGAAGTTTTCTAAACTAAATGATGATGTAATTGTTTATCCAGCACATGGCGCTGGAACTTTGTGTGGTAAATCGATCCGAAAGGCACTTAGTTCAACAATTGGTGATGAAAAGAATCATAATTATGCTTTCGAAAAACGAACAAAGGCAGAGTTTGTCAGCATACTGCTAAGTGATCAACCCTTTATTCCTAAATACTTTCCGTATACTGTTACCTTAAATATACAAGGGGCACCTGATATTAAACCTGGCCTTACCGGCATAAAACTTCTACCCGAAAATTATAAACCGGAAAATGATGCTTTAGTAATCGACTCAAGACAGGCAACTGCATTTAAGAGCTCCTATATTCACAATTCCATTAATATTCCAGTTCAAGGCTCCTTTGAAACATGGTTAGGCACCATAGTGGATCCAAATTCTGAGTTTTATCTTGTAGCTGAAAATGAGGAGAGCTTAAAAACTGGATTAAAAAAGGCAGCGGCTATTGGGTATGATTTAAAAGTAAAAGGCGCTTTCGTCTATAACACCACAAAGGGGAATCAGTTCGCTCAACTCGACAAAAACGATTTTAATCCCAGTGATAACAATTACACCATCATAGATGTGCGAACGGCGAAAGAGGCAAAGGAAAAACCTATATTTAAGAATAGCATAAATATTCCTCTTCAGGAACTCGGTCAACGAATGAACGAAATCCCTAAAGATAAACCTATTATTGTTAATTGCGCCTCAGGATATCGTTCTGCCGCCGGAAGTAGTTTAATTAAAAGATATTTGCCTGAAATTACAATTTATGATTTGGGGCCAGCAGTAGAAGCCTATCTTCCATAATGATGTCTGGGATTTTAAAGCTTAAAAAGGTGTAGCATTTAATTATGTTACACCTTTTACGCCCGGAACCTTTTAGAAAAGATTAAAGAAGACCTGAGAAAAGGGCCACATCAAACTCATCACAATATAAGAATTCAGTAATATTAAACTGAGAAATGCAGTCCCCCAACTTTTCCGCTTGATCCTAAATAAGTATATATTTTAATTATGCAGTTGTTAGGGTATGACAAAAAATAAGGCTGTCCTTTTCATAGGACAGCCTCAGACGATGTGGGCCCAGCTGGGCTCGAACCAGCGACCCCCTGATTATGAGTCAGGTGCTCTAACCAGCTGAGCTATGGGCCCTCTTAAATCAAAACGCTAAAAGAATTTGATTTTGGGATTGCAAAAATAAATATTTGCACCACATTACAAAAAACAATCTGACATTATTTTGGAATTTAAAGAAATTAAAAATATTATATTCGATTTAGGAGGGGTAATCATTAACCTGGATATGGATAGAACCGCACGGGCCTTTGCTGAATTCACAGGTAAATCACTTAAAGAAGTTCAGGATAGAATAGCTACTTTAAATATTTTTTACAAATATGAAGTAGGTGAACTTAATGATCAGGAATTCAGAAATCTTGTAAGGGAATTTATAGGTTCGGAAATAACCGATCAACAAATTGATCAATCATGGAATGCTTTGTTACTGGATATTCCAAAGGAACGTATAGAATTAATTAAAAACCTTGGCAAACAGTTTCGCATTTTTATCCTGAGCAATACCAATTTGATCCATTTTGTGGAGGTGGAGAAAATCCTTGAAAAGCATACCGGTGTTTCCTCCTTATCCGCCATGTTTGAAAAGGTTTACCTTTCTTATGAAATGGGAATGTGCAAACCTCATCCCGGGATTTATCAGTATGTATTAAAGAATGCGGACCTTAAAGCAAGTGAAACCCTGTTTATTGACGACAACCTAAACAATATAGAAGGGGCTTCGCAGTTAGGTATAAAAACGATACATTTGCAACCTCCTACAACTATTCTGGATATTTTTGATGGCGCGAAGTTTTCTTAAAAGCAAATATTTTCACCTCCTTCTTTTCATAGTTACCCTCGCGACCACCACCATTGCCGGCGCCGAACAAATGACTGGAAGAAGCCTTTTTGGTGACTTTGAAAGCTTTTCCTGGCCGACAATACTGGGAGGATTATTGTATTCCGTTCCTTTTTTGCTGATTCTTTCCGCACATGAGTTCGGACATTATTTTGCCGCGAAATATCATAAAATTAAGGCTACACTTCCCTATTATTTGCCTGTTTACCTTGGTCCTATTTTAAGTATCGGTACTTTCGGAGCAATCATCAGAATTAAAAGTATGATTTATTCCCGCAAAGTTTTCTTTGACATAGGAATAGCTGGACCGCTAGCGGGTTTTGTAGTTGCCTTGGGCGTTCTTTTTTATGGTTTTACGAATTTGCCTCCTGAGGAGCACATTTTTTCAATTCATCCTGAATACAAAGAATACGGGCTGGATTATGAAAAAGAAGTTTATTCCATTGACTTTTATAAAAAACTATACCAGGAGCAAATAAAGGCAATGGAAGGTAGTGGCTTAGGAGAGGAAAGCGAACTCTCTTTTCCAACGATGGCTCTTGGTGAAAACCTTATTTTTGCTTTTTTTAAAAGATATGTTGCTCCTGATCCGGAGTTGGTTCCTAATAAGTTTGAGCTCATGCATTATCCCCTGTTATTAGCTGGGTACCTGGCTTTATTCTTTACAGGGTTGAATTTAATTCCCATAGGTCAGTTAGACGGTGGCCATATATTGTATGGTTTGATAGGGAATAAATACCACCGGTACGTTTCATCCACATTATTTGTCGGGCTTGTTTTCTATGCCGGGCTGGACATCATAACCTTGAAAAAAATTATTGCGGATCCATTCTATTCCTTTTTTAGGGATATCCCCTTGTACTTAGGCTTTCTTTATCTGGTATTTTCAAAAGTTACCCCTGAAGCTAAAAATAATCTTTTACTCGCGGTAGCTGTTTTCACCGTTCAATTTATAGTTACTTATTTTAATCCGGATATAACCGGTTATTCTTTCTGGTTGGTTTTTTGTTTTCTGATAGGTCGTGTGTTGGGTGTATATCATCCTCCTACTTTATATGACGAGCCACTAGATACAAAAAGAAAAATTTTGGGATGGTTGTCCCTGATTATATTTATCCTTTGTTTTACTCCCGAACCCTTTATTTTCGAGATAATAAAATAGTAATGAAGGAAAACGTTAAATTTTAAATGTTGAATGAAAAGAAGCCTAAAAGTGTTCTTGAACTTCCATCTTCCCACTTCGATCTTCCAACTTCCATTTTCCCACTTCCCACTTAAATGAAAATTGCCATTGTAATTAATAAATCCTGGAACATATACAATTTCCGTATGGGACTTATCAATGCTTTTTTGAAGAATGGTCATTTGGTTGTGGCAATTGCACCTGAAGACGAATATTCTAAATTATTGATTGAAAAGGGGTGCGAGTTTGTTCCCTTAGAGATGGAAGAAAAGGGGAGCAATCCTGTAAAGGATGCTTTGCTTGTTTTAGAATTATATAAGATTTATAAGGCTGTTTCTCCTGATTTCATTCTTCAGTATACTATTAAGCCAAACATTTATGGAACAATTGCAGCTAACTTGTTGGGTATTCCATGTATAAACAATGTTTCGGGCTTAGGAACGGTTTTCCTGCACAATAACTTTACCTCCAGAGTTGCCCAACTGCTGTACAAAATTGCGTTCAAATACCCCAAAAAGGTCTTCTTTCAAAATAGCGATGATCTACAATTATTTTTAGATAAAAAACTTATAAAAAAAGAAATCACCGGCCTTCTTCCTGGCTCTGGAGTTAATATCGACGCTTTTAAGCCCAGGGAATTTATAAGGAATGATTCCTTTACTTTTCTGGTAATTGCCAGGTTGTTATACGACAAAGGCATCGTGGAATTTGTAGAAGGAGCCCGAATAATCAGGCAAAAAGGGATCAACGCAAGGTGTCAACTCCTGGGTTTTACCGACTTTAATACTAGGCTTGGCATTCCCCAGTCTCTTCTAGAAGGTTGGATTTCCGAAGGTATTGTGGAATATTTGGGAACTACGGATAATGTAGCAAGTTACATTTATAAAGCCGACTGCGTGGTTTTGCCAAGTTATCGAGAGGGAACTCCTAGGACCTTGCTGGAGGCCGCAGCTTTAGGTAAGCCTTTAATAGCTACCAATGTTCCCGGATGCAAGGAAGTTGTCGATAATGACTACAACGGATTTCTCTGCGAAGCTAAAGATGCGGAAGATTTGGCGAATAAAATGGTTAGAATCTATAACTTAGCCGATGAACAATTAAGTAATTTTGGGAAAAACAGCAGAAAAAAGATTGAAGAGAAGTTTAATGAGCAAATAGTTTTTAAAAAGTATTTTGAAGCGTTGGATCTTCCCTATAAAAATTAAAAAACACCATCAGAGATATGAATTTTATAAAAACAGAAATAGAAGGACTTTACGAATTACGCCCGCGAATATTTGAAGATGAAAGGGGCTTGTTTTTTGAGTCATATAGTAAAAAGGTTTTCGAAGAAAATGGACTCAATTTAAATTTTGTGCAGGACAACCAATCCTTTTCAATAAAAGGAGTTTTGCGTGGCCTGCATTTTCAGCGAAGCCCTCATGCACAGGGAAAGCTTATAAGTGTGGTAAAAGGGAGTGTGCTGGATGTGGCGGTAGATTTACGAAAGGATTCATCAACCTTTGGAAAGTACCTTTTATTTGAGGTGAATGACAAGCTTAAAAACATGGTTTATATTCCTGAAGGTTTTGCCCATGGTTTTTTGGCGTTGGAAGATACTATCTTTTGTTATAAATGTACATCCTCTTATAATAAAGGTGCCGAAGGTGGATTAATTTGGAACGATCCTGATTTAAATATAGATTGGGGTATTTCTGATCCTATTGTTTCTTCCAAGGACTTGGAACTTCCAACTTTAAAAGATTATATTAATACTTTGAATTAAATTAGATTTGCCTTTAATTAATTTCTAATCAATTGACAGGAACCCTTTTTAATGTTTTATAAATTGTATAAAATACATATAGCTGCCCTTTTTTCATTGGTGATTTTGTTTTCAAGTTGTGCAACTTATAAACAAAACATTATGTTTAGAACGGGTGATGAGGCAAATCCAAATGCACTTAAAGGCGCGGTAGATTCTGCTGAGAAAAATTATAAAATCAAGGCCAACGATCTTCTGGACGTTCAGGTATATACTAATAACGGAGAGAGACTTATTGATCCTAACCTGCAATTTGAAATAGGTAGCGGAGGAAACAATACAAATCAGGAAGTAATTCGTCCACAATATTTGGTTCAAAAGGATGGGCAAGTAAGGCTTCCAATGATTGGTCTTATAAAGCTTGAGGATTTTACACTATACCAGGCCGACAGCATTCTTCAGGTGGCTTATTCTCAATATTATAAAGATGCATTTGTATACACCAAATATTTAAATAAAAGAGTTTTTATACTAGGTGCCATAGGAGGAGGGGGAGCATCAGGCGGGTCAGGTCTCAGAGGTGGCGGACAAGCCGTTTCTTTGGTAAATGAAAATATGAATCTGATTGAAGTGCTGGCCCAGGTCGGAGGAGTTTCCAGGGAGTCAAAAGTAAATAACATTAGATTGATAAGAGGCGACCTGAAAGATCCTTATGTGGAAGTAATTGACTTATCAACAATTGAAGGAATGAAAAGGGCAACTTTAAAACTGGAGCCCAATGATATAATCTATATTGAACCGATGAGAAGGCCTTTCTTGGAGGCATTAAGGGATTATTCAACTGTGCTAAGCTTTATAGCAGGAATCGGCTCCCTTACCTTATCTACAATTCTTTTGACAAGATCACTTTGATGAAAATTAAATTTAGCAGTTTTGGATTCTAGCGGACAAAATATTTCAAATCAATTAAGTAGCGAAGAGGAAAGCAATTTTCTGAATGACGTAGATTTTGAAAAAGTCCTGAATGTGCTGAGGAAGAGTCTTCTTCCTATTTTCATTATTTTTTTGTTATCTGTAACAGGAGCTTACCTATACTTAAGATACACGCCTCCTTTATTTCAATCGGAGTCGATCCTCAAATTGAATATTAAAAAAGAGGCAGATGCCCTTGGGCTAATCAGGGAAAGCGCGGACCAGGACCTAAATAATTTATCAGGAGAAATAGAGCTTTTAAAATCTAACCTTTTGGTGAACAGGGTTATTAAAACTCCCGACCTTCGGGTGAGCTACTTTGCCTATGGGAAAATTATGGATAGCGAGCGCTATAATAATTCTCCGTTTAGCGTTGACTATAAAATCTATAACAACTCTGCCCTTGACAAACATTATGATGTTACCATTTTAAACAATGAGGAATTTGAACTCCGCGATTTTACTGAGGAGGAGGGTGTAAAAAGAACTTATAAGTTTGGGGAGACCATAGAAAATAGCAATTATCGGTTTGTCATCACTTTAGATGACGATTTTGCTGAAAATAAGGAGTCAAGCACTTTTTACTTTATTATACATAGTGATGCTGCTTTGGAAAAATACATTTCCGAAAACCTTCAGGCCGAAGTGGTAAACATGTATGCAAATACCATCAAGGTTTCTTTCCAGGATCATAATAAGTACAAAGCCCAGGACATTGTTGCTATTATTGACTCTATTTATCTGAAGCTTACCCTTGAAGAGAAAAACAAGGCAAACAAACAAAAGATCAGTTTTTTAGATAGCCTTTTATCTGAAACTGAAGATAAGCTTGAACACTTTGAAAATTATTTCGAGGAATTTATTATAAAAAATAAAACCAGCGATATTCCTTCCGATATCTCCAAAACCGTGGAGAAAATCGAATTGCTTAATGTTGAAAAGAAGAAGTTAACCACTCAACTATCGATATTGAACAATCTTTCCAATCAAATAATTGAAGAAACGGACACTGCCATTGGTATTCCTGTTGCTGATTCATTTAGCGACCCTCAATTACTGGAACTGATTAAACAATTAAATCAGGTAATCACAGAAAAAGAAAGACTGGCTTTTTCTTATAGCGAAAAAACCGCGGCTTACAGATTGAGAAATACTGAGTTGGAGAGGCTGAGGGCTTCTATCGATGAGCGAATAGACAAAAATAAGGATTTTTTATATGGTCAGGTTCAGGACCTTAATAATAAGATCAGTAGCCTGGAAGACGTTTTTCTGACCCTTCCAAGTAAGGGAACTGCTTACTCTAAAAATCAACGTCAGTATAAAGTCCACGAGAGCTATTACCTCAATATGATGCAAAAGAAGGCGGAGTTGGGTATTGAAGAGGCCGGTACAATTCCTGAATTTCAAGTACTTGCTCATGCAAGTCTTCCAGTGGGTTCTATATTTCCCGATAAATTGGTCGTATACGGGATTGCCATAGGTCTGGCGCTTTTTTTAAGTATAGTGTTGGTAGTGAGCAGATACCTGCTTTATAATACTATTAATAACATAAAGGACCTTGAAAAGGCAACTGCCGCACCTATCCTGGGAAGTATTCCATATTATACAAAGGAGAAAATGGTTATTTCCCGGCTTATAGTGGATCGTAATCCTAAATCGGCCATTAGCGAATCGCTAAGATCCATTAGAACTAATATGGAGTTTATGGTTCCTAATAAGAAGAAAAAAATCATTTCGGTTACTTCTACTGTCGGCGGGGAAGGCAAAACCTTTGTGGCTGTTAATATGGGTGGAGTAATTGCGCTTTCACAACAAAAGGTAGTTTTGGTAGATCTCGATATGAGAAAACCCAAAGTTAACCTGGCTTTCGGCCATGAAAACCTTGAAGGGATGAGTACGATTCTCATAGGCAAACATCAGATTGATGACTGCATAAGAAAGACTCCGTTAAAAAATTTAGATTATATCTCTGCCGGACCTACACCTCCTAATCCTTCCGAGCTGATCCTAAGCAGCGAATTTGATGAAGTAATAAATTACCTGCATACAATTTATGATGTAATTATTTTGGACACTCCGCCTGTTGGATTGGTTACCGATGGCGTCTTGGTGATGAGAAAGGCCGATCTGCCAATTTATATTGTCAGATCCGATTACTCAAAAAGGGAATTTGTTAAGACTTTAAACAAACTGATAAAAGAAAATAAGTTTACAAAAACATCTGTGATCCTTAATTCCGTTAAATACTCCAGAAATAATTATTATAATTATGGATATGGAAATGGCTATTATGAAGATGTTATATCAGAGCCAAAACGTTTTCCTAAAATCAGTGAGTTAATAAATACTAAAAGGTGATTTCATTATTCAAGAAGAAGGAAAATACTTCATTTGAAAATAATTTTATTAAAGTTGATATTCACTCCCATCTTCTTCCGGGTATTGATGATGGATGCAAAAATATTGAAGAATCAATCACCTGTATCCGTAATTTAAAAGAAAAGGGATACCAAAAGTTAATCGTTACCCCGCACGTTATATCAGGTTTTTACGAAAATACCCCTCAAATAATAACCGACAAACTTCAGGAAGTAAGAAACGCCGTTGCTCACCACGGAATAGACATTCAAATTGAGGCAGCCGCAGAATATTATCTGGATGAATATTTTATTTCTTTAATCGACAGTGAAGAAAGGCTATTGACCTTCGGAAAAAATTATGTGCTGATAGAATTGGGCTTTTACAATGAACCTGTTCAGTTGGCTTCAACAGTTTTTGCCTTATTGAGCAATGGTTATAAGCCTGTGTTGGCCCATCCCGAAAGGTATCTTTATATTTATAACCAATTTGATAAAGTAAAAGAATGGATAGAAAAAGGTTTACTCATGCAAATAAACCTATTGTCTCTTCTTGGATATTATTCTCCGGCAGCACAACAATTTTCGGAAAGACTTATTGAAGAAGAAATGGTTTCTTTTGTAGGAACCGATGCGCATAATCCCAAACACCTTGAAGCATTATCCCAAATATATAATAACAAATATTTCCTTAAGCTCGCTGAAAGTAAGTTATTAAATAACACACTTATATGATTCTTGTTACTGGAGGCAATGGGCTGATAGGTAGTTTTATTATAAGGGAACTACTTCAAAGAGGATATAAGGTGAAGGTATTTAGACGGGCAAATTCCGATTTATCTTTGCTGGCCGATGTCCTTTCCGGCGTTTCATTTTGTGAAGGCGATATCCTTGATATTTCCAGTATCCATAGTGCTTTGACCGATGTGGAAGCTATTGTCCATTGCGCAGGTTTTATTTCCTTTGATCCGGGGGATAGTGATAAAATATTTAAAATTAACGTAGAAGGTACCTCAAATCTGGTCAATGCCGCCCTGAATTATCCCATTAAAAAATTTATCCATTTAAGTTCTGTGGCTGCTCTGGGAAAAAATAAAAAAGGTGGAATTAATGAGGTAACAGAAGATGTTAAATGGGAAGAAAATGACAGTGGAAGGTACGGAAAGAGCAAATATCTGGCAGAACTGGAAGTTTACAGAGGTGCGGCAGAGGGATTAAATGTAGCAATAGTGAATCCTTCGGTAGTAATTGGGCCGGGTAACTGGAGTGCAGGAAGTACACTTTTATTTAAATATATCTGGGAGAAAAAGCCTTTTTATACACAAGGATTAATAAATTATGTGGATGTACGTGATGTGGCAACGGGTGTGGTTAATCTTATGGAAAAAGATGTCAGCTATGAAAGATTTATATTAAACGGCGGAGCAGTAGATTGTCAGGCGATGTTTGCAACGATAGCTAAACACTTTAGAAAACCTGCACCCAAAATTAAAATCTCGTCATCTTCGATTAAAGTTTTATCTTTTATCGAAAAGCTACGATCTTTTATTACCAATTCTGCACCAAAAATTACCAGGGAAACCGCCTCTGCATCCATTAGTAAAACTATTTATATTAACAGCAAAGCAAAAGAAACCTTAAGTTTATCGTTTAAGGAATTAAATGAAAGTGTGGAATGGACCTGTGGGGAAATCGCAAAAAAATATAATTTACAAATAAAGAATTAGAAAGTAAATAGCGTTTATTTTAATCTTATTCTATATCTTGTATTGGAAAAAGGAATCAATTATGGCAGGAAACTATAAAAATAAAGAGGAGGCAAAAGAGATTCTGAGCAGGTTCGAAGAGATGCTTCGAAGGGAAAAAGCTTATTTCTTTGATCTTGACACATATGAATATATCATCAATCATTTTTCTGAGTTAGGAAAATTTAAAAAGGCGATGGCTGCTTGTGAAATGGCTATGGAGCAGTATCCTTTCTCACTTGATTTACTTCAGGAAAAAGCCCAGCTTTTAGCCAAAACTCAAAAGTATGAAGAAGCCCTGGAGCTTATTGATCAAACCTTAAATCTTCAGCCAAATGATATAGACCTGCTTTTTTTAAAAGGATCGATTCAATCTTTAATCGGTGACTTTAAAGGTTCAATTTCCACCCTTTCTTATATCGTGGATTTTGCCGAGGAAAAGGAAGAGATATATTATCATATAGGACTTGCCTATCAAAGCTTGCAAGACTTTGATGAAGCAATAATATATTATAAAAAGGCGCTGGAAGAAAATCTGGAGTACGAAAATGCTTTATATGAACTTGCCTATTGTTTAGACATTAAAGGAGAGCTGGAGAGCAGTTTATCATATTATCAGAAATTCATTGATAATGATCCCTACTCTTCGAATGCATGGTATAACATTGGAATAATATACAATAAACTAGAGCGGTTTGATGAAGCAATAAATGCTTATGAATATGCCACTTTAATTGATGAAAAATTCTCATCAGCCTATTTTAATATGGGCAATTCTTTTATGAGCGTCCTTAGATATCCTGAAGCGCTTAAGAATTACCAGACCACTTTAAAGCTGGAAGATGAAAATGCAGAGATCCACTGTGCCATTGGGACTTGTTATGAAAAGATGGAGCAATATGACCAGGCAATTAGACACTATAAGAAAGCATCTAAATTAGATCCTAACTATGAAGAGTCGTGGTTTGGAATTGGGATTTGCCTGGATGCTAAGGAAAAATGGTTTGAAGCCATACACTTTTTTAATAAAGCTTTGAAGCTAGATCCTGATAATCCTGATTATTGGCTTGCCATTGCAGATGCAGAATATAAAACAGGCAATATTATTTCTTCCCTGGAAGCATATGAAGAAGCCAATTTACTGGATCCGGTCAATTCTGAAATTTACCTTAATTGGTCCTATATTCTTTTCGAACAAGGTGAATATGAGAAGGCTATAGGTCTGATTAAATCGGGAATTGACGAATTACCTGAGGATTCTACAATGTATTATCGCCTTACCGCCTATCTTATTCTTTCGGGAAAATATAAAGAAGCATTCAATTATCTGGAAAATGCGTTAATTTTGAACTTTGATAACCATACCTCCCTGTTTGAGTTTTTTCCAAAACTGGAGACTCAGAAAGCGTTGTATAAGATTATAGAGCAATACAGGAAAAAGAAACCATAGTGAAGATTTATATTCTATCAATAAAAGAAGTTCAATTTTCAATACCTGAAGATTTTGTGTTTCTTTTTTCTGAAATATTCTTTAAGCTTTCTTCTTTTTTCTGTTCCTTTTGTAGAAAGGATTCAATACCCTTTGTCAAACCAATATTTATAAATCTATCATGAGGAGGTATTTCTTAGGCGCATTTGATGGGCGGGAAGGTCTCATGAAAATCACTAAAATTATAAAATTTTACGAATGAACTATATTTTAAAAGATATTCCTGTCCGGACAACCAAACCCCGACAAGAAGGATTTACTATGGCCATGGATAAAGGCCTGAGTCTAAGAGAAGTTGAAGATTTTCTAAGTATAGCGAGCGAATATGTTGATATAGTGAAACTGGGATGGGCAACTTCATACGTAACCCCCAATTTAAAGGAGAAACTCCGTTTGTATAAGGATGCCGGTGTGCCAACCTATTTTGGCGGGACATTGTTTGAAGCTTTTATCGTCAGGGGCCAGTTCGATGATTATCGAAGGATCCTTGAGAATTTTGATATGACTTTTGCCGAAATTTCTGATGGTTCTATTGAACTTCATCATGATGAAAAATGTGAGTACATAAGAAAACTTTCAGAACAAGTTACAGTTTTATCTGAAGTTGGCTCCAAGGATGATGCTAAAATAATTCCACCTTACAGGTGGATCCAATTGATGCAGGCAGAACTTGAAGCTGGCGCGTGGAAGGTAATCGGTGAGGCCAGAGAAGGTGGAAATGTCGGTCTTTTCAGAGCAACTGGCGAAGTAAGATCGGGGCTTGTTGAAGAGATCTTAACCAAAATTCCTTTTGAAAAAGTTATATGGGAGGCTCCTCAAAAATCTCAGCAAGTCTGGTTCATAAAACTGTTAGGTGCGAACGTAAATCTGGGAAATATTGCACCGAATGAAATTATCCCCCTGGAAACGATAAGATTGGGACTAAGAGGCGATACTTTTGATCATTTTTTAAATAACAATTACATAAAATAATGGTGGAATTTATTAAGGAAGTTTTAGATTTCTTTCTTCATTTGGATAAGCATCTTAATGAAATAATCATTGACTACGGTACACTTACCTACCTGATTCTCTTCTTGATCATTTTTGTAGAGACAGGCATTGTGGTAATGCCTTTTTTACCTGGTGATTCATTATTGTTCGCCGCGGGTGCATTTGCCGCTTTAGGAAGTTTAAATGTCTTTCTGCTTATAATCTTGCTCTTTATCGCTGCCGTATTGGGAGATACGCTAAATTATGCCATAGGTAACTATATTGGTCCCCGTGTCTTTTACAGAGATTATATGCTTGTAAAAAGAGAACATCTTGTTAAAACCCAGCAGTTTTATGAAAAACATGGAGGTAAAACAATAATATTTGCACGGTTTATCCCGATTATAAGAACTTTTGCTCCCTTTGTCGCCGGAATCGGCAAGATGACTTATTCTAAATTTATAAGCTTTAATATAATAGGCGGGGCGCTATGGATATTGATATTTATTTGGGCAGGTTACTTTTTCGGAAACCTTGAAATAGTAAGGAAGAACTTCACTTATGTAATTTTTGCAATTATCATATTGTCAATTTTGCCGCCAATTATTGAATTATTGAAAGAAAAATTTAAGAAACCAGTTCCCAAAGCGTAGTGCGAAAGTTTGGTCTTATCGGATATCCTTTAACTCATTCTTTCTCCAGGAAATATTTTTCGGAAAAGTTTGAGAAGGAACACATTGAGAATTGTTCATATGAACTTTTTGAAATAAAGGATATTGAGAACTTTCCTGAATTAATTAGCAAGGAGCCTTTGCTTTCAGGACTTAACGTTACTATTCCTCATAAAAAAAATGTCATTTCTTTTCTGGATTCTTTAGACCATTCTGCTGAAAATGTAGGTGCGGTAAACGTTATTAAATTTGTTGGCGGTAAACTGGTGGGCTATAATTCTGATTATTATGGTTTTATGATGTCTTTAAGAGAGTTTATTGGCAAAGATACCAGGGATCTTAAAGCGCTCATATTAGGTACCGGCGGCGCGTCTTCTGCTGTTCAAGCCAGTCTTAAAACCCTGAATATTCCCTTCATAGCTGTCTCCCGTAATTCTTCTGAGAATACCATTTCTTATGAAGAGTTATTGAATGCATCCTACGTCGAGTCTCATAAACTGATCATAAATACCACTCCCCTGGGAATGTATCCGAAAATTGAGACTTTACCGCCTATTCCTTATGAAAAAATTACGTCTCAGCATTTTCTTTTTGATCTTGTATATAATCCCAGGGAAACAACTTTTTTGAAAATGGGCAAATCAAAAGGTGCTAAAACCTTGGATGGATTGGAAATGCTGCATTTTCAGGCGGAGAAAGCATGGGAAATATGGAATGCCAGCGAAACAATAAGGTAAATTCTTTATTTTTTGAAGTACACACCTTAAAATAATACCAATTATGCCTACAGCGAAGGAAGAGCGAACCTACAGCGAACCTACAGCGAACCTAGAAAACGCCAGGAAAGCAGTTTAAAAATTAGAATAATACAAATCGGAATAGAACCGAAGGCTCTGGTTGTCCGTCTTTATCGATTGTTCCAACTTTATCCCCGCGATTTTCCTATTGTTCCAACAAAAGTATTCTGAATTCATTTCAAATATTAGCCGTAGTAATGGAGATTTTGAATAAAAATTTAATTTAAGTATTCCTTATAATATCTGAAAACCAATCTTTTCGTTAACTCTTTTAAAGGAATTAGATTTAATACCGATGAAAACCGTACTTCTGAACTATTTTTATTTTAGCAAAATACAGATTCTTATGGCTTTTGGATTTACAGTTCTTGCGACATCTTGCATGGGACCCAATCCTGAGGATTTCTTAACGCCGGAGGAAAAAGATGTATATGTATCAAATTATGATCCTGAAGTTGATTTTTCCAGTTATAAAACCTACACTTTACCGGATTTTGTGAATGTCATAACTAATCCTGGCGATTCGGGGACTGAAGAACGTAAGAGCATTGACATTGCTATTCTTAATGCAATCAGTGATGAAATGCAGAAACTAGGTTATGTACGGGTAGATTCTTCCCAAAATCCGGATTTAGGTCTGCAGGTAACCAAAGTGGCGGTTTCTTATACCGGAATTGACTATTCACCCATTTATTATTACGATCCATATTACGGTGGCGGATATTATTATCCTTCCTATTATGTCTATCAGGTGAGAAGAGGAAGTGTGATCGTTGATATGTTAGATGTTAAAAATCCGGTTCAAAATAATCAGTTGAAAGTAGTATGGAATGGACAATTTATAGATGGGTTAGGCACTTTATCGTCGGATGAAAGAATTCTTAAAGGTGTTCGGAGTTTATTTGTTCAGTCCACATATTTAAAGGGAAGCGATGGTGGGTAAGGTTAGATGTTGAATAACCTGACCCGAATATGAGTTTCTTTCTTCTAGGCTGACAGTTAAATCCTTGCAGCTACAATCCAAATCTTTTTACTATGAAATTTATAAAAATTCTTTTCGTATTTTTCTTTCTTTTTACTGCTACCAAAGGCTTTGGCCAATATAATGAAAGGATTATCAAACTTTCTTATGGCGCTGGTTTTCCACTGGGAGACCTGGGAAAGTTTATAGAAAACAAACTGTTTGACGGAATTGGTATTGAAGGTAGATATTTTTTAACTGATAAGGTTTCTTTGGGAATAAGCACCGGCTGGAATACTTTTAGTAAAAGCTATGAACGGGCATTGTACAAGTACGATAATGGAGAGATTTCCGCAGTTCAGACAAGATTCTTCCGGTCTATTCCTATATTACTCACAGGACACTATTATCTTGGAAACTATGAATCAAAATTCAAACCCTATGCAGGAATAGGAGTCGGCGCTTATCAGCTTCATTATGAAAAGTGGTATGGAACATTTGCAGAAGGTAAAGACTCCTGGTCTTTTGGAGTAAGGCCTGAGGTAGGGATAATGGCTCCTTTATCTGAAAAAGTAGGTATTGACTTTAATGTGCGGTATAATTATGCAGTTTATTCTTATAATGATGTAGAAGATTTTTTTTATCCTGAAGCTACGCTGGGTGTTTTCTTGTATTTGGATTAGCTAAGCCCAGACTTTGGTTCCTTCAGTACAGTTTTTACAAATCTCAATTTCCTTCCGGGAATTCAAGATGCTTTTCCTGAAGGCCTTATATTTATCGTTATTCCAAATCGAATCAAAGGCATCCGTCTTCATGTCGCCAAGCTGAAACTGCCCGTCTTTGTCAAAGCAGCAGGGAAGTACTTTCCCATCCCAGGTAAACACGCACGATTGCCACATTTTCCAGCAGCTATTTTCCAGTTTATTTTTTAATACCCATTTACCGTTGTTTGTCTGTTTATACCTACTGTATTTGTCCTTTTCCGGAATTAATTCAGAGCCATTTTCATAATCATATATTTGAGCGGTTTTTAGTACCACTTCATCCACTCCTAAAATGCCTGCAAGTTTATTCACCTCTTCCACCTGATCCTCATTTGCTTTAACTACAAGGAATTGAAAGATAATATGAGGAGTAGATGATTTAAGCGCTTTTTTCCACTTCAGGATTTTCTCCGTTCCCTCAATAACCTTATCCAGTTTTCCTCCTTTCCGGTAAACTTCATATACTTCCTGGGTTGTTCCGTCAATAGAAATAATTAGCCGGTCAAGTCCTGATTCTACCGTTTTTTTTGCTGACTCATCGGAAAGGTAATGCGCATTGGTAGAGGTAGAGGTGTATATCTTGTTTGAAGAGGCATACTTCACCATGTTAAGAAAGTCAGGATTTAAATAAGGTTCACCTTGAAAATATAAGGTTAGATAAATAACATGGTCTTTCATCTGGTCAATAATTTTCCGGAATAAAGTTAAATTCAACATTCCCGTAGGGCGGGTAAAAGAACGCAATCCACTGGGGCATTCAGGACACCGTAAATTACAGGAAGTGGTCGGCTCGATTGAAATACTTATGGGTAGTCCCTTATGAAATAATTTCCCTGTTGTTTTTGAGATTTTATAAGAGAGGAAAACCTTCGCTGCATTAAAGACCTTTTTGATCGTTACCTTTCTCAAAAAATTTTGTCCGTCTCGCCAATTCATTTCTCAACGCCTTAAATTATTTTTTCTTTTAAAGACCTCATTTCTTCGCTAAAATCGGCCTTTTTATTAAGGGATTCTAATTTAAGATAAGTTTCCTTCAAGAAATTTTGATGAGCTGCCGACTCAGGATGAAAAGCCCGATGGTTTATTGCGCGTGATACCTTTTCCCATTCCCCGATTAAAACTAAAGTATCCTTATCAAAACTGGAAGTTGAAAATTTATCCCATATATATTCTTCCGCAAATTCTGTGGGATGGATCAGGTCGTCTTTATAAAATCTATAATCCCTTAAGTCATCCATCATTATTTCGTAACTGGGAAAGTAAAAAACATTGTGAAAAGATTCAACAATATAATGGATTGCGGTTCTTAATATAGACTTGCTTACATTGTTTAAAGTCAAAGTATCTTTGAGATGCCGCACGGGACTAACCGTTAGGATAACTTTTAAATCCGGCCTGATTCTCAGCAGCTCTTTTTGAAGTTTTTCAAATTCATCAATGATCTCTTTAGGGGAAAGTAATTCTTTTTTGAAGAACCTTGAAGGAATCTTGTGGCAATTCGCGACTATGTTGTTTCCTTCAATAAGCTTATAGACATAAGCTGTTCCAAAAGTCAGGATTAAAAAATCAGTTTTCCTTAAAAACTCCCCGGTTTTCTGGTTTATGGAAGAAATGGAAGTTTTTAATTCATCAATAGTTTTTCCTGAAATTTCGGAGTGAAAATTATAATTGAACCATGATTCCTGATTTTCAATGTAACTCGATTCGTCAGGTTCCCGATCAGTTAAGGAATTTCTTAAAAGAGAAAATAAGCTGTAAGGATTGTAAATGTTTCCATAGGGATTCGAAATACAATTGAATTTGTTAAAGTTCATTTTGGTCCCAATCATGTCAGCAAAACATGAACCGGCCAAAAAAACATTGGTTTTATGATTGATTGTAAATGGAAACCTTTCAATGCTGACTTCAGTCCGGAATTTAAATTTTTCAGCATTCATAGATCATTAAAGTCCTCTTTTTTGAAAAATACCAAAGAAGTCAAGACAGGTTTCCGTATCGTCAGAAATAAAATAATCATTATAAGTAATATCGCTCACCAATGAATTATCTTTTTTCATTAAGGATTGTCTGTTTATCCGGTTAAGAATGTCATAAGGAATCCTTAAAATCGGCGCGGGAAGTCTGTATTGGAGATTGAAAATATCAAAGCGAGTGATTTTCTGAACAGATTTTTTATTTCGCTCATAATAATCCATCACTTTTTGATTGCCATGAATGCCTTTTAAAGTCACTTTATCAAAAACTTTCTCTGCCAGGCCCTTTAATTCCTTGTCGATGTATTCGCGTTCATGCCAGGGATTTCTGGTTAAAGTCTTTTTGATGTTTGGCGTGGTGATCAGTGCTACTCCCCCAGGTTTTAAAACCCTGTAAATTTCTTCGAGGAAGAACTTATCTTTTTTAATATGTTCTATAACCTGAAAACTTAATGACATCAAAGGTGTTGTCATGAAGCATATTCATGGGAGGGACGAAAGCCGAAATAAAATTAATATTGTCGTATCTTTTTGCCAGGTCCTCAATTACCGGATTAATCTTATCCAAAGCAGTATAAGAAGTACATTTTGGGGCTAAGGTTTCTACTCCTCTTCCTTCGCCACAACCTATTTCCAAAAGCTCACCTTTCACATAATCCTGGGCTGCCACATAAGCAAAAAATAGTCTTTGGTGGATGGGATTATCAGAAGCAATGGTTGCCGAGGCGATTTCTGTGGTATATGTGGCCATATTATAAGGAGAATCGTTGAAAATTTTTAATGTTTGCAAATATATTTATAAATTTTTCATTACTATTAGGAACAAGGATTTGAAAAAATGAATACACCTATTGTAAAATATAAAAAGTTGATCAAAGCTAATCTGAGTTTTTCTTTCTATCGGCTGATTGTACCTGTATTTTGCCTTGGATTTATAACACTATTTTGGAATTGTGCTTCTACTTCCAAACAATCCACTTCTAATTTTAATAATTATTCTTACGAATACGAGAACAATTCTCCGATTATAATAAAGCATACCGCTGCTTTTAATGAAAACGAATATAAGATTTACCTTTCAGTGAATGTAAGGCGGCTTCGGATGGAAAGTGATGTGAAGAATTTCTATAAAAATATTAAGATAGGCTATAGACAAAGATTTGAGTATTCCGGTGAGAATATTGTTAGTGTAGATTCCATTCCTGTCTCTATAATTTCAACAGACAAGGTTAACAATGCTTTTATTTGTAGTTTCAAGATTTCCAGGAATTCAAGCTTTCCTCCTTACTTATTCATAGATGTTTCGGACAAAAAAACGGATTTTAAAGTAACAGAAGATATTCTATTGGAATCCGAAGGAAAGCCGGTTTTTTGGACCGGAATTTTGTATAACTTGTCAGACTCTGTTCCTGTTTTTGACGATTTTATAATTGCCGGGAATAAGTATAAGATACTTCAGGAGGGGCCTTCTGAAAGTATTTATGTTAACCTGATCAAACATGAATTTCCGCCAGCTCCCGCACCTATGTCCACTTCTTCAAGGAATGTTCCAAAGAAGCTGGAAATCGATAGTATCTACGTGCTTTCTACAAATCAGGAGATTTCATTTGATACCGCTGGGCTTTATTTGATTCAAAAAGATACTGCGAACCAGGAAGGGCTTGGCTTTAGGGTAGAAACAGGTAAATACCCTAAATACACTAAACTCGACCAACTGATTAAGTCCCTGGTCTATATTTCTACCACAGAGGAAATTCGTGCACTCACCAAAAGTACTGAACCCAAGCAGGCTTTCGACAGGTACTGGCTTAAACATGGAGGAAATGCAAATGACGGCAAACGACTAATTAAAATTTATTACGACAGGGTAGAAGCAGCAAACCAAAAGTTTACTGGTTATAAAGAAGGCTGGAAAACTGATATGGGAATGATCTTTATGATATTTGGGCAACCTACCTATGTGTACAGAAATGGAGAGCAGGAACAATGGGTTTATGAAAAAACAGAGGGAATGTCACAACTTAAATTTACATTTGTAAAAACGCATAACCTATATTCCAATAATCACCATGAGTTAATAAGGTATCCGGAGTATGAGGAGTATTGGTATAAAAAAGTTGATTTATGGAGAAAAGGAGTCCCGGAAATTTAAAATTCCACTCACAAAAAAAATTTCACAGTCCCAGACCATCTGAAAAAGAACTGATCTTCGGTATCAGGGCAATCATTGAAGCGATAAAGGCAGGAAAAGAAATTGATAAGATTCTGGTCCAGCGAGAGCTTAATAATCCTTTAATAAAGGAATTATATGAGACGGCCAAGGAACATAATTTGCCGGTTTCTAAAGTACCTGAAGAAAAATTAAATCAGATAACCAGGAAGAATCACCAGGGCGCAATCAGCTATATTTCGGCAGTGAAATATTACAAAATTGATGATATTATCCATGCCGCATACAGCAAAGGAGAAACGCCTTTTATAATTGTACTGGACAGAATTACCGATGTTCGTAATTTTGGCGCTATTTCTCGTACGGCAGAATGTGCCGGCGTGCATGGGATCCTAATTCCGGATAAAGGAGCCGCCCAGATAAACAGTGACGCAATGAAAACTTCAAGCGGGGCATTGAATTTTATACCTATTTGCCGGGAGAATAATTTATTGCAAGCGATTAAATTCTTAAAAGATTCCGGTCTTCAGATTGTTGCAAGTACAGAGAAAGCTGAAAAAAGCATTTACGAGGCGGACTATAAATCTCCCGTTGCCATAATTCTGGGATCTGAAGAAGATGGAATCTCTAATGATCTTTTAAAGGTCGCAGATCATTTGGTTAAAATTCCTATTTTTGGCAAAATTGACTCATTAAATGTGTCTGTAGCCACTGCTGTAGTTACTTATGAAGTGGTGAGGCAAAGAAATATAGCCGCAGGTTGATTTTAAAGATTACAATTTCCTATAATCTCTAAAATTTGCCTAACTAAAATTACAATGACGCGTTCATTTTAAAAATCAGGTTGCATATAAAAAACTCTGACAAAATAAAATAAACGAATTTTTATTAAATAATCTTAACTATTGAAAACTGCTGAAATGGAGGTAAGAAAGTTGTTATTACTTGATGATGACGAGTTAAGCAATTTATTAATCGGATCAATAATAGAAGATGTAAGGGCCATTAAAAACTATAAAATAGAAAATAATGGCTGGAATGCTTTAGAATATCTTAAGGAATGCGATCTAAAGAATAATTTCCCGGATTTGATGCTGGTAGACCTGAAGATGCCGGAAATGGACGGCTTCGATTTTATAGAAAGGTATGAGGCAGCTTACTGGAAAAAATATCCTAAAACAAAAGTGATGATCCTGACAAGTTCTCGTCTTGAAAAAGATAAAGAGAAAGCTATGGTTTTTAAATCGGTTTGCAGATTTATTTACAAACCATTAACGGAGGAAAAACTAATGGAAATAGTTGAAATGGCGGATTGATAATAAGTTTTTCTGTACATAACTGCGCTATTCTTAAGTCCTCAGCAATGCAAGTTTTCTAATTCGCCAAATTTAAAAACACAGGCTATTGATACATATTTCCTAGAGTGAAATCATTTAAATACTCGAAATTTTAGAATACTTTTCTACAATCCTTCCTATTTTTATGGGGCACATTTAATTGTGAATTATTATTTTTAATATTCATTTTAATTCTGTCCATGAACAGGCTCCAAAGACTTACCGCCATTCTTATACACCTTCAAAGCAAAAGAATAATAAGGGCTTCGGAAATTGCCAATAAATATGACATCAGTTTACGGACAGTTTATAGAGACATCAGGTCTTTGGAAGAAGCCGGCGTCCCGATAGGCGTAGAAGCAGGAAAAGGATATTTTATTATTAGCGGATACAACTTGCCCCCGGTTATGTTTACCAATGCAGAAGCTGCTGCGCTGCTAATGGGAGCTAAGCTTATGAACAAATGGGCGGATTCTTCATTACAAAAAGAATTTGCCAATGCGCTAATAAAAATTAAAGCTGTTTTAAGAGAAAACGATAAAGATAAAATGGAAGAACTGGATAAATCCGTTCATATTGCCAGATCTTCTCATTCCTCTTTTTCTGATTTTCCTAACCATTGGTTGTCCGATCTCCAGTTGAGTATAATTAATAAAAATGAATTAAGGATTTCCTATTTCTCTATATACAATAATCAGAACACAGTAAGGGATATTTGTCCCATTGGCTTATGCCATTATTCAAGTGCCTGGCATTTGATCGCTTTTTGTAAACTCAGAAATGATTACAGGGATTTCCGGGTGGATAGGATTAGGGAACTCAGGATTATGGATAAAAAGTTTTCATCCGGCGCTTTCTCTTCACTACAGGAATATCTTGACACCTTATCTAAGAATGAAAACCTCATTGAAGTTGTTGTACGCTTTGATAAGGACGTTAGAAAATACATTCAGAATCAGAAGTTCTATTATGGATTTGTAGATGAGATTGAAACAGACGGTTTTGTTGAAATGACCTTTTTATGTCCATCAATGGATTATATTGGGAGATGGCTATTGTTGTTTAATTGTTCTGTTCAAATTGTGAAGCCCTTAGAATTAAAGGAAACATTGGTTTCACTCGCCCAGGCGGCATTGGAGAATTTCAGTAAAGAATTAGCCCCTGTCGAAGTATAAAAATTTAAATCAATTATTTTTAGGTTGACATACCCTTGTCATCACCCTCCTTTAGTCTTGCATGAAATAAACAACTACAATTATGCACGCTAAAGAAGTACAACCAACGGACGTTATTTATTATTCTCAAATTACCACCTTGAATAAATTAAATAATATACTCGCCTTACGAGTAGATGAAAAACTTAAGAAAGAGGCTTCCAAACAACAAATAAAGATTCTGGGTCCTATACAATGGAATTATTATGGAACAGATGGTAATCCGGATACGGCTTTTACATTGGAAATCGTATTTCCAGTGGACAGGCCAGGAAGGGATGATGAATTTAAGTTTAAAACACTTCCCTCTTTTAAATGTATTTCAGTGATCCATAAAGGTTCCTGGCTATCGATCAAAGACGTGTACGACAATGTAATTCCACAGATGCATGTAGAGGGATTGAGTTTAACAGGAAATTGCCGGGAAATTTATTCCAAAATCGTTGGTCCGGCTTCGGAGGAAAATATAACGGAGGTTCAGGTGGAATATAAGTAAATATCAGGACCAGGAAGTAATATTTCAATTGATGCATTTTTATTCCATAGCCTCATTTGTAAATGATTTAGACCATTATTTTAGATTTTTAACAAAGAGGTAAATTATCGGAATTTTGATAATTAAGACCAAATGTTATCCTAAATATGCAGGAAAATCAGAAGATCTTTTTTTAACTTGTTAAAGTAACTAATAATTAAATTGTTTGATTATTAGTTACTTGTAATTTATGTTACAGGCAAAAGTTATATAGGTGAAATTTTAATGGGTATAAAAGTTTTTCGTTTTTTATCTAAATATTACCACTCCTTTTCAATGCGCATTTTAGACAAAAGTTGATAATATTTTATTCTACCTTTATTTGTCATCAACCAGCTAGGCAATGTTAATTGCGCGACCCAATTTTAAATCTATAAGAGAAATCCAACCTACAATTTCCTTTACCCTTTTTCATATTGAGGGAAAAGCGATAGATGGGGACTCCTTAAGAAAGATTAAGAATCTAAAATGTTTTGAAATTCAATTTAAGGCGACAGGGCATACGGCTTTGGAGATTTTAGCAATCTCCAAAGAAATGGGTAAAAAATTAGAAGCCGCTGACATCCATGTGAGTTATAAAAGAGGTGTTATAACCTTTCAAATGCTAACTGCTTATCGTGATGATAAAGTTGAAGAATACGTAAAGCAAAAAGGCCGTCATTATTATATTTACTGTTCAGTACAGCGAAAGAAAAAGAATATTTCGCTTTGGATGATCAATAAAGAGCAGATTAATAGTGAATATGAAGGGAGCAAAAAATATCAGAAATTCATTTCCAGTCTTTCTAATAGTCAAAACAAGCTTAAAGAATTGATACTGAATTGACTTTGTTTGTCTTAAGATACATCAGTCAATTCAGTCTTTTTTAGCTTAGTCCTCGTACTTAGGGGAAATCCTTTTCTCTACAGACTAAACATTTTGTTTCAATCTCACTAATTTTAAAGTTAGAACGGCTTTGTTTTTAGTAAGACAGAAAAATGAGAATAAGAAATCACAGGTTAAAAGCTTTTTACCTTCAAACGCTCCGTTTTTTGAGGCTCATCCGGTATCCGAACCTCTTAATAATTGTTTTTTCTCAATATTTCGTAGCTATTTTCCTGATAGGTCCATCATCAGAATATCTTTATTACCTTAAAAATATTTACCTGTTTTTACTTTCGCTTTCAACCGTTTCAATTGCTTCCGCCGGCTACATTATCAATGATTATTATGACATAAAGATTGATATCATCAACAAACCAAGAAGGGTAGTGGTCGGAAAGTTTTTGAAAAGAAGGCAGGCAATGATCCTGCATTCCATTTTAAACTTTATTGGTATTGGTTTAGGGCTGATTTTAGGATTAAAAATCGGAGTGATAGTCACCTTCTGTGCGTTTTGGCTTTGGCTTTATTCCAATCAGTTAAAAAGATTGCCATTTGTAGGAAACTTGAGTGTTGCAATACTTACGGGTCTTTCCATTAGCATCGTAGGTTTTTTTTTCGGGCGGAATATGCTTTTAGTGAATTTTTATGCACTCTTCGCATTTTTTATTTCCCTGATCAGAGAAATTATTAAAGACATGGAAGACATGCGGGGAGATCAGGAGTTTGATTGTAAAACGTTACCCATTGTATGGGGAATAAGGAAAGTTAAAATTTTTATTTATTCAATCATGGTTTTTTTTGCGTCGGTGATTTTTCTGATTTCCGGCGCTATAAACAATACGTCTCTTTATTATTATTTTATTGGAATGATGGTCCCTTATATATTCCTGATTTACAAATTAAATCAGGCCGATAAACGGCGGGATTTTAAATTTTTAAGTAATCTTTGTAAAGGAATAATGCTGGCAGGAGTGCTTAGTATGGTATTTATTTAATCTTGGAAAAGTCAAAAAGAAGAATAGCGATATTTGCTTCCGGTTCTGGAAGTAATGCGCAAAAAATATTTGAATATTTCAGCGAATCTGAAATAGCAGAAGTTGCCTGTGTACTTACCAATAAGGCCGATGCCTACGTCATAGAAAGGGCAAGAAATTTTAATATCCCAGTGATGGTTTTTTCACGTAAGGATTGCTATGAGTCTGATAAAGTTTTAAACTATCTGAAAGCGCATAAAATAGATCTTATCGTTCTTGCCGGCTTTTTATGGCTTGTGCCTCATAATATTATAGAAGCCTTTCCTGATAGAATTGTGAATATTCATCCAGCGTTGCTTCCTAAATATGGTGGTAAAGGAATGTATGGAAGTTTTGTGCATACGGCAGTAATCGAAAATAAAGAAAAAGAATCGGGAATTACCATACACTTTGCCAATCAGAACTTTGATGAAGGTGGGATAATATTGCAAGAAAAGTGTTTAGTAGAAGAGGGAGATACTTGTGAGACACTTGCAAGAAAAATACAAAAATTAGAACATGAATTCTATCCAAAAGTAATAGAAAACATTATTAAAAATATATAGTTTTGCATCGCCTATAACTAATTAAACCCCATTCATGTCTTTAAAAAAAATCAATTCTGCTTTAATTTCTGTTTATTACAAGGATAACCTCGAACCTATAATTAAAAAACTTAATCAATTAGGAGTTACACTATATTCTACAGGAGGCACACAAAAATTCATAGAGGATCTTAAAATTCCCGTAAATGCTGTTGAAGAACTTACCGGTTTCCCTGCTGTCTTTGGTGGAAGGGTAAAAACACTTCATCCAAAAATATTTGGAGGAATATTATACCGAAGAGCGCTTAATGAGGATGTTGCACAAGCTGAACGTTATAACATCCCGCCAATTGATCTTGTAATTGTCGACTTGTATCCTTTTGAAGAAACAGTATCGGGCGGTGGATCTCATGAAGATATTATTGAGAAAATTGATATTGGGGGAATTTCATTGATCAGGGCTGCTGCAAAAAACTATAAGGATGTCCTTATTATAAGTTCAAGAAATCAATACGAAAGTTTCAATGAATTACTGAGCAGCCAAAATGGTGCTACATTTATTGAAGATAGAAAACATTATGCTTTAGAGGCTTTTAATAATTCTTCCCATTACGATACTGCAATTTATCAATACTTCTCCAAATTGGATAAGGAGAATGGTGGTTTTGGAGAAAACTTTAAATTCAGTATAAATACTTCCAGGATTTTACGATATGGGGAAAATCCTCATCAAAAAGGAATATTTTATGGCAAGCTGGATCAAATGTTTGATCAATTGAATGGAAAAGAGTTATCATACAATAACCTCGTAGATATAGATGCTGCGGTAGGTTTAATAGATGAATTTGAAGAAACTACCTACGCCATTCTGAAACACACCAATGCTTGTGGAGCAGCTTCAGCCAATTCGCCTAAAGAAGCTTATTTGAAAGCCTTGCAAGCTGACCCTGTATCTGCATTTGGTGGCGTAATAATTACCAATAAAAAAGTAGATTTTGAGACAGCTGAAGAGCTTAATAAATTATTTTTTGAAGTTTTAATAGCTCCGGAATTTGATGAAAAAGCTTTAAGCATGCTAACCGGTAAAAAAAATCGGATCATTTTAAGGCGAAAAGAAGTTCAGCTTCCAACCTATCAATTCAAAAATTTGCTTAATGGAGTGATTATTCAGGACAAAGATCTTAAAACAGAAAAAATTTCTGATTTGAATTGTGTCACTGAAAAAGCGCCAACCGAGGAGGAAAGAAGGGCGTTGGTCTTTGCGAATAAAATTGTAAAGCACTCTAAATCAAATACAATAGTGTTGGCAAAAGATGGGCAGCTATTTGCAAATGGTGTAGGACAGACCAGCAGGGTAGACGCCTTGAAACAAGCATTAGAGAAAGCAAAAAG
>DASPJL010000104.1:0-33159 GCA_035628645.1 Cytophagales bacterium | reverse complement strand
TTCAACAAAAGACAAGGGAATAGCATTTACAAAGCTTGCTCAATGGTACGACCGAGTAGAAAAAGCAGGATTCAAATCTTTTAATACCGTCTCAAAATCAATTCAAAATCATTATCTGACCATCCTGAACTACTTTAATAATCGCAGTACTAATGCTTCAGCAGAATCTTTTAATGCGAAAATTAAAGCATTTAGAAGTTCGTTTAGGGGCGTAAAAAATGTAAGCTTTTTCCTGTTTAGACTAGCCAATATTTATGCTTAATAATTCAATCCCCCCAACTTTTCCGATTGATCCAAGAAATCTTTTTAGATGAAACTTTAAAAAGAGCTATAATTCGGAGTTTGGAGATTATTGGAGAAGCCACCAAACGATTGGATACTGATTTTACAGCAGTACGTAAACATGTGGAATGGAAAAAAATGGCTGCTACCCGTGATATAATGATTCATCACTACTTCGGAATAGACTATGATATTGTCTGGAGTATTATAACAGGAAAACTACCAGACTTGGAATATTATATAAAACAAATTATCGATGAGGTAGGTTAGTATTATTTATTGCTTTATTTTATTTGGAAATAGAGGATGGCCTCAAACGGCATTTTGCTACTTTACAACGCTGATGTTCCTTACCAGGCAGCTCAAACCTCGCACCTGATACCTCATCCCTCATCCCCCTTTCACCGTTCTTTGCTCAATTCTTTTTTCATAATCCTTTCCCTGAAATATCCTGTTTACAAAAATTCCAGGTGTATGGATATTGTTCGGATCAAGCGTTCCTACAGGTACCAGCTCTTCCACTTCAGCAATGGTAATCTTACCTGCTGTAGCCATCATAGGGTTAAAGTTCCGCGCGGTTCCCTGAAATATCAGATTGCCTGCTGTGTCACCTTTCCAAGCCTTGACAATGGCAAAATCAGCTCTTAGCCAGGTTTCCATAATATATTCCTTTCCATGAAAATTTCGGATTTCTTTCCCGGAAGCTATTTCGGTTCCTACCCCTGCAGGCGTGAAAAATGCAGGGATTCCGGCACCTCCGGCTCGAATCCTTTCTGCTAAAGTTCCTTGAGGGTTTAACTCCACTTCCAGCTCTCCTGACAAAAGTTGTCGCTCAAATTCTTCATTTTCTCCTACATAGGAAGCGATCATTTTTTTGACTTGTTTCTTTTTCAATAAAAGTCCTATTCCGAAATCATCAACGCCAGCATTATTAGAAATACATGTCAATTCTTTAATTCCCTTTTTCAATATCGCTTTTAAACAATTTTCCGGTATTCCGCACAAGCCGAATCCTCCAAGCATTAATATTGAGCCATCTTTTATATCTGCGATGGCTTCTTCTGCATCTTTTACTACTTTGTTTATCATACTTATAATGAAATAGAGTCTAAAATAACATGTCCGCTTTCCTCGTCTTTTTTGATCTGGATTTTTAGCTCCTCCAGATTGTCAAATTTCATATCTCCTCTGATAAATTTAATAAACGAAACTTCTATACTTTCTCCGTAAATATTTTCTTTAAAATCAAAAATAAAAGCCTCTATATTTCTTTTTGTTCCTTCGATTGTCGGTCTTTCGCCAATATAAATAAGTCCCTTGTATTTTTTGTTTTTTACCGAAATTAATCCAGCATAAATACCATCGCCCGGAATAAGTTTATAATTTTCTTTTAAATAAATATTGGCTGTAGGATAACCCAATTTCCGGCCTATTTTATCCCCTTCCATCACCGTGCCCCTTAATGAATAATAACGGCCTAAAAATTCATTGGCGATTTCAACTTCTCCTCCTAATAAAGCATTTCGGATTTTGGTCGAGCTGACGGCAATATTGTGAACGTCCTCTTCAGGGATCTCCTCAATTGCAAAGCCATATTTGACTTCGTTTTCTTTCAAATAGTCAAAGCTCCCTTCCCTGTTTTTGCCAAATCGATGATCATAACCTATTACCAGTTTTTTTGTTCTGATCTTTCGGATAAGAATTTCCTGGATAAATTGTTCCGAAGTCATTTGTGAAAACTCCTTCGTAAAAGGAATAATTATTAAATGATCCACTTTGTTTTTATCCAGAAGCTCTATCTTTTCATCAATGGTGGATAAAAGTTTTAATTCATTCTCAATGTTAGAAAGCACATAGCGTGGATGAGGCCAAAAGGTAATTACAACACTTTCTCCTTTTAGCTCTTTAGCAGTTTCATGCAGTCGCTCTAAAATCTTCTGATGCCCTACATGTACGCCGTCAAAAGTACCGCTGGTTACTATTGCGTAGCTTACTTCAGGAAAATTATTTACATCAGAATGTATTTGCATTCATTTCAAACTTTAATAATCATCTTATTCGTAGCGATGACATCCCTCATTAAATAAGTTTGTCAAGTTCTTTTAAGACCAAAAGGGATGTCATCGCTACTTACTTCCCCCTTCCACCCGATACCGCTGAACAAATTCCAGAGGAGATTCCGCATCTTTTATACTGAAATCACCTATTCTTGTTCTACGCAATTCATTTAAATAAGCGCCTACTTTTAATAACTCACCAAAATCCCTTACAATACTCCTTATATAGGTGCCTTTTGAACAAACAATTTTAAACTTTATGGACGGAATATTTATTTCTGTGAGAAGAAATTCTTTGATAAATACTTTTCTGGATTTTATTTCGGCATTTTCACCTTTTCTGGCTTTTTCATAAAGCCTTTCCCCGTCAACTTTAATTGCAGAATAAATAGGAGGAGTTTGTTCTATCGTTCCTAAAAAATTCCTTAAGGCGACTTTTACCGTATTTTCAGTGAGGTGATCCGTGCTTACTTCTGAATCAAAAGGGGTTTCAATGTCTATGGAAGGAGTTGTTTTACCTAAAATAAACTCACCGGTATATTCTTTTTCTTTTGCCTGGAGTTCATCAATTTTTTTTGTCATCTTACCCGTACACATGATCAGAAGACCGGTAGCTAAAGGATCTAATGTGCCGGCATGGCCTATTTTTTTGATTCGTAGTCCTCCCCTGATTTTTTTTACCGCATCAAAAGAGGTCCATTTGTAGGGTTTATCTATAAGTAAAATCTCGCCTTCATTAAAATCCATTGTTAAACTTTAAGGTCTATATCCAAAGCCAACAAAATAAGTATGATTATTCCAAGGGCAATTCTATAATAGCCAAATACTTTAAAGCCATATTTGGATAGAAAATTTATAAAAAACTTGATTGCCAGCATTGCGACAATAAAGGCAACGATATTGCCTATTAATAAGATTTGGAGATCGTAGGCTGAAATCTGTGATAGCGATGATTGTATTTTAGGAAGATTAAATTTTATAAGATCATCCTTTATGTCCAGTTGAAGAAAACCGGTAATAAATTTATAGCTCGCCGCAGCCAACATAGTAGGAACTGCAAGGAAAAATGAAAATTCTGCGGCTGTTTTTCTATTTAGCTTTTGAGCCATACCTCCTATAATGGAAGCGGCTGAGCGGGAAACTCCCGGAACCATAGCCAGGCATTGAAAGAGGCCGATTATAAAAGCGTTTTTGTAACTCACTTCTTTTTCTCCCTGATTGTTAAACCATTTATCAACAAAAAGAAGTACTATTCCTCCCACTAAAAGCATCACAGCTACAACGACTACATTTTCTAATAACTCATCTATTTTATCACTTAATAGGAATCCAAAAAATAATGCAGGGATAACGCCAACCAATAATCTCAGGTAAAAATCCATGCTTTTGAAAAAACGTTTCCAATAAAGTACAACTACGGACAAGATTGCCCCGAACTGAATATTTACGGTAAACATCTTTACAAACTCAGATTCATTGATACCCATTACAGCCGAAGTAATAATCATGTGGCCTGTGGATGATATGGGAAGAAATTCTGTTATGCCTTCTACAATTGCCAGAATTATGGCCTCAATTATGCTCATTAAAGAAACGTTACTGGTTTAAAGAATATTAATTCTTTTTAAGAGGTCTATTTGTTTTCCTTTGGTTTATACATTATGGCAAAAAACTGTACTATAAATCCTGCCATTACTAAAATTGGTCCTAATGTTAAGCCTAAAAAACCAAACCCGTGGGTTGTATCATCTATTGTCATGATTATAAATCCGAGCGCCAGAAGGGCTAAGCCAGCCAGCATCAAAAAATAGTTCTGTTTTTTAAAGGCTAATTTAGTTTTGTTATCCATATCAATAAAGTTCGTCGAGAGAGAGTTGTAAATATTTTCTAATTGAGTAAAATGTACTAAAATAACTGATCAGCATTCCCATTATAACCACAAAACCAAGAAACGCAAACAGTTTATTCATTTCAAGTAAGGCGTTTAATCCTTCTATTCTTTCATAGGTATATTGAAGAAGCACAATAATAAGTCCTGAAGCCAGCAAACCGGCAACGAACCCATGAAACAAGGATCGGAATAAGAACGGACCTCTGATAAATGAACCTGTGGCGCCTACCAGTTGCATACTTCTGATCAACATCCTTTGAGAAAAAAGCGCCAGCTTAATGGTGTTGTTTATAAGTATAATTACAATTAAAATAAGCAAAGTGGCCAGTCCGATTAAAATAAGGCTGATCTTGGCGAGATTCTCATTAATGGAGCTAATCAGGCTTTCCTGATAGTTGACCTCATACACTCCAGTGATGTTTTCAATATCGTTTTTGATGTCTTCTAATTGTTTGTGAGAATATAATTCAGGCTTTATTTTAATGGTATAGGAGTCTCTCAAAGGGTTTTCGCCTAAAAATTTCTGGAAGTCTTCGCCGGTTTCCTTTATAAAGTTTTTTGCTGCTTCGTCTTTTGATATAAAAGCAATTTGTGGCTCATTTTCTACAAACAAGAGATAGTCTTTTGACAAAAGGGTTTTATTAATCTTTATCTTTTCATTTTCACCCGCATCTCTGGTCAGGTAAATATTTACTTCCAGGTTTTGTTTTATAAGTTCGGTAAGTCTTTGCCCATGAAGAATAAGGACACCAAAAACACCTATTACAAAAAGTGCCATTGTAATACTGAAGATAACACTTATATAGGGGTAGCTTCCCAGCTTTTTCTTTTTGATCCTGTTTTCTTTTTCCAAATCGTATAGTGCTAAAGGTCAAATTTAAAGAATCTTTAAAGCTAGAACAATTTTAGCGTCTTCTCAAAATGTGAATTTTTGTTAAAAAACAAAAAGCAGAGGTTTTGCCTCCGCTTTTTTATTTATATCACTAATTCTGTTTATTTTCTCTTAAGACTATCCAACTCCTGAATAACTAAGGAATCGCTCATTGGATTAAGTGGGGCAATTGTGACTTGATCTTCATTCAATTGGTAATAATAATTATTGTGGAACAAGAATAATTTTTTACCCATTTCTGAATTTAATTCAATAAGCTCGTAAGGTGAATCATTAAAGTCGCCATACAAATAAAGCTTTTTATTTAAATACTTATATTTCAAATCCTTGCCTTTGACATCCTCATGCAAAATCTCTATTTCTGTGATTTTGTCGGCTGAAGAAGCGCTATTGTTGATGGCTTTGTCAAAGTTGTTATTTTTAACAATTGCTTGGTCTTCTTCAAAACTGTCTATAACATTAGGAGAAATAATAATTTCGCGGCTTTCTTTTTTTATAGCCGGTTTTTTCTTTTCTACCGGTTTTGATTCTTCTATTGCAATTTCTGGTTTTATTTCCTCAGGTTTTATTACCGTTTCAACGGTTTCTTCTTTTGTTTGAGCAGGTTCAACTTTTTGTTCTTGTTTTACCTCTTGTTTAATTGTGACTGTTTCAGGTTCACTATTATTAAATAAAAAGAAATACGAACCGTAGCTAAGTATACCAATAACAAGAAGAGAGGCAGCAAATTTGAGCGCAGCTACATTAACAAAGGAAGTTGCCGTTACATCTATGTTATTTAACCGCTGCTTAAGTTGATTTTTTCTATATGATTTTATGGAATTTACAATATCTTTTTGTAGTTCTAACTCACTTTTGAAAAGTGGATCTTGTTCAAGTTGAGCTTCAAAAGCCATTTTTTCTGCTTCAGAGAGCTCTCCTTTTAAATAAGATTCTATTAGTTCAGGTCTGTTCAAGTTCATTTTTCGGTTAATCTAAGAAGTCACTGGCTTTAAACTTTGTTTTTATTAGTGCATCTAGTTGTTTTTTGCATTTGTATTTTTTCGTTTTCGCGGTATCTGCATTAGCGAAGCCTAGTTTTTCAGCTATATCAGACATCGACATTTCGTCAAAATAATAATAAGTTAAAAGCTTCCTGCATGTATCTCCAAGTTCATTAATGCAATTGTTAATTATCTTAATTCTCTCCTCTTTGTCAGGATCAAAACCGTCTGCGCCATCTTTATCTTCATAGGAGAGTCTGCTTTTTCGGTCAAGTTCTTTTCTCCAAAGGTTTTGACAAATACTATATAAATAAGTGCTGATCTTTGAGGTCAACACCAAGTTATTGCTTGCTGCTTTCTGCCAAAATACAATCAATGCTTCCTGATAAATATCCCTGGCTTCTTCTTCTGATCCATTGTTAGTGATAATCAACTTCACCATCATCTTAAAATACTTTTTATATAAGTAATCTAAGGCTGACTCATCTCCTCCTCTAATTTTTTCTAAAATTTCATTATCACTCATCGACGAAGTCTTTGGTTAATACTAGGCATAAAAAAATAGTAACCTTTTGTCTCTTTAAATATTATTGAACTGGTTAGTTTATAATAGGTTTAGGCAATGGGCAATATAGTTAAAAGTTTAATATTTATAAATTTTTTAATTTTAAATAGAAATAATTTTATTATTGGCTACAGCAAATATTCTAGATGTTTGAGATGGAATAATAGGGTACTTACCTGTGAACACACCAAAAGCGGGCAGTACAGCCTGATAAGATCCAAAATAAAAACAAGGAAGCGCTATATTTTGCTTTCCCTTCCCCATCAAGCGGATTGACGGATGAATATGTCCGGCTATATTATATAAATCCGGATCAAGTTCTTCTTTTTTCATAGGTATATGAGAAAAAATAAAGGGGTTTTCTACATAAGTGTTTTTATGTACTTTAATTGAAGAACTTGTATAAATTGATAATGGTAAAATATCGTGATTTCCAAGGATAAGATGAAACTCTGTTTCTGAATGAGTTGCCAACCATTTATCAAAAATTTCCCATTCCCTGTTGTACATGCTGTGAAAAAGATCTCCCAAAAAGATTAATTTTTCTACGGCATACTTTTCCAATAGTTTGTCTAACTGGATCAGATCCTGGTCATGAATACCGGAAGGAATGGGGATTCCTGATTTTCTGAAATGGGTTGCTTTTCCTAAATGTATGTCGGAAATTAGTAAAATATTTTTATTGGTCCAGAGTAAGGCATGTTCGGGAAGCAGAAGTAAACTCTGTCCCAGAAATTCGAATCTATAATCGTTGTCGTAGTTGATATTTGCTCTCAATGACTTTGAAGAAAGAATAAAAATACGGAAATCCTTGCCAACTTTTGCTTATAAACTTTACTAAACTAAATCAAAAGAAAGAGAATAGGAAAATTTACATTGTTACTTCAAAATCATCGAACTTTACAATAAAAAATTATGGTTTTTTCAGGAAATGAACTCCAAAGATATAACCGACATATTATTTTAAGTGAAATAGGCATAGAGGGCCAAACCAGGATAAAAGAATCGAAGGTACTCGTTATAGGTGCAGGAGGATTGGGATGTCCGTTGCTTCAATATTTGGCTGCGGCCGGCGTAGGTACTTTAGGAGTAATAGATCACGATGTAGTGGACGTAAGTAATCTTCAACGGCAAATACTTTATACAAATGAAGATATCGGGTTTCTTAAGGCTGAGAGGGCCGTCGAAAAACTTTCAGGAATAAATCCCCATATTTCACTAAAAGCTTTTCCATTTAAGTTAACAAAAAAAAATGCACTGGAAATTTTCTCAGACTTTGATATTGTGGTAGATGGAACTGATAATTTTGCGACCCGGTACCTGGTTAACGATGCTTGTGTCATTTTAAATAAACCACTTGTTTTTGGTTCAATCTTCAAATTTGAAGGTCAGGTGACGGTATTTAATTATGAAAACGGGCCTACCTACCGGTGTCTCTTCCCCGAACCTCCAGCAGAAGGTGAAGTGCCTAATTGTTCTCAAATAGGCGTGATAGGCGTATTGCCGGGGATTATCGGAACGCTTCAGGCAAATGAAGTAATTAAAATTATTACAGGCGTGGGAGAAGTGCTTTCGGGTCGGTTGTTTATTATAGATTTGCTGTCCTTCCAGACTCAGCAATACAAGTTTTCGCGTAATGAAAAGAATGCCAGGATAAAAGACCTGGAGGAATTCGATAGTTTCTGCGGGGTTAGTGAGGAAAAGCCAGTTAGGGAACTTGATGTATATGATTTAAAGGAAATGATAGACAATCAGGAGGATGTAGAAATTATAGATGTCCGGTCTGTGGGTGAATTTGAAATTTGTAACCTTGGTGGATTAAATATTCCACTGGAGACAATTTCAAAGTCCTTAGACAGGATCGGGAAAAACAAAAAATCAATTGTGATTTGCCATTATGGTTTAAGGAGTAAAGAGGCTGTAAAGCTGCTCCAGGAAACCTATAGTTATGAAAATCTTTTCAGCTTAAAAGGAGGCATCAACGAATGGGCCCTTTTTATTGATGAAGAGATGGGTACCTATTGATTTTCTTTATTGTTGAACTTCCTCCTGATCGGAAGAATTCTTGTATAAGTATACATTAATGCCATGGTCAAATTCTTCATTAATGTACTTTAGTTTTACGCCTACATTCTCAACAGAGTCTTTCCACAAAAGTAAAGAATCCCCTTGTGTAGTAAATTTGCCATATTTACCTGTATAAAAAAGTCTGAAATCCTGTACAAGGGAGTCTGTGGCTTCCTTGTTTTTCAGATATAGGTCCAATTCAAAGGTATCCACCTCATTTGCCTTTAAATGATAAATAATATCTGCCATTTCCAACTCATTAAACTCTATCGTAAAAGTCATCTCACTGGGGTCTGTAGATAAAAATTGGGCAGTTTCATTTCTTTTGATTTCGGAGCTGTCGGTGATAAAAGTGAAACCTCTTAAAACTCCATCCTCAGTCACCATCAACCTTCTGAATTTATCGCTATACATATCCAGCTCCGAACTTTCAATGGCTGTTTCCTTAACTGATTCAGTTTCTTTTTTTGTGTCATTACACCCTGTTATCAGGATGATTGATATAAATAATAATTTTAAATAGCGCTTCATTAATGAATTCAGTTAGCCAAATGGGTTCCACTTTAGAACTTTAATTTGTTTTAAGGAGTGAAATGTCTTTCCCGATGTAAAAATATAAAATAAGTTGAATCCCGAAATATATTAATATTAATAATTGTGGATTATTTATTGAATAAAGAGGACAATAAGGAAATAAGTCTACAATAAGTCAGGAATAAATCGCCAGGTAAAGATTATTGCTTTATTTTTTATGGTAAAAGAATGTTGTCCTTATTCCCTGAATTTTAATAATATATAACGCCGAGTTAAAGAAAAATGAAATTCTTTTGCATAATTTTAATTTATGGCAGGGATTTTATGTTAACAGAGTGGTAACATCTAAATTTATAAATATGGATTATTTAGCTGGATTTTATATTGTGTCGGGTTTTCTCATTATTTTTTTTAGAAATGAATTTATCAGAAAAACAATATCTGATTCTTATAATACAGGGCATAAGCATATAAAAAGGATAAGAAAGATAAAATTACAATTACCTATACCTTCTTTTAATAAGTTGACTTTACAAGAAATACCGGTAAGATCTACTTATAACAATAATTACTAAGTTGATTCATCCCTTAGAAGAGTTTAAGCAACCTTAAAGCCCTGAGGTAATTTTCTCCCAGGGCTTTAAACACCTGAGCCTTCGGGTTCATCCTGATAATAGGAGTACCTCACTTTCGCTACCACCCCTTCATTGCTTAATCCTTCATTAATATGATTTCTTAATTCCTCAACTATTTTTTCACATATCTTTTTTTCTACCTCTTGTTTTATTTTTTCCTTTGATAAAAAAAACTTAGCCAGAAGACCCGCAAAAAATCCTTTTTTCTTTTTTACAATTTCATGAGGGTTCAATACGTCTATGGTAATGTTTATTGTGGTCATAATTTAAATATCTTCACTCGGTACGGTTTTTTGTTCAATAATACCGTAAAATGTTTCGGGGTTAAAGTGTGATCATTATTGATTTCATAATATGGATAATTTATAAAATCGGCCTAATTTTAGCACAAATTCAAGAACTCATGAACATAGGAATGGTCTGTTATCCTACCTTCGGCGGTAGCGGCGTAGTAGCAACAGAGCTTGGCAAAGCTTTAGCAAATAAAGATTATAAAATTCATTTTATCACCTATTCTCAGCCTTCAAGGTTAGACTTTTTTAGCGAAAACCTATTTTACCACGAGGTTAGTTTTAATACTTACCCCTTGTTTCAATACCCTCCTTATGAGCTTGCCTTGGCCAGTAAAATGGTAAATGTGGTGCAATATGAAAAGCTGGATTTACTTCATGTACATTATGCAATTCCACATGCATCCGCTGCTTATATGGCTAAACAAATTCTGAAATCCCAGGGAATAGATATTCCATTTGTAACTACTTTACATGGAACGGACATTACACTTGTGGGAAAAGATGCTTCATATGAACCAGTTGTCACCTTTAGCATCAATCAATCGGACGGTGTTACAGCAGTTTCTGAGGATTTGAAAAAGGATACTTATTCACATTTCAAAGTCATCAATGATATTGAGGTAATTCCCAATTTTATTGATTTGGAAAGGTTTAAAAGACAGAAAAAGGAACATTTTCGAAGTGCCATAGCTCCTTGTGGCGAAAAATTATTGGTTCATACTTCAAACTTCAGGGAAGTAAAACGGGTGGATGATGTGGTAAAAGTCTTCCACAACGTAAGGAAACAAATTCCTGCCAAACTGCTTTTGGTGGGGGATGGACCTGAAAGACAACGCATTGAACATCTATGTAGGGAATTAGGAAATTATAATGATATACGCTTTTTAGGAAAGCTGGAAGCAGTGGAAGAGGTACTTTCAATTGCCGATCTTTTTATCCTGCCTTCTGAAAAAGAAAGTTTTGGATTGGCAGCCTTGGAAGCTATGGCTTGTGAAGTGCCTGTTATTTCTACAAATACTGGTGGATTACCTGAATTGAATATTCATGGAAAAACAGGATTTATGAGTAAGGTAGGAGACGTAGAGGATATGACAAAAAATGCTCTTTTTATTTTGAAAGAAGAAAATTTGGCAAGATTTAAATCAAATGCTCTCGAAAGGGCTAAAGATTTCGAGTTTAATAAAATTGTCCCGAAATATGAAGCCATGTATGAGATGGTCTTAAATAAAATTAAGATTACCGTTTAAATCTTTTTTTCTCGTATAATCCCTTGTTTATACTTTACACAAGCAGGAAACTAAAATATATTTGCACCTTAAATTAACTAGCCCAGGAAAATATGGAAACCGCAGAAAAAGTTTACAAACCTAAAAACAAAGGGACAAAGGTTCTGTTTAACAATCCGGTAGTGGAAAAATTAACCCGGACGCATATAGCAGTTCCCATTTCTATTTTTGTTGTTTTTGCAATTGCACTATTGTATGTAGGTTTTACCAGAACCGTTATTCATCCTTTGGTCATCATTGGTATATTTGTAGCCGGGTTTTTGATTTTTACCTTAATTGAATATATCGTTCACCGATATCTGTTTCACATGGGTACAGAATCAGAAGTAAAAGTGAAGATTCAATATGCCGTTCACGGAATTCATCATGAATATCCAAAAGATAAGGACCGGTTGGCAATGCCTCCGTTATTAAGCAGTATCCTTGCCGCAGTGTTCTTTTTTAGTTTCAGAGCAATGATGGGAGATTATGTTTTTGCATTTCTTCCCGGATTTGTATTGGGGTATGCCTCTTATTTGTTTGTTCACTATATTGTACATGCTTATCAGCCCCCTAAAAACTTCTTTAAAATATTATGGATAAATCATGGCATCCATCACTACAAAGACCATGACGTGGCTTTTGGTGTGTCATCGCCTTTGTGGGACGTTGTCTTTAGAACTCTGCCAAAATGATTGATTAAGTAAAGTTTTAATTTGTTCAGCCACTTAAGCTATTCGAAGTCCGTCTTCAGTTTTTTGTGTAGGTTGAAGAAGAACGATCCTGTTGTTTTCTTCAACTACACCCAATACAAGACATTCTGATATAAAATTGGCTATCTGTTTAGGAGGAAAGTTGACAACTGCCACAATCTGCCTGCCAACTAAATCTTCCATTCTATAAAGTTGAGTGATCTGTGCAGAACTTTTCCTGATGCCAAAGTCTCCAAAATCTATTTTTAGCTGGTAAGCAGGCTTTTTTGCTTTCGGAAATGGATTCACTTCTATGATAGTACCTACGCGGATTTCTACTTTTTCAAATTCTTCCCAGGTCAACATAAGACATTGATAATTTCTAAAACATTCTATTGAGGATTATTTGTGGCATCAAAGCTTATAATGGCTTTGTATATTTCCGTCTGGATATTATCCCTGACCCCGTCTTTTAAAAGCGCATTATTGCTGGCGTTAGGATAAACCCTGTTTGAAAGGAAAATATAGATCAGGTCTTTTTCGGGATCTATCCAGGCGCAGGTTCCGGTAAAGCCGGTATGTCCATAGGTAGCTGAAGAAGTATACACCGAAGGTTGACCCGGAAGAACGATCTCGGGCTTATCCCATCCAAGTCCCCTCCGGTTTCTTTCCACTTGCCTTTTGGTGAATTTCGGTAAAGTCGTATTCACAAAATATCTTTGTCCCCCATAAGTACCATTGTTCAGGTTCATTTGAAAGACTTTAGCCAAATCTTTTGCAGAGCCGAAAAGTCCGGCATGGCCTGCAACTCCACCCATCATTGCAGCTCCTTGGTCATGGACATATCCTTGTATAAGTTGCCTTCTGAAGTCTTTGTCATCTTCTGTAGGCGCAATTCTTTGGACAGGAAATTTATCGAGAGGCTGATAAGTTAACGTTGAAGCGCCCAGAGGGCCATAAAAGTTCTGATAAAGAAATTCTTCCATAGGTTGGTTCAAAATCTTTTCCGCTACTGCTTTCAAAAACAGATAGCCTACATCGCTATACCTGTAGTCATAAGTAGTCTGCCTCCTTCTTTTTCTCAACAAGTCTGAATCGACACTCCATTTCCAAATAGAATCAGGCAGCGATTTTATTCCATACATACCCTTTGCTATTTCTAAAGGATATTTTTCACTTTTTTCCGTACTATAATAATCTTTGTTAAGTCCTTCATGAATTACGGTTTTATACCAATGAGGAATAAAGGGGGTAAGTCCTGCCTGATGTATAAGCACCTGCCTTAAAGTCATATCCTTCTTGTTGGATCTTTTTAATTCGGGAAGATAGTCTGACAGTTTTTTGTTAAGATCAATTAGGCCTCTTTCTTCCAGAAACATGAGGGTTTGAACTGTAGCCAACACTTTTGTGATTGAGGCAATATCAAAAAGTGTCTCGTTGGTAACAGGCTGAAGACTATCATAGGTCAGAAACCCATATGATTTTTGAAAAACTACGGTGCCTCGTCTGGCAACTAAAACTTGCGCTCCGGGTGTGGAGTTTGATTTTATTGCTGTTTCTACAATCTTATCTATGTTTTGCAGCACTTTTGAATCAAGCCCTTCCGATTCAGGTGTATTGTATTTTAACCTGTTTAATGCCTCTGTCTTAATTCCAAATCCTGTTCTATGCCTTGAAGATATGCTTACCGGAAGTACTCCTTCAGCTTTAATAGCGCCGAATAACATCTGCGGGACGAGCTGTCTTGTGTATTTATTTTCCTCGTATGCACAAACCCAGGCACAATTTTTATTTATAAATTTAAAACTGAATGGGTTGCCAAAAGCTACAACTACCACGTTGGTCACTTCCTGAAGTTTGTCAATAAAGGTGAGTGTATTGGGACTAATACCATAACTATTTCCTTCCGTACTACTCATTCCATGCAAACTGACAAATACAATTTTAGAAGCTGCTGCCTTCATTAAAACATTGTTAAAAACTGAGTCGGAAGAATACTTGTTTGGAATGGCATAATGTTTAACACCGGCGTAATTCCCCAGCATTTGCTGAAATTCATTGTTTATCTCTGTTCCTATACTTACGGAGGAAAATGAAAGGGTGTCAAGCGCTTTAAAAGGAATAAGACTATCAGGATTTTGAATTAAAGTAATAGCTTTACTGTAGCTTGAAAAATTGCTTACATCATATTGAGGGGCATTAAGGTCTTCATATAAGTTTTCAAGCGGAACAGGCTGGTAATTATTAAGTCCCGCCCAATACTTGGCTTCTAAAACCTTCTTAATGCTTTTTTCGATTTCCTTGGCCTTTAAATCTTTGGTTTTAATCGCGGTCTTAATTTTTTTAATGGCTTTAGGTATATTTTCAGAAAAGATGAGTACATCATTTCCGGCTAAAAGCGCTTCAAGGTCTATTTCCCCTGGTTTGGCATCTTTATTAATTTCCTTGATGTTAAGTGCATCAGTAAAGATCAAACCTTCATAGCCAAATTCTTTTCTAAAAACATCTTTAACAACTTCTGATGAAAAGTTAGAAGAATGGTTTACCTTTTTATCATAACTTGGAAGGTACATGTGACCCATCATTATACTCATCACACTGTCTTTTATTGCCTGGCGAAGCGGATACATCATCACTTCCTGCAGTCTTTGGGTGGAAGCGGTCATTACCGGCAATACATAATTTTTCTGGTTACTATCATCGTAGGAAGGAAAAAGACGGGCATTGGGTACTATCTTCCCATCTCTCAATCCTTTAATATAGGATACACTTTTTGCCGTCACCCTTTTAATGTCCTCTCCAAAAGTTCTTTCGGAATTAGAACTTATGGCATCTAATGTATTTACATCTACTACAGGGGAAAAGCTCATATTTACCCCCAATCTTTTCAAAAGCGAAGCCACTTGTTTTCCAACTTTATAGGTAGAATGATCTTCGTCAATGGCTCCAAGCGTCAACTGCCTGGGGTAAATACTTATGCTGTCGCGCCCTAGTCCGTTTTGAGCATTTGCTGCAATAAGCAAGGGTACTTTGGCCAAACTTTGATAGCGATTGGTAAGTCTTACCTGCGTTGTCGGATTTTCGTTAAAGAATACTACACCGCCGATGTTAAATTCTTTAATGAGTTTTTCTACCTCTTCAATTTTTTCTTGTCCTTTATCCGCATTCGCAGCGACCATAAAAAGCTGTCCAAGCTTTTCGTTCTCATCGAGGCTATTGTAAACGCTGTCGACCCAAGCATTCTGAGTTTCTGCGAAAATAGTTGAAGGTACATTGTTGTCAGCGTATAAGATAACATTTGCCAGCAGCACTATAATACTTAACCAAATTTTTTTACACATTGGCAAAACTTGCTTTTATGAAAAAACTACTATTACTGTTAATTTTGTTTGGCTTAGAAAAAGGTTTTTTCCCCTTCTTACTATATTTTAAAGGTAAAACGAAAAGTTTAGAAGGATAGGTGAATATCATTAAAATAAAAGATTATTGAAAGGAAATAATATTCTAAAAAATAATATTTCCAGGAATAAAGAAATTACGGTTTTATTAGTTTTACCGAAGGAATTTTCTCTTTTTCAAGCCCCTCAAATATAAAAGAATTAATTTTGGCAGGTGGGGTTGCCATTTGATTAATTGTAAGTCAGATACAATTTCTTGAAGATAAATCTTAAATTGAGACAGAGAAATTAAAGTTAGATGAGTGATATTATCAGATTACTTCCGGATTCCATAGCTAATCAAATCGCAGCAGGAGAGGTGGTGCAAAGGCCGGCTTCGGTAGTGAAAGAACTTCTGGAAAATTCGATCGATGCAGGAGCCACTTCCATACAACTAATAGTAAAAGAAGGCGGAAAAACCTATATACAAATTATTGACAATGGCAGTGGCATGTCCGAAACAGATGCAAGAATGTGTTTTGAACGTCATGCTACTTCTAAAATATCTTCCGCAGAAGATCTATTCAAAATAAAAACGCTGGGTTTCAGAGGAGAGGCAATGGCTTCTATCGCTGCAGTGGCCCAGGTAGAATTAAAATCAAAGAAAAAGGGGGAAGAACTTGGTATCTTGATTTGCATTGAAGGTTCTGAAATAAAAACCCAGGAGCATGTCAATACGCCTGAAGGTACTTCGATTTGTGTAAAAAATTTGTTTTTCAATATTCCTGCAAGAAGAAATTTCCTGAAGTCTAATCCGGTAGAAACCAAACATATTTTAGATGAATTTCAGCGGGTGGCGCTTGCACATCCTGAAGTCTCGTTTTCTTTCCATCAAAATGACCTGGAAACTTATAATCTTCCCTCTGGAAAGTTAAGCAACAGGATTGTAGGGCTTTTTGGAAAAATATACCAGGAACAAATGGCTTCCTGTCAGGAGGAGACCGAAGATATTTCGATTTACGGATATATTGGAAAACCTCAGTTTTCCAAAAAGACAAGAGGAGAGCAATTCTTTTTTGTTAACGACCGGTTCATCAAAAACAACTACCTTCACCATGCAGTGATGAATGCTTATGAAGGGCTTTTGGCAGACGATCAGGTGCCTTTTTATGTATTGTTTATAAACATTGATCCGGCGCATATTGATATCAATGTTCATCCTACCAAAACAGAAATAAAGTTTGACGATGAACGAATGATTTATGGCGTAATAAGGGCGGCAGTGAAAAAATCTTTGTCGGTGAATAATATAGCGCCATCACTGGATTTTGACCTTGATGTAAACTTTAATGTGGCGCCTCAGATTCGGCATGGCCAAGAGGGGAGCTCTTTTAGCAGCAACGCTCATTTTCCACGTCAGGAAAATAATAATTTAAAATATTGGGAAAGCCTTTACGACAACAACATAAAGCAATCCCGGCTGAATTATGATTTTGATGAATCGGCTAAAGGAGAAAGTAACGGATCTTTTACCATTCAGAGTGCGGCCAATAATCTTCCTTTAGAGAATATGAGGGAAATATCGGAAGAAAATAAAACGCCTTACCAAGTACACCATAAATACATTATTCATCAGATAAAATCAGGGATAATAGTGGTGGATCAGCAAGCCGCACATGAAAGGATCCTGTATGAAAAATTTTTGAATGCTTTGGAAGTAAAGCAGATTGCTTCGCAACAATGTTTGTTTCCGCAGGCACTTGAGCTCAATCCTGCTGATTTTAGCCTTGTGATGGAATTGGAAAGTGAAATTAATGCCATTGGTTTTTCTTTTTCTGTATTCGGAAAAAATACCATTGTTATAAACGGCGTCCCTGTGGAAGTGCAAACCGGTCAGGAAAAAGAGCTTTTTGAAGGATTGATTGAACAGTTTAAAAGAAATAAATCGGAATTGTCGTTAGGGAAGAAAGATAATGTTGCTCAATCCCTGGCAAAAAGGTCTGCCATGAAAGCCGGGTTGCGTTTGACGCCGATTGAAATGAGCTCATTGATAGATCAGTTGTTTGCTTGCAGCAATTCCAATTATTCTCCAAGCGGAGAGCTTACTTTTATTACTTTTACTTTAGATAAATTAGAAGGGTTTTTTAACCAACGGAAATAAATGAGATTTGAGTTAACACAGGTTGTAAAGATTTTATTGATATTAAATGTGGCTGTTTTTATTTTGGACAGCCTTACTTCTGGTCAGTTAAACTTCTATTTGGCTTTAAGATACGTTGAGTCTGAACAGTTTTTACCCTATCAGTTTTTTACCTACATGTTTGCTCATGGAAGTTTCGGTCATTTATTAGGTAACATGTTCGGGCTGTTTTTCCTGGGCCCCCTGCTTGAAAGGTTTTTGGGGTCAAAGAAGTTTTTGTCACTATACCTGATTTGTGGCGTGGGTGCAGCCCTTATTCATATGGGGGTAAATTATTGGGAAATATATAATTTGAAAGAAGCCATTCATGCCTATTTAGCTGCTCCCGATGCGGATAATTTTTATTCAATGATTTATGACAAATTTCCAGGTTATTACAATAGTCTGGAATCGTTTATGGAACAGTTTCAACGCATGCCAAATGATCCTTTATTATTGAATCAGAGCATAATTGAAGCTCATAATATTCTTAATAAAAGTACAGAAGGAGTACCAATGCTGGGCGCTTCAGGTGCGGTGATGGGGATAGTGGCTACTTTCGCTCTTTTGTTCCCTAATACAGAACTTTTTTTACTTTTTATTCCTTTCCCCATCAAAGCAAAATATTTTGCGTTAATGTATATTGGCTACGAGATTTTTAGCATTATACAGGATGCACCAGATGATAATGTTGCGCATTTTGCACATCTCGGGGGAATGATTTTTGCTTTCTTTCTTGTTGAATATTGGAAAAGACGTAGAGATACCTTTTATTAAAAAAATTATGACAGGTTTTATAGATGATTTAAAAAACGCATTTAATAAGCCCAACAATAGCTTATATAAATTAATAGCCATAAATATTGTAGTCTTTGTTGTTACAGGAGTTATATATGTAATTTCCAAACTTTCAGGCTATGAAGAGGTTTGGGAGGCAGTATATTTTAATTTGGCTATTCCTTCTGAACCCAGCTTTTTTTTGAAAAAACCTTGGACACTCTTTACTTACATGTTTGTCCATGATTTGAAGGGAATTTTTCATATTCTCTTTAATATGCTTGCGCTTTTTTGGTTTGGTCAATTGATAATGGAATATTTGGGGAGCAAAAAAGTATTAAGCTTATACATTTTAGGTGGAATTACCGGAGGCCTTCTTTATTTGTTACTTTTAAATACTATTCCAAGTTTAGAAGGTTCTTCTGTAATGGTGGGAGCTTCCGCCGGAGTATTTGCAATAGTTGTTGCCGCAGCCACTTTGTTACCGGATTATACCTTCTTTCTACTCTTTTTAGGCCCTGTTAAAATAAAATACATCGCTGCCATTTATGTTTTCCTTTCTTTCCTTGGTTCCGTTGGTCCAAATGCTGGTGGAGACATAGCTCATTTGGGGGGCGCGCTTTTAGGGTTCATATTTATCCTTCAATTACGAAAAGGTAACGACATTGGGAAGCCGGTGAATGCGGTATTTGATGGAATAAGCGGACTTTTCAAAAAAAGGTCAAAAATAAAAGTTTCTTATAATAAAGGTGCCAATGCTTACGCAAAGAAAGCAACCGCCTCCAAAGTCTCTTCTTCGTATTCAAAAAAAACTTCTGCATCTTCTTCAACTTCTGTTGACCAGGATGAAATTGATGCCATCTTGGATAAAATTTCCCAATCAGGGTATGAGAAACTGACTACCGAAGAAAAACAAAAACTTTTTAAGGCAAGCCAGAAAAAATAACCGCTAGAATAGTTGTTTCCATATTTTATTCATCTTTTAATATGACCAGGCAAGAATTGACTCTTTTGGTTTCAAAAGGAGAAGGCTTGTATTTGGAGTTTAAAAAAAAGGTGGATCATCCGGAAAAGATTGTAAAGGAAATAGTGGCTTTTGTAAATGCTTCAGGAGGCAGACTTCTGATTGGTGTTGACGACGATGGCACCATCTCCGGGTTAAAAAATGCAGAGGAAGAAGCCTTTGAGTTGGAGAAAACAATTATAAAACTTTGCCGGCCTTCCATTAAATATTCTCTTGAGAAAATTCCTTTAAATGAAAAGAAGCAAATTCTTGTGTACTCTTTTAAAGAAAGCCGGAAGAAACCTCATTATGTAATTCAGGATTTGAAAACAGGACTGGGAAAGGCTTATTTCCGGGTCGAAGACAGGAGCATTCAGGCGAGTAAAGAACTAAGACAAATTTTAAAGGGGCGACGATTTAAGAGACGGATTAAATTTGAGTTTAGCGCCAAAGAGAGAATTTTAATGCAATACCTGGATCAAAAGGAAAAGATAACCGTAAAGGAGTTTATGGAAATTGCTTCGATTTCTTATAAATTAGCCTCTTCTACGTTAATCGCACTGGTACTTAGTAATGTTCTTATCATCAGGCCAGATGAAAAAGAGGATTATTATTTAATAAAGGATCATTAATGAGATAACTTTTTCAGGGGCGGAGAATTGGAAATAAAGTAGAGTATTCGGTAGAAAAACAATGAGTGACTCAAGATTTCTTTTTGGTTTTTACTTTATTTATTTAAATATGCGACTTAGTGGGTTTTAAAAATGGTAGAAATTATGGAATGCATTAATGATTTATTGTCTAATAGGATATGAAGAGTGAAAAAGTTGACGTATTGGTAATTGGAGCGGGTCCTTCTGGCACCGTTGCCGCTTCAATTGTAAACCAAAGCGGGTTAAAAGTAAAAATTGTTGAGAAACAAAAGTTTCCACGGTTTGTTATCGGAGAAAGCTTATTGCCAAGATGTATGGAGCATCTGGATGCAGCAGGATTTATACCGGCAATTAAAGCCAGGGGATTCCGTGAAAAGACAGGGGCAAAATTTGTAAATGAGAAAGATGAAGAAAGTGTATTCGAATTCTCCGAGCAATTTTCTGAGGGGTGGAACTGGACCTGGCAAGTACCAAGAGCCGAATTTGACAAAATTCTAGCTGATGAGGTAGAAAAAATGGGGGTTGAGATCAGGTATGAAACCGCCGTAACAGATATAAAATTTAACGGAACTGATTCCATAACCACGGTTGAAGATTTACATGGAAATAAAAGTGAAATTGAAGCCCGGTTTATCATCGATGCCAGTGGCTATGGAAGGGTAATTCCCCGCCTTTTCAATTTAGATGCCCCTTCTCAATTGCCTCCCAGGAAAGCTTTATTTACCCACATAATAGATACCAGAAGACCAACCGGTAAAGATGCAAACAGGATTACCGTAATTATTCATCAGCCTGGGGTTTGGATTTGGGTAATTCCTTTTTCCAATGGAAATACTTCACTCGGTTTTGTAGGTGAGCCTTCATTTTTTGAACCTTATTCAGGTTCCAACGAAGAAAAGCTTAGGCAAATAATCGCTACCAATGGCAGGCTTAGGGAAAGATTTAAGGACAGTACTTTTCTTTGGGAGCCCAAAGTACTTGAAGGATGGTCGGTTTCCACAAAAAAATTCTATGGAGATGGTTTTGTGCTTACCGGTAATGCCACTGAGTTCCTGGATCCTATTTTTTCTTCAGGCGTTACCTTAGCCACAGAATCAGGTCATTTAGCCGCCGATCTTGCTGTTAAACAATTAAAGGGAGAAAAGGTGGATTGGGAAAAAGAGTTTGTGGAGCATACGATGCAAGGCGTCGCTGTTTTCAGAACCTATGTGATGGCCTGGTACGAAGGTTCGCTTCAGGATATTTTCTTTGCAAAGAAACAGAATGAGAAAATAAAGCAGCAAATTTGCTCTGTATTGGCAGGGTATGTATGGGATCTTGATAATCCTTTTGTTAAAAAACACAAGAAAAATGTGAGTACTTTGGCTGAAGTCATCCGACTGGATAATGCGCAAAGCAAGAAATGATCGAATGATTTTTAATAATAAAAAAGGGTAATTATCGCTAATTACCCTTTTTTTAATTCAGAAAAGTTTATGCTTTTGAAGTTTCTAATGTCTGTATTGTTGGATTTCTCTTTTTGTAAATGGCTAATCCAATAAATGCAACTATTAAAATTACGGGTATTATTATTATGTATTTTAAGGTTAACATCCCTGCAGTAAGCTGGGCTGTTTCAGCACTTAAGCCTGCGGCCAGATTGGAATTCTTCAGGTCATCAAATATGGAACCAATGAAAGGAAGGGCAAAAGCTTGAGCAAGCATACCCGCGCCACCCATAATTGCTAATCCCAATGCTCCGGTCTTAGGAATATTTTCAGAGACAAATCCCAGCATTGTAGGCCAGAAGAAACTTACTCCAGCTCCAAAAATCAGAGAGGCAACAAATGCCATATTGCCGGTGGATACACTTATTAAATAAATACCAACTGCAGATACTACTGCAGAAAACACAAGCACATAAGAATTCTCAAATCTTGAAATAAAATTTCCTGCGAAAGCTCTGCATATCACCATGATAAACGTTGTTCCGGTTAATAACAAGATGGAAGGTACTCCTACATCTTTTAAGAACATTGGTATCCAGTTATTTGGCCCAAATTCAGTCGTTGCAGTTAAAAACATGCAAATCACCATAAAGATAAAGATTGGTGATAAACAAGCTTTGAACATTTGTGAAGTAGAAATTCCCGAGGCAACTCTTTCTGTGGCAGGAAAGCTTTGTCCCCAAAACATAAAGCCATAAATGATGTTTGGAATTATCATAGTTCCTATTTGTATTTGCCATGCCTCAATTCCAAATAATTTTCCTTCCATAGAAATTGAATTAATAAGTAGCACAATCAAAGTACTTATGAGTATTCCTCCCGGAAACCATAAATGGAAAAGGTGCAGTTTTTCTGTTTTATTCTCTGGATATAACGTAGTCACAAGAGGATTACATACTGCTTCTACAAGACCATTTGCAATTCCTACAAAAAGCGTTGAAATGTAGAACCACCAGAAGTTATTGGAGAAAATTGTCATGATTATGCCAATTGCATGTCCAATAAAAGCTATATAAATTAATCTCTTCATGCCAACAAAATCACAAAGCGGTCCACCAAATATAATCCCAAGGGTAAAACCCCAAAATGCGGTTCCTGCTATATATCCTAGTTCTTCAGCGGTTAAACCATATTGAGTTCCAATAGTGTCCAGTACCCCGGCTCTTATACCAAAAGCCATTGCGGTAGTAATTAATGCCAGACAACTGGCAACAAACAAACGGTTAGCATTTATAGTTTTTTGCATACTTTACTTTATTTGAAGGGTAAATAGTTTAGTTTTTGTTTCAAATTAGAATTAATTGTCAATTTTGAAAAATATAATAACTGTTTTTTATAAAATACCTTAAGATTATAACTTCAATACTGCTTCATTTACATTTCCTGTCGCCAGGTCTTCATAGATCATTTTTACTTCCTTTTCCTTATAAATCAGTGCTGTAGTACTTAATGTTTGTACTTTGGCCGCTTGCCCGAAAAATTCTCTTTTTTCATTTTTGTGAAAAGAAAGAATATTGTCAATACTATATTCACCTATTGATTTGGTCCATTTCATAAACCTTTTTTCTCTGGAATCAATAACCTCCCTACTATACAGCGTTACAGAAGACCAGATATGTGGTGCTTTATGAATTAGATTTTTAACAAAATGCTTTTGCCCATCCCACTTAAGTTCAAATAAACTTTTATCTTCATAGGCTATTACAGTAAAAGGTTCGATGTCCCTTAAATCATATTGAAAATAAAAATTTAAAAAGCTTTTATGCTCCAAATATTTCAAGGGGATTAGCCCTCGGCTGTGTTTGTAGGAGGACTTTTTTGTGTAAGTATCAAAAGCGCCATTTAATAAACATGCAACTTTGCCATTGCTGCCTGCAGCTATCCAGGTGCCATTACTTAATGGATCTTTTGGATATAAAGCCTGACCGGACGAATTTTTGTAAATTATTGGAGGTGTAGACGCTCTGGAAGGAAGTTCTTCTCTACTGCTTACAAGAATAAACGATTCACCTGGGAGAGGTAAATAAGTCACAATGCACATATTAAATGAAAACAGGTTTTACCATTATTATTAAGCGGGAAGCTCGAAGTAGGAAGCAACCGTCCTACTTAGTCTTCTATTAAATATTGCCAATACCGGCCAAATATTTCTTTATAATTCAAGCCATTTTATTACCGTTCCTCCTGTTTTAGAGTATTCCTCTTCCAACTTCTTTCTTCCCTCTTCCAACTTAATCAAACAATTCCAACTGATCCGGAAGTTGTCTGAAGGAAAGCCTGTGAAATGGGGTAAGCCCATGATTTTTAATGGCTTCCCGATGAAATTGTGTAGGATATCCCATGTTATGCTCCCAACCATAAACGTTATAGGTGGAAGATAATTTTTCCATTAACTCATCCCGATGGGTTTTAGCCAAAACAGAAGCTGCCGCTATAGAAAGGAATAAACCATCACCTTTAATGATGCATTCGTGTTTAATGGTCTTATAAGGCTTAAACCTGTTCCCGTCAATCAGGAGAAGTTCGGGAAGGACTTTTAAATCGTCCAAAGCCAGATGCATGGCCCTGAAGGAAGCTTGAAGGATATTTATTTCATCAATTTGCCGGTTGCATACTTCTGCTACAGACCAGCAAACGGCATCCTTTAGAATTCTTTCTTTAAGTTTTTCACGCTCTTTTTTAGACAACTGCTTCGAATCATTCAGTTTCCGGTTTTTATAATCAGGAGGAAAAATTACTGCGGCCGCTACTACGGGGCCGGCAAGACAACCTCTCCCTGCTTCATCCAAGCCTGCTTCTATAAGTGTTCCTGAAAATGATGACTTCAGCAAGAGATCTGATTTTTGATTTCCTAAAGTTAAAGAGGTATCATTCGTTAAAGCAAGAAAAGTAACTATAAAAGGTTATAATTTTTTTACAACCGATTTTTCACCTTCTTTTGCAGAATGGAGAATTATGATGCTAACATTAGGTTAATATGTTAATAATGAAGAAAGCATCTTAAAAACCTTTAGCCCAAACCTTTTACAAATGGAACAATACGGAAATCCCTGGAAGACACTGGAAACGAAATATGTTTATGAAAATCCTTGGATAAAGGTGCAGGAAGACCAGGTACTAAATCCCAAAGGAGGGAAAGGTATTTATGGAAAAGTAAGTTTCAAGAATAAAGCTATCGGAATCATTCCTATTGATGAGGAGGGAAATACGTGGCTTGTGGGACAATATAGATATACGATGAACGAATATTCCTGGGAGATCCCAATGGGAGGGGGGCCGCTTGAAATTGAACCACTGGAGTCTGCAAAACGTGAATTAAAGGAAGAAACCGGCCTCACCGCTCAAGTATGGACAAACATAATGCGGATTCATACTTCTAATTCCGTTACCAATGAAGAAGGGTTTGTTTTTTTGGCCGAAAATCTCACTCAGGGCGAAACTGAATTCGAAGAAACCGAAGACCTGAAAATTAAAAAACTTCCATTTACAGAGGTTGTTCAGCTGGTGATGGACCAAAAGATCACCGACGCAATCAGTATAGCAGGGATCTTAAAAGTGGCGCTTTTAAGAAATGTTAATTTTAAATGAAAAAGCTGATTCCCTGATTGTAATAGCCAAAAGCCATACTAACTCTTCCATAAATTGTGGAAATGGTGAACAGGACCATGGCCGCTTCCTAGCTGGTAATAACTGCCTTTCTCCAATGCCAGGTGAATATAAGACTTGGCCAGCACTACAGCTTCTTCCATTGGTGTTCCTTTGGCCAGGAAAGCTGCAATGGCAGAAGATAATGTACAACCAGTGCCATGGGAATTCATCGTATTTATTTTATTAAACTTAAGTTCCTCAGTTTTGCCGGAAGCTTGATTAAACAAGAGGTCAGCACTCTCCTGTTTATTAAGGTGTCCTCCTTTCAATAACACATATTTGCTTCCCAGCTCTCCCAAAAGTCTTACCGACATTCTCATATCATCCAATGTCTCAATTTTTTTTCCTAGCATTATTTCGGCTTCAGGTAAATTAGGAGTAATAATATCCGAAATAGGGATCAGGTACTTTTTTAGCGCATCAATAGCCTCATTTTGAAGTAATTTGTTTCCTCCTTTTGAGGACATCACCGTATCCAGGACTATATTTTTTACTTTAAATTTTAACAGAACATCATAAATTGTTTTTATAATTTCCGAGGAATGGAGCATACCAATTTTTACCGCATCTGTTCCTATATCTGTCAAAACAGCTTCCATTTGCATACGCACCATCTCCGGGGGAATGGGGTGAATAGAGGAAACCTCCACGGTGTTTTGGGCAGTTATGGCAGTAACCGCAGACATTCCAAAACAGCCCAAAGCTGAAAATGTTTTTAGATCAGCCTGGATACCAGCTCCTCCTCCACTGTCGGATCCCGCAATGGTAAGTGCCTTAAAATATCTTTTCATCTCTGAATTCAATAAACGTAAAAATAAAGATACAAACCGAGCAAAGGTATAATTGGGGAATAAAGTTTAATTTTGAACCATTAATTGTGAGGATGATGTGGTAATTATTGTGTTTAAGTGAAAATTAAAAGATAGCATCACTAAAGCCTATGAGAATAAACGATTTGCCTCAAACTCCAAACCCATTTAAATTAATTCTTATTTCTCCTGAAAATGGCTTTTCTGAACTTGAACAGTTGCCTCTTTTTTTTGAGGAAGGGCTTGAATACTATCATTTAAGAAAGCCATTTTTTAATGAACAGGAATTAAGGTCATATTTAGCATCCTTGCCCGACAAATACCATAAACATATAGTTATTCATTCCTTTCATCATCTTTCCGGGGAGTTTCAAATCAGAGGAATTCATTTCACCGAAAAAGAAAGATTAAAGCGTATCTATAAAGAGTTTCCTTCATATGCCTCCGCCTCTTTTCATGATCTTAATGAATTACTTGCCTGGGATATCAAATACGATTGCGTATTTGTGAGTCCTGTTTTCGACTCTATTTCAAAGGAAGGTTATCTAAGCGCTTTTAAAAAGGAAGAACTGTCAAATGTTTTGCAGAAAATTCCACAGGAGGTAATTGCCCTTGGTGGAATTGATCAGAACAACATAAAGGAGGTAAAAGAGATGGGGTTTAAAGGTGCTGCATTTTTAGGCGCAATTTGGCGGAGTGATAATCCTTTGGAAAAATTTAGATTAATAAAAGCGGAAATCAACAAACTTCAATAAAGGGCTGCCACCCCATTGGAATGACAGCTCTGTTCAAGGTTAATAAAGATCAGATACAAAGCTCAAAGTCACTCAATACATTCATATAATTTATGTATGCATCAAAAGGAGAATCGTATGGACTGAAATATTTGTGTACATCCCCGTCATTCCAGAATTTGGTAGACATATAATAGAAATGGTCAGAGGTTTGAAGTTTTCCCCACACCTCGACAAGCTCCTTTTGTCCCTTTTGCAATACTTTTTGCTCTAAGTTATAGATACGTTTGATGGCCTCTCCCTGCATGCTGTTTTCAAGCCATGCCGATAAGTCTCTTTCTTCATCTGCCCAGGAAGTAAAAAAAGGCGCATCGTAAACTCCTTTCGCAGGATAGGTATCTACAATTTCCGAAGGTGTTTTAAAATCGAAATCAGGATGTTTTAATACTTCCATGGGTAGATGCTCAAGGAACCGGAAAATTCCGCTTTCGGCCCATTGATGCTCCCCAAACGTCTCATAATCCATAAAAAGATTGATGACTTCTCCATTTCCGGCTACGCTGTGTACCCAGTTAGCAAATTTGGGGGCGGTTAAAGGATATTCGTCCCAATTTTGATTAGAAAACCTGAAAGCAATATCATCCGAGAGTTTATAATTTTTTAAAAGACAATTCATCCCCGAACCTGCGGCCTTATATACAAAGTTAGGTGACCTTTCATTTAAAATCCTATCTACTCCTTCGCATAATATGGCTTTGTAGCCCATTTTATTAATTGCAGCAGCGATATCATTATTATAAATAAGTTCAGTATTCCTAAATACTTTAGGTTCTACGCCCAATAAGGCCTTCACTTTGTCCGAATGCTTTTTTACTTGTCTTTCAAATTCACTTTTGGAATATAAAAAACTTAAAGAGTGGTAATAAGTCTCGGCTAAAATTTCTACACAACCGGTTTTTACCAGATCTCTAAACGATTCTATTACATCCGGACGATAAGCTTCAAATTGTTCTAAAGCTGTTCCTGAGATAGAGTAAGAAACCCGGAATTTTCCTCCGGATTGATGGATCAAATCTAATATTTTCTGATTTGCCGGTAAATAGGATTTGTCTGCAATTCTGTATAGTAGCTCCTTATTTTGATTGTCATTTTCATAAAAATGATCCGAGCCTATTTTGAAAAAATTAAAATCTTTAAGTCTGAAAGGTTGATGTACCTGAAAATAAAAACAGATTGATGTCATTGTTGATTACTTAAGCGATTTGTCTATAAACTTCCATTACTTGGTCGGCCGAGTGAGTCCAGCTCATGCGGTCGATGTCCTTCTTTGTATGCTCTATTAAATGTTTTCTGATGCCTTCATAATTAAGTAAAGCATACAGATAATTGGAAAGCTTATCTACGTCCCAGCAGTTCGCCTTTAATACATTTGGAAGCACTTCTACCACGCCTGATTGTTTTGAAAGAACACATGGAACGCCAAATTGCGAAGCTTCCAAAGCAGATAACCCGAAAGGTTCAGAAACAGAAGGCATGAAATATACATCTGCTTGGGCAAGCAGTCTGTTTACATATTTTTTGCTTAGAAATCCTGTAAAGATAAACTTATCGCTTAGACCCTTTTCTGCAGACATTTTAATGATGTCTTTCAGCCTGTCGCCTGTACCGGCTATTACAAATTTGAAATTATCAACTTTCTTTGAGAGCCTTTCAGCAGTCTCGATCATGAGCTCCGGCCCCTTCTGATAAGTTATCCGACCCACAAAAGCAATTATTTTTTCCCTGATTTTCTTTTCTTCTCTAAAAGTCTCGATTGGATCAATGCTATTATATATGGGGAAAATTTTCTTTTCGTCTATGCCATAGTTTTTTATGATACAATCCCTGGTGAATTTGCTCACCGGAATGATTTTGTCGGCGGCTTCTAACGTGGCCAGTTCTATATCATAGACAGTATTTCTCGCATTAACGCCCACCCTGTCGGTTTCCAACGAATGAACATGAACAACCAGCGGCTTTCCGGTAGCTTCTTTTATTTTTAATGCCGCGGGAAAAGTAATCCAGTCATGGGCATGAATAATGTCAAAAGATTTGGTTTTAGCAATGTCTGAAACGATCTCCGTATACGTAGCTACTTTTTGCATTATATTAGGACCATAAGTTTCACTGGTATTATAAAGCGCCCGTATTTCCTCAGGATCTTTCAACGCCAGGGTTTCCAGAGAGAAGGCCGGATCTGAAAAAAAGGCGGTATTTATTGGGTAAGGATTTAAATCCGCGTCTATATATCTTACGTCCGCAAAGTCTTCCAGGGAAATCTCTTCTTCCTCTACCTCAGAACTTTCCAACCCCAGGTTATTTAAGCCTATGATTTTTATGTTTTTGAGTTTTAGGGATTTTTCACTTCGGGGAATAATGACTGTAAGGTCGGCATGATTACTTAACGCTTTAAAAAGTCCATAGCAGGCTTGACCCAAGCCGCCTGTTAATAATGGAGGGAATTCCCATCCCAACATTAGAATTTTAGGTTTCAATGTCAATGAGTTAAAAGTTTATTTGACTAAAAAATGAATTTTAAGATGAATCTTTTATATAAGGGTAGATGTTATAAAAGATTTTCTCATCGGTTCTCTCTCACGCAAAACTATATAACAAGGTTGACTATTTTCTTAGGAACTACAATTATTTTTTTCGGAGTTTTTCCTTCCAGCCATTTTTGCACTTGTTCAGATGCCAATACCGATTTTTCTATTTCCTGAGGAGTAGTATCCAGGGAAAAAGTCATCTTGGTCCTCAATTTGCCATTTATTGAGATAGGGTATTCAAAACTATCTTCAATTAAATATTTTTCTTCCCATTTCGGATATTGTGCATAAGTTATGCTTTCCTTGTTTCCCAATACTTTCCAAAGTTCTTCAGAAATATGTGGGGCATAAGGGGAAAGTACAATTAGTAGATCCTGTAATATGGCTTTCTTATTCGATTTCAATTCTGAAAGTGTATTTACACAAATCATAAAGGTACTAACGGAGGTATTAAATGAATATCTGTTAATGTCTTCCTCAACTTTTTTAATCGTTTGATGAAGCGCTTTGAATTCTTCCGGTGTCGGCGCCTGGTCTGTTACTTTAAGTCCTCCTTTTTCATCAAAGAAAAGTCGCCAGAGTTTTCTTAAAAATTTATATACGCCTTCTATTCCTTGTGTATTCCAGGGTTTGAATTGTTCCAATGGACCAAGGAACATTTCATAAAGTCTTAGAGTGTCAGCCCCGTATTGATCTACAATATCATCTGGATTAACAACATTATACTTGGACTTGGACATCTTCTCAACCTCATGTCCGCAGTTATATTTTCCATCTTCAAGAACAAATTCAGCATCAGCAAGGTCGGGTCTCCATTTCTTAAAAGCTTCAAGGTCCAAGACATCATTTTGTACAATATTTACATCTACATGAAAAGCGGTGGTTTCATAATTGCCTTTCAATCCATAGGAAACATATTTGTTTGTTCCGTTGATCCTGTATACAAAATTGGATCTTCCCTGGATCATTCCCTGGTTGATCAGCTTTTTAAAAGGTTCATCCGAAGTTACCAGTCCAAGGTCAAACAAAAACTTATTCCAGAACCTTGAGTATAAAAGATGTCCTGTAGCATGTTCTGCACCTCCAATGTATAGGTCTACCTGGTTCCAGTACTTTTCTTTTTCCTTTCCTACGAATCTGTCCTCATTTTTAGGATCCATATACCTGAGAAAATACCAGCTCGATCCTGCCCAGCCAGGCATGGTATTTAGTTCTAAAGGATATCCTTCTTTTGTTTTAAAGTTTTTCGCTCTTCCTAAAGGCGGTTCTCCTGTTTCTGTAGGTTTATATTCATCTATTTCAGGCAAAACCAACGGAAGTTCTTTTTCATCTAGTGAATAGGCAATTCCATCTTTGTAGTACACAGGTATAGGTTCACCCCAGTACCTTTGACGGCTAAAGATGGCATCCCTCATCCTGTAATTGATCTTGCCCTTTCCAAGTCCTTTTTCTTCAACAAATGCGATGGCTTTTTGAATAGCCTCCTTTACGGGTAGGCCATTTAAAAAGTCAGAATTGATCATTGTTCCTTTTTTAGGATCGAAATTTTCCTGGCTGATGTCCGTTCCTTCACCTTCCTGAACCTGAATGATGGGAAGATTAAAATGTTTTGCAAAGGCATAATCACGGGTATCAGAAGAAGGCACGGCCATTACGGCGCCTGTACCATATCCGGCCAATACATAGTCCGCAATCCAGATGGGTATCTTTTCATCTTTAAAAGGATTGATAGCATAAGCTCCGGTAAATTGGCCCGAAATTGTTTTTACATCGCTCATTCTATCCCTTTCCGACCTGTTGCCTGCTATTTCTATATATTCTTTAACTTTTTCAGCATATTCCGGGGTGGTTAACTCACTCACCAGTTCATGTTCAGGAGCAAGGGCCAGATACGTAACGCCAAAAGTGGTGTCTACTCTGGTGGTAAATACTTTTATTTCTGTGCTTTTGCCTTCTACCTTAAACAAAAGTTCAGCGCCCATGGATTTCCCGATCCAGTTTCGCTGCATGTCTTTCATTGGTTCCGGCCAATCTATCGTTTCCAGTCCTTGAAGCAATCGTTCAGCATAAGCACTGATCCTCATGCTCCACTGGCTCATTTTTTTTCTGACAACCGGAAAACCACCCCGTTCTGAAAATCCATCTTTTACCTCTTCATTGGCAAGTACAGTTCCCAGCGCCGGACACCAGTTTACCATCGTGTCCGCTAAATAGGTTAGTCTATATCTTAAGAGGAATTCCAGCTTTTCTTTTTCATTCATTTGCTTCCAGTCTTCCACAGAAATAACTGGAGTTTCCTCGTCACAAGCAGCATTGACTTTGGAATTGCCTTCTTTCTCAAACTTTTCAATTAAGGATTGAATAGGTTCGGCTTTATCCGTCGCTTTATTATACCAGGAATGAAAAAGCTGGATAAAAATCCATTGAGTCCATTTATAATAGTTCGGTTCACTGGTTCGTACCTCTCTGCTCCAGTCAAATGTGAAACCGATATTGTCGAGTTGTTCCTTGTATCTTGAAATATTTTTTTCGGTTGTAATGGCCGGATGTTGACCAGTTTGTACGGCATATTGTTCCGCAGGGAGCCCAAACGAATCAAAACCCATAGGATGAAGGACATTAAATCCTTTTAATCTTTTAAAGCGGGATACAATATCAGAAGCTATATAACCCAGCGGATGTCCTACATGAAGTCCTGCACCGGAAGGATATGGAAACATATCCAGTACATAATATTTGGGTTTGGATTGATCTGTGGTGGTTTTAAAAGTGTTGTTTTCTTTCCAGTAATTTTGCCAAAACCTTTCAATATCCTTGTGGTTATAATCCGCCATGCTAATAATTTTTTGCGCAAAATTATAATAATTATGAATTTATCCTTTAATTTATTCGGGATAATAACCTTTATCGGCTTAATTAAAATTATATAATTAAAAATTAGCAATACAGAAAATCAGGAATTCACTATTAGTATGATAAGAAATCATTTAAATATCCTTGTTCATTTAGCCCGTATTGATGGTGAATTGGAGGAAAAGGAGAGGGCACTCATTGAAAACTTAGGAATAAAAGGTGGTTTAACTGAAGAAGAAATACTTGATATTATCGAAAATCCAAGTCCTTTTAGAATTGATGCATATACCTTGGTTGACAGATTTGAACAATTTAGCAATGTAATAGAAATGATGATGGTGGATGGAAAGCTTCACGAAAGGGAGCTTAAATTTTGCGCAAAACTTTCTAAAAAAATGGGCGTTCAGGATGTTTTGATCCATATCCTGATAAAGGTGATAGTTGAAGGAAAATATACCCATAAAGAAAAAGAAGAGATTAGAAAAGAGATTTTCCCATTTAATCAAAGAAGTTTTTTAGCATAAAACGCATGAAAATAATCACCGGGCACAGAGATTCCTGTGGTAAAAAGGATCATACAAATTCCATGTAATAGCCTAAAAACAAATTATAAAAACGTGACAATGAATTATTTAAAGGAATCAAGGAAGAAGTCTCAAGTGAACTTCCCCGTACCTCAAACCTCATCCCTCAAACCAATGTATAAAATATTTTTATTAGTCTTCTTAACAGTAAGTTGTTTTAGTTTTGATACGCCTTCAAACAAGCAGATCTTTAAAACTTCTTTACAGGTAACTGTCAGAAATGAGCTGGGAAATCTGGAAGAGGGTGCAAAGGTAACTTTATATAAAACCGAGGAAGACTATAATGCCTCAATAAATCCTGTTGGAGAAACTAA
>DASPJL010000103.1:0-12052 GCA_035628645.1 Cytophagales bacterium | reverse complement strand
GTATTTATAACCAAAGGCAAAAACGGATAGGATCCACCAAACGGACTCAATGGCGAGCAAATAACCCGGAGCCATTTGATAGAGAACCAGCCGAAGACTAAATTGTACAATCGCCAAGAATAGAAAAAGCCATTTCCATCTTAGTAGCATTTTCAAAAATCCTTCCCCACTTAATACAAAACAGAAGCCAAAGAAGAAGGCTATCAACCCCAGGAAGAATCCATGCCAGGTCATTGCATACAATTCATACGGTCTTGGATCAATAACCAGCACTTCAACAACAAAAGCAGCTACCACAAGGATCAATCCTAATGGATTCATCAATAATCTTTTTATCCAACCGACAACTTTCCCATCTTCATTATTTTTTAGATAAAGGAAAACAGGTAAAAGAATTATTACATAAATGAAGATGTTGCCAAGAAACCATAAATGACCAGGATCAGGACTATAATCCATGCTTAAATTATAGTAGTGCTGCCAGATATAGGTATGAACAGGAACGATCATGAAAATCCCAAACAAAAATGGGATGAGGATTCTACTTGCCCTTTCTACAAGCAATTGCTTCCAATCTCTTTTCTGAATGGCAAAGTAAACGCCCATCCCCGATACAAAAAACAAAAGGGGAATTCTCCATATATTTAGCATGGTCATAGGAATCCATAAAGCACTCCACGGTTTTTCGTTTGCAATAAACCCAATCATCGTTCCCCAAGGTTGAAAACCAATCACAACATGATATATTAAAAGCAAGCCGATCGCAATCACTCTTATCCAATCGATATCATATCTTCTTTTTGCTGTTGACATTGTATGAGATTTTGAATGGATAAACCTATTTTAACATTCCTGCAATTTCAGGACGTGTCTTTTCAATGTATGGATAGTCCAATTTCAATCCCATAGGACTAAGTATTGTTCCCATCACGTCATAAGAATTCTTAGCTTCACTAAATGGACCTGCGACACTTTCATAAGGAGTAGCATTAAACTTATTCTTAATTGTTTTATCAGCGCCCTTTTCCAAAAGCATCTTCACTATCTCAGGACGGCAAAAAAATGCGGCTGTATGAAGCGCGGTGGATCCATCGTTGTTTTGAAAATTAAGATCGGCGCCTGCCTCTATCAGCGCTTTGGCTTCTTCAGTTTTGCCGAATACAGATGCACTGACCAATGGACTTGATCCACCAAACGGATCTCTTTCATTAAGATTTGTTCCGGCAAGAATATGTTGCTTCAGGACATTCATATTTCCGGTAACTACAGCAGTATGAATGTCAATCTTAGGAGGTTCATTTGTCCCCGATTTAGCAGATGACTGTTCAGAATCTTTTCCTCCCTTACAAGAGGCGATTAATAATAAGGCAGCAAAAAAAAGAATGTGTGCTACTGAATTAAAGGCGATGTTTTTTTGTGTTTGCATGGCTCGATTTTTTTAAATTTTGTATGATGTAAAGGTCAGTCGGACTTTCTGAAGGGGTTTAAAAGCTTTGCGGAAATAACTATAAAGTTTGCGGTGAGCAGTATAAATTATGACGCATCGTATAAATTATGATGCAAAACATGAGGTAAAAGGCCAAAATTATATCGGGAAATGCCTTTATTTTTGAAGGATAAAAAGAAATTTTAATAGAATATTCCGACTGCCGGATTGTCTATTTTTCTTAAAATTACATCGCTATCTATTTAAAGCCATGCCTGATTCAAGTCTCGTTGAAAATGACTTTTTAAATCAAATCACCTCTCACGTGGAAAATAATATTTCCAACGAGCAGTTCGGGGTTTCAGAATTGGCTGAACAAATGAACATGAGTCGGTCAAACCTGCTACGCAAGGTAAAGAAGCTGACTAAATTGTCTGTGAGTCAATTAATAAGGCAGGTACGTTTGAAGCGAGGCCTTGAAATGTTGAGAACTACTTCTTTAAATGTGTCTGAGGTGTCCCAGCAAGTAGGGTTTACCAGTGTATCCTATTTTATCAAATGCTTTCGCGAGTACTATGGTTACTCGCCCGGAGAAGTTGGAAAAAGGGATTTGACCGAAATAAATACCATTACAGACCCACCCGTAAGGAGGCGAAGCTTTTTAATAACAGGTGTGGTGGGAGTGATTATAGTGCTGATGGTTGGTATACTTGTTTATATCTATTTACCTTCATCCCAACCCTTAGAAAAATCAATTGCGGTATTGCCCTTTAAAAACGACAGCAACGACTCCACCAATATCTATCTGATCAATGGGATAATGGAGTCTACATTGAACAATCTTCAAAAAATAAAAGATTTAAAAGTCATCAGCCGGACATCAGCAGAAAAGTACCGCAACAAATCAAAGTCGATACCTGAGATGGCCAAAGAGTTGAATGTAAACTATTTTGTCGAAGGAAGCGGGCAGAAGATTGGAGACCGTATTTTGTTAAATATTCAGTTGATTGAGGCTGCCAGTGACAAACACCTTTGGAGCAAACAATACCGAAGGGAGGTCAAGAACATTTTTGAATTACAGGAGGAGATTTCCAAGAATATTGCGGAAGAAGTGAAGGCAATTATTACGCCTGAAGAAAAAAAACGAATTGAAAAAAAGCCCACCGATAATTTGCTTGCTTACGATTATTACCTGAAAGGCAGGGATCTATCTTATAAGGGAGGGCATGAAAACCTGGAAAAAGCTATCCTTTTTTATAAAAAGGCAATAGCCGAGGATAATGAATTTGGACTCGCCTATGCTGATGCCGGCATCGCTTTTTACTACCTCGATATCTTTCAGAAAGAGAAAAAACATGTAGATGAGCTCAATGAGTTTGCTGACAAGGCATTGTTGTTTGACTCCAAACTAGCCAACAGCCTTGTGGCTAAAGCCATGTTTTATATGAATAAGAAGGAATATCCATCTGCTGTTCCCTATCTTGAAAAAGCTCTGGAGTACAATCCGAATTCAGCATTGGTCATTAATTTTCTTTCGGACCTGTACAGCAACTATATTCCTAATACCGGGAAATATTTGCAGTATGCACTTAAAGGAGCCCGGCTGGACGTAGCTTCTCAGGATTCAACAACAACTAGCTACAACTATTTGCACCTGAGCAACGCGTTAATGCAAACCGGATTTTTAGATGAGGCATTAAAATACATCAACAAGTCGCTGGACTATAACCCTGAGAATCCTTATTCCGAATGGGTGAAGACTTTTATCCTTGTTGCTAAGAACGACAATCTTGTTCAAGCCCGGGAACGTCTTCTTAAAGTGTTTAAAAAAGACACTACTCGATTGGAGATTCTTCAGGATGTTGCAAAAATCTGTTACTCAATGAGGGATTATAAAAGCGCCTACCATTATTATAAAAGATTTATCCACCTTAGAGATACCTTCAATCTCGACATCTATAAGCATGAGCATTTAAGGATAGCCATTGTATTGTCTAAAATGGGTTATGAGGAAGAATCAAAAGAGTATTTAGAAAGTTTCAAAAGCTTTGCCGACTCCTACAATTCAATTTACAAGCACTTGTTTTTATCAAGCTACTATTCCTACAAAGGGGATGCAGCAAAAGCAATCGAACACCTTAAACTGTTTTCAAAAGAAGATAATTACATATACTGGGTTATTTTATATGACGAGGATGATCCTATGATTTCAAAGATCAAAGACCTTCCTGAATTCAAAAAAACAATGAAGGTGATAGAAACCAAGTTCTGGAAAACGCACAATGAGATCAGGGAAATGTTGGAGGAGGAGGAGCTGCTGTAGAGGGGTTGTAAATAATAAAACCCCACTGCAATAAAATGAGTTAAATGATCCTGATCATGTTTCAAATTTTAAAAATCAGCTTATGAAAAATTTAAGAATGCAAGTAATTTCATATCTATCATGCCTTGTAATGGTAGTAATATTGGCAGGTACAACAGGTTGCGCAAGTACCGCTAAGGGAGTAAAAAAAGACACTAAAGAAAACAAAGAAAAGGCAGGAGAGGCAGTAGAAGAGGCTGGCGAAGACATGCAGGATGAGTAACAGAATCTTGCGGTAAAATTTAAAAGCCTTTCACCGTGGTTTGTCCACCGACAAACCACTTTTTTTTGTCGCTGCAGCGTCTCCTGAAAGGCACTTTTATTTCATCCTGTCAGGAATAGAGACAGAGATACATCCCTCTTGTAACTATGTTCCAAAATTAAAAACTCAAAATAATCATTAGAGAAAAGATAGCAGTGATCACATAAGCTGCCTTTGGCTAACCTTTGGTCGGGCAGGCTTTGCACGGTTAGGCTCAGCTGTTGGGGTCATAAGGCCCTGCGGCCTGAGCAAAAAAATTGGAGCGCAAGTAAACCTAATACTATAAGTTAAAGTCTAAAAGTCCCTTCCCTGTGGTTTCTCCTGACAAACCACTTTATTTCATCCGGTCAAAGTGCGAGGAATAGGAATTATGCTTGAAATAAATGAAAACTAGAAACAGAGAGCCATCCTTTTTTTACCTTGACCTTATTATTAATTCTCTTTCCTCTGCAACCTTTTTCGAGAGTTCTTCATTTTGAGGATTCTCATTAGACCTTTTTACTGCCTCTATATAGTTGGGATACTCCTTGTACTTAAACTTCAAAAGAGCATAGGGTGGAAGCATATATAAAATCAACGTTATCAGTCCAATGACAGAAGTCCTTATAAAAATGTTTTTGTAAAATACAGATTTCGTGGTCATAAACCTTATTGTTGCTATAACAGCAACTATTCCTATTACAACTCCTCCGACCAAAAGCATTGCGGCTGATCCAGGCCAATGCATCATTTTAAATAAAATACCGACTAACGCAATGGATAGCCCTATTCCTGTTCCAACTGAACCTATTATTCTCAAAGGCTTCGCTTTTGACCGGACTTGATCTGCCGGTTGTTTTGAAATAATTTCAGGGTTAAATATCAAAAAAGAGAGACTCAAGTAAAACATAGAAAGCGTACTTAAAAAAACGACTAGTATTGCACCTCCACCTGGAAGTACCAGTAGATTCGTCAGTAATCCTATAAAGGCAATACCGGCTAATATTAATTCTGCAATTTTCATTTTTTGTTTTGAATATTTAACTGAGGATCAACATGCAATTTTTTTTATTAATATCCAATAGGGAAAAAGGTTTTTTGTTCCGTAAGTTCTTCTGATTGAGAATCCTTCACCGTGGTTTGTCCCCGACAAACCACTTCATTTAGTTCCTTCCCATGAGTTTCCTTTCCTCTTCAACCTTTTTCGACAATTCTTCAATTTGCGGATTCTCAATAGACTTTTTGACTGCCACTGATTGGACTTTTTTGCGGCAACAAAGTACTGGAAGGGACTGGGCGGTTTATTTAGAAACAAATCAATTATTCTTTGTAATGTCCCTCACGCTGGTTCCCTCCGGCAAACCACTTTCTTTCGTCCGTTCCGAGGAATAAAACATAAGAACACAAATTTCTCCAAAACACTTACACATTAAAAGCTTTTGTTTATAGCTTTATAATTAAGAGTTGTCAAAAATTATGATTAAAAACCTCGGGACAAATAATCTTAGAATTCTAAAAGCTGAGAAAGAAGATTTAGAAAAAATACTTCAGCTTCAAAAGGAATGTTTTAAGGCAGAAGGTCAGTTGTACGCCGACTTTAATATTGTGCCTCTTACCGAAACACTTGAGGAGATTGAGAAAGAATACGAAAATGGCGTGTTGTATCTAAAGGGCGTAATTGATGGAATGATCGTAGCCTCTGTCAGGGGATATACTGAAAATGATACCGCTTATATCGGGAAGTTGATTGTGGATGGCTGTTTTCAAAATCGCAAATTCGGTCAATTGATGATGGCGGAAATCGAACATCAGTTGAAGGCTTGTAGCCGATATGAATTATTTACCGGGTTTAAAAGTGAGAAGAACATTCACCTATATAAAAAATTGGGCTATCAGGAATTTAAAACAGAAACCGTAAGTGATAACGTAAAACTGATTTTTCTGGAAAAAAACCGGGTTGAATAAGCATCCTTGGAATGCGGAATTGTAGTAGTTAAAGCATTTTTTTTACTTTAGTGTACTGTTGGGAGAAAGAGTTTCCCTGTATGTCTGCCAACCTTCCGAGGTTTTCTTTACAAGGACTGAGAAAGTTGAAGTTTCCTTAATTTCTTTGCTTGAACCTTCCGGTGTATACGTAAGGGTGTCGATACCTAAAACATACACCCATTCCGGGCCTAAAATTTTAAGTTCAATTGGATTAATCTTCATTTTTCCACCGGGAGGAAGTGGAGGCATATTCCCGAAATAAGATACAATTGCCTCCCGGCCTTTTATCGGCTCATTTCCTGAAACAATTAAAATTCCATCCTTTGCCCAGGTCAATGCCAGCAAGCTGTCGTTTCCAGTATCATGGGCTTTTTGTACAACGCCCCCTAAGCTATCTATAGAAGCTTGAATTGCGGTTGTATCTGTAACAGCCGGATCCTTACCGGATTGTTCACTCTTCTGTGAACATGAACCGAGAGCATGAATTAAAACAAAGATTAAAAAGCCGATTAAGTTATTTTTCATATAAAGAATGCTTTAATAACGATTTTAAAAATGTTTGTAAATATATAAAATCCTTGATTGTCAGCACCATCTTCTGTAAGGAGGTTTAGACATTGCCTGCCTGTCATTCTCCCGTAAATAAAAGTAATTTTAAAAAACAGAGATTGCATATAAAAATTTTCATGTTTTATTAATATTTACATTCATACATCCCATTTTTTCTATAATAAAATAACCAATTTCTATGGAAACGAAACATAAAAGTATCCCAGATATTCAAAAAGTGCTACCTGATCCTTTCTCTGTTTGTAATTATTGGTTCATGCAATGATGATTCGCCCGAGCAGAACAATGAAGAGGAACATGTCGGATTGGTTTCTCCGATAAGCGAACCCTTAGGCCTTGCAGAAACTTTTGATATTGGGGCGGAAGGAGGTGATGAATTTAGGCGAGTTTATTCTATTATTGGACAGATAGAACTCAAATTCGATTTTTTATGACGAGAAAAAGGTAGAAGAAACTATCGGAACAATTAGGTTTTTTCTTTAACAATAATGGCTGTTATAAAACAATTGCATTCTTTACTTTTGTTTTCTATACAGATTCATGTGATAAACCATTTAATAATAAAAAATTTATGAATGATATTACCACCACCTGCAGCAATATATTTGTTGGAAGTGATAGCCACAACTGGGACAAAGTAAAAAATAGTTTTTCAGACGAAGTATGGCTTGACTACTCGTCTTTTACTGGCGAGCCGCCGGCTACAATAAAAAGCACAGAAATTATTAAGGCTTGGTCTGATTTTCTTCCAAGATTTAAATTTACGATGCATTATTTGAGCAATTTTGAGGTAGATGTTAAAGATGGGAAAGCATTTTGCTCTGCTTACGGACATGCTATTCATCACTCTCCCGAAGCCAGGGGAGGTGATTTATTTGAAGTTTATGGTACATACAACTTTGAGCTGCAAAAGGAAAACGATAAATGGGCCGTTACATCAATGACGTATAATCATAAATATTCGGCAGGGAATTTGGAACTTCCCGCTTTAGTGTAGCACATTTCTATCATAAAATAGTAAGACTAGCTCCCTCCGGGCGGTCTAAACCTGTTCCAAACATTAACCTGCTGTTCTAGTTATAAATTGACGTGCTAGTTCAATGCCCGCTTGGATTTATAATTATACCGTTTGCGCTGAAATAGGCTTAGACTAAAAGGAGGGAAGTTTCCCTCCCTTTTACCTAAATATTGAAACCACCATCAATAGTAATAGCAGTTCCTGTAATAAATTGACTTTCGTTTCCTGAAAGATAAGATACAAGTCCTGCTATTTCTTCAACTGTTCCATATCTTTTTATTGCAAGTGCATTAATAAGGGTAGGAGCATGGGGAGCTGTGGCTGGATTCATGTCCGTGTCCACGGGACCTGGCTGTATAAGATTTACGGTAATATTCCGCGCTCCAAGGTCGCGAGCCATTCCTTTTGTCAACCCTATTAAAGCAGACTTACTCATAGCATACAAACTTCCACCAGAAAAGGATACCCTGTCCCCCATATTACTTCCTATTGTTATGATCCGTCCACCACTTTTCATTTGGTTGGCAACATATTGTGAGGCAATAAAAACGTCTTTTACATTGACATTCATTACCTGATCATATTCATCCGGGGTAATATCAGTGATTTCACTTTGAGAATAAACCCCTGCATTATTGACAAGAATATCAATCTTTCCCAATTTCTCTTCAGCAGCCTTTAAGGCTGAAATAAGAGCCTCAGATTTTCGATAATCAGTTATCAGGGCCAACGCCTTGACTCCTTTGGAATGTAGTGCATCCAAGACGGCGTCCGCTTTCTCCTGACTTTTACCGGTATGAGTAAATGCTATGCTTGCACCTTCGCTGGCCAGTCGTTTGGCTATTGCGGCACCCATTCCCCTGCTTCCTCCGGTAATAAAGACAACTTTTCCTTCTAGATTTTTCATTTTATCTTATTTTTTTATTGAGTTGCTAAATTATAAGGGGCGCTTTACTTTTGTAAGTACTTACACATTTGTTAGGTACTTACAATTTCAGTAGAAATGAGAAAGACAACATCTTCCAATTACATAAATGAGGAAAGAATCCTCGCTTCCTGTGGAATGGCTTATACCCTTTCATTAATAGGGGGCAGATGGAAGCCCGCTATATTATGGCAGCTTTTGTTAAATGGGAGGATAAGGTATAATCAACTAAAAAAGGGTTTGCCTGATATTTCGGAAAGAGTTTTGGTTTCAAACTTAAGAGAGCTGGAAACCCATTTATTGGTATCCCGGATTGTACACCCTGAGGTACCACCAAGAGTAGAATATGAGCTTACAGAACTGGGACAGTCCATGAAACCTATGCTCGAAACCATTTCATCCTGGGGTAATATGCATAGGGAACTGGCTGAAACGGAGCACTCCGTCCAAATTTAGCACAAATGTTTATACGAAGAACTTCACCCGCCTTTACCACGCCGCTGTTATAGTCATATTTATTGTCGTTCGTAGTGGAGTAGAATAATTCCACAGTCGAATGTTTTTGATTTAATCAATTTTAGTTGTTGCCATTCTTTTAACCTGTCAAAAATCGGAACACCTTGTCCTAACGCAACTGGATTTACAAATAAATAGAATTCGTCAATTAGGCCATCTTTCACAAGGTTGGCTACAAAAGAACTACCACCATAAACGATGATGTCCTTACCACTTTGGTTTTTGAGTTTGTTTACTTCATCTTTTAGCGCTCCTTTAGCAAGTTCAGTATTTTCCCAAACAGATTTATCCAATGTCTTTGTGAAAACGATTTTCTTTTGTCCTGCTTTTACCTTAGCTGCTTCATACATCATTGATTCTGGCTGTGTTAATGTGTCTGTCCAAAATGGAATATAATCAACGGCTAATTTTCTACCAATTAGTTCAGTGTCGCAATTGTTAGCTAAGTCAAGAACGTCTTGCTTTATTTCGTCCCAAGCCCAAGTTACCCATTTTTGTTCATCGTTTGGTCCGGTAGAATTGAACCCATCGAGTGAAATTTGCATTTGTAATTTTAACTTCCTCATTATGATTTTTTTTAATTTAGTAATTAACTCTCTCGCTGTTCCGACATATCATTTCATCACCTATCATTTCACTTCTTTTCCTCCTATATATACGCCATCAAGTTGCCGGGTATTTTTAATGTCGGACAAAGGGTCGGCATTTAAAATCAGGAAATCTGCCCAATGACCAGGAGCAAGTGTGCCGAGATCTTTTAGCTGGAGTTGTTCCGCAACGTTCCTCGTAGCCGAAACAATAATATGCATTGGACTAAGCCCCGCCTCCGCCATCATTTCCATTTCCAGGTGTTCAAAATACCCTATGAATCGGGTAGGTACACCGCTATCTGTGCCAAACACCACCGGTACTCCACTGTCATGTAGTGTCTTGAGATTTGCCATCGCAACAGGCAACTGTTGTTTATAAGTTCTGGCAGCCTTACTGTTTGCCACCTTTATTTGATTGGCTGGATTCAATAATGGTTGTAGAATAGTAGTATCGAACTCTTTCCTAAAAAAAGGATCCGAAAAGAAATCTGCCGTATCGGCATAAACAAAAGTGGAAAGCTCCCGGGTTAAGGTAGGGCAGTAGCCCGCTTTTTTATCGAGGATTAGCTTTATAAAATCATCATCGACAGGAAGGTCCCGAATGCTATGGGCAAGAATATCCGAACCTGTCTCGAGCAGTTTACGGGCATCTTCTAAATAATACATGTGCGAAGCTATTTTATATCCCAACGCGTGCGCCTTTCGGATCACCGGTCGATAAATCGTTTCAGGAATTTTATTTGAAGACCCCAGGTAATCGTCTACCCTGATTTTCAGAAGATCCACGCCCATTTTGTGATTGCTGTCAACGATAGCCAACGCCTCTGTTGCTGTGTTTCCATTAATAATTTCTCCTGCTATAAACAACCTTGCCCGGTCAGAAGGGGTGGAGTCGTTTACCGCACGGAACCGCTCCGCTTCCTTTTTATCTCCTCCCATGCTTACCACCGTAGTAACACCATAACGGGCGTAAAGCCCCAGATTTTCGGATAAGGTTTCCGTTGAATAGTGTCCGCCTTCTATTCCTTTCACATCTCCTACGTGACCATGGCCATTTATAATTCCAGGCATAATTGTTTTCCCAGAAACATCTTTTATTTGAGCACCTTCCGGTATGCTAACGCTCTCTTTCGTACCGACACTCACTATCCGTCCGTTCCTGATAAGTAATACGCCATTTGTGACTGGCTTCCTTCCAGTGCCATCAATAATTGTTGCCCCGGTAAATGCTGTATATCCAGATAATTCACCTGCATTCTCTGGTTTTTTACATCCTGAAATGAAGATAAGGATAAGCGGTAGAAGTTTTAATAGGTTCATTACATCATTGTTTAATGTAAAATAAGGAATTGTCTTGTTTGAAGAAAGCTTGATATTTCATTTTGCTTTCTTTAATAGCTTCTCGCTATTCCAAAATGTTTAGCTGTTTGCTCGGTTGATCCCGCTGTCCGATGTTCTGACATGTTCAGGGCATGTCAAACTAAAGATAAAAGATCGGTTAACATAATTGATCTTCCTGTTTAAAACTGTTTTTACTTTATTTTCGTATTACTTTTTTCCGTAGGTTGACGGCTTAGGTGGCTCGCACACCTTTTTGCTATTCAAATCTCAAAGAATAGTAAGTTGAAAAGCCATTCCCCTCCGACATGTCGACAAACCAATACTCCATGTCTTAACAAAAAAAATAATGCGCTTTATGTATGTTTTCTCTTTTCAGACGTAGAAGGTATCAAGTAATTGAAAAAATTAATCTTTTAAATAATTTTCTAAAACATATAGTTTCATCAAAGGGATACTTCTCCTGTTTTAATTAAGAATCATGATTTTCAAACCGTTAATTTCTCTTTTAAATACCTATCTTTAACATCAACCAAACCCAAAACCGCTAATATGAAATCCACCGCTTCAAACATCCTGGTAAAAAAGAAAAAGCAGATTCTCGAAACCTGGATGCAACTGCAATTACAGGATGAAAGCCTTAGAGAAGACTTGATCTCAAACGAAGAGCTCAGGGGCCAGTCCGATGAATTGCTGACCTCCCTCTTAATAGCAATACAAAATGATAACTACTCAGATGTTAATACTTCTGATTTCGAACAAATTTTTGACGTGCTTTCCGGCATCTCCATTTCCCGCGCAAAGCAAGGCTTCTCTCCCCGCGAGACAGGTGTATATGTTTTAAGTCTTAAAGAGGCTTTATTTAAAAGTTTGGAGGCAGGACTTAAAGACGATATCCAGAAATTGTACGAAGAAAGCATTAAGATTAGCAAGTTAATGGATGACCTTACTGTTGCCACTTTCGAGACATTTATAAAAGGAAGAGAAGAAGTAATTCTAAGACAAACAGATGAAATCACTGAAATTTCCACACCTGTTATACGCGTTTGGGATGGTATTTTAGCCCTTCCAATTATTGGA
>DASPJL010000102.1:0-3039 GCA_035628645.1 Cytophagales bacterium | reverse complement strand
AAAAGGAGGGGAAGGGATACTTGGAATAGGTTTAAGAATTTAATAAAAAGGAGAAAAGTAGCATTTGTAATGAAATTGTAAATCGCAAAGTCTCCCTCTTTTTTCAAGGAAACAAGCCTAAACGAAAGTTGGGGAGCTTGCGAACGAAGTTCTTTTAGAGAATGGTGAGTTGTTACCAGAAATTTAATCATTCCATTTTTATATCAATCTATTATTGTATAATTCTGCAAATGGTGATTTGCTTGTTTGCTAATTCGATAAATGTAAAAATGAAAAGAAAGGAACCCAAAGGTATATGAAAATAAACAACTTAATGGAAACAAGCAAGAAGTCCAAAGTGAACTTCCTCGTACCTCAAACCTCATTCTTTAAACCTATTTGCCTATGAAACTCATCGGAATAACTTATAGAGGACCGGAAATGGATGATATAGGGACTTTTAATGCTTTGCCCTCAGACCTTAAAGTTTTTATAAAAGAAGCCAACGGTTTAATTGCATTTAAAGGCGGGCTTCATATCAGGGGTTGCTGTAAGGAACCTTTGTGGCATTCTATTAATGAAGTTTGGACAGGCAAATCTGCTTTCTGGAAAAATTATCCTGATATTTTAGATATTGATGTCCCATTTGCTCAGGATTGTATGGGCGACCAATTTTTGATCAGGGGAAGCAAAGTTATAAAACTTAATTGCGAGAATGGTGAAGTGACAGAACTTCAAATGCAGCTTTGGAATTTCTTTGAAGAAATAGAAAAGGATCCGATCCTTTTTCTGGGAATGCACCCATTGATCCAGTTTGAGATGGAAGGAGGAAAACTGGAGCCCGGTAATCTTTTAAGCGCCTACCCTCCATTTTGTATCAACCAAACAGGAGAAGTTACTTTAAAGGAAATGCCTGTTTTGGAAAGACTGAATTCCTTATCCCTCCTTTCTAAAAAAATGCGCGGAATGCAGGATGGGGATGATGTGCAATTTATTGTCGATTGAAGAGTTCCTAATCAATACTTCAATCGTTGCAAAAATGGACAAGCAATTCTAGTTTATTAAATTTAATAGGAATGTCAATAAAAATTTATTTGTTGGTGTTCTCTCATCACGCCTCCGTTGTTGTGTCTTTTGACCAACAACTTGCTGTTAAAACATAAATTAAGTAATTTCAATTTATGTCTGACCACCTGCCACAATTCCTTAAAGCTACTATTCTTGAGTGGAAATAAAGACATTTTATTGATTACTTATAATTTCCGGTAAATCCCGTAATGGAAAAAAGAGTTATGCTGCGTTGCTGCTTAATGGATGAATATTATCAAACTCGGTTTTCTTTGTCTTACTTTCTTCTTCTAAATCGTAATCATCTTGCAACCCTAGCCAAAATTTGGCAGACGTTTCAAAAAACTTAGAAAATCTAAGTGCTGTATCAGCTGTAATTCTTCGGTTGCCTTTAATAATCTCACTGATTCTAGTTTGAGGAATAAATGTCTCCTTTGATAATCTGTAAGCACTAACTCCTAAAGGTTCAAGGAATTCTTCTTTTAGAATTTCGCCTGGATGAATATTTTTTAAAGTTGTCATAGCTTATTTTTTTAGTGATAGTCAATAATTTCTACATCAAACGCGTTGTCATTTTCCCACCTGAAAATTATACGCCACTGGCTATTAATTCTGATACTGAAGAATCCTGCAAGATTCCCGCTTAGTTTTTCTAAATGATTTGTCGGCGGATTTCTTAGGTCATTTACATTTTGTGAGTTATTGATCATTCTAAGTTTTCGTCGTGCTACATTTTGGATATCGGGAGGAAGTTTTCGCGATTGCACACCGTTCCAAATCTTCTCAGTTTCCTTTCCTGCAAATGTTTTTATCATCTGTCCAATTTAGTACTAACGTAAAAGGTAAGTACATGATTTGAAACTGCCAAATGCAATGCAGCATAACGTTTCAACAATATAAACTTTCAGGACAAATTCTACCTTCTGGAGAGCCTTATGATTGTTCCAACCAATCCAAGATCTAACAGTATAGTTAACAGTGAGCTATTCGGTATAAAAAACAATTTACATTTTAAGTTCAGTTATTGGCCACATCCCTGAATTCAACCCTAGTATTTATTAACTTTAATTGTATCTGACGAGAAGAACGATATGAGAGATGACAAGAATCGCGTAATTGTAGTTACTGGAGCTACTGGTCTCCAAGGGAGTGCGGTGACGCGACATTTGCTTGCAAGTGGATGGCGTATACGGGCCTTAACGCGCAATCCCAAAAGCAAGCGTGCGCAGGCCTTATCCCTTCTGGGAGCTGAGCTAGTTCAAGGTGATATGGCTGACTTAGATTCCCTGATACCTGTTTTTAAGGGAACCTATGGTATTTTTAGTGTACAAAATCCAATGCTTAGCGGGGTAAAAGGAGAAATCAGTCAAGGCAAAAATGTGGCTGAAGTAGCCAAGCAAGCCGGCGTCCAACATCTGGTATACAGTTCTGCAGGAACCGGCCTCAAAGGCACAGGCATACCCTCCTGGGAATCAAAACTCATTATAGAGCAACATCTGAAATTATTACAACTTCCTCTGACCATCTTTCGCCCAATGGCATTCATGGAATTAATGACCGAGAAAAAGTTCTTCCCTGCTGTCTCTACCTGGCAGATCATGCCCAAGCTTATGGGTAGTTCAAGGAAAGTTGCGTGGCTCAGTGCCCACGACTATGGATTCATCGTCGCTAAAGCCTTCGCCGAACCTGACCGCTTCATTGGCAAGGAGCTACAGCTTGCCAGCGATGTACAATCCATAGATAAGTGTCGGGCAATCTACCGACAGATAATGAACAAAAGTCCATTCCGCTTTCCCATGCCGGTTTGGATGTTCGAGCGGCTAGGATTTGTTGGGAAAGATTTGAGCATCATGTGGCGATGGTTGCAGAGGGCGAGTATTGATATGGAAACTGATACAACCTTATCGCTACACCCGGAGGCATTAACTGTACAGGCGTGGTTAGAGAAACAAAGCAGAAAAAATTAAATTACAACCATTTTACAGGCGGTAG
>DASPJL010000101.1:0-9778 GCA_035628645.1 Cytophagales bacterium | reverse complement strand
TGTCTTGTCCTGAAATAGGTTGACAGCAAAAAGTCAACAAAATGAAAGATTTCAAAAAAGCATCAGAATCTGAAACCAAGGAAAAATCCAAAAGAGTATTACGAGAATATGATGAAAGTTTAAAAAGAAGAGTAGTAGAGGCTATCACCCAGGAGGGAATGACTTTGTATAGAGCTTCAAAATTTTATAACATTCCTGATTCCACAATAAGTGGTTGGATTAAAAAACTTTCTTCAGAAGTAGTAGCTTCAAACTTTATTATATCTATGAGCCCAGAAGAAGAAAAAGAGGTTGAAGCTTTGAAAAAGGAGAAAGAGCTTATGGCAAAGGCTCTTCAAGAAGCTCAACTAAAGGTATCCAGCCTTGAAACGCTAATAAATGTAGCTGAAAAAACTCTTAAAATAGATATCAGAAAAAAGTCTGGTTCCAAACCGTCCAAGTAATGCAAGAGCTTTATCCTACAGTAAGTGTAGGTAAGCTAACAGGACTGTTTGGAAAGAGTAGACAAGCATATTACCAGGCTTTGACTCAAGCAGGTAATCAAGAAATGAAAGATGCCATCATTTTAAGACTGGTGTCTGAGAGAAGGAAAGAGGTTGAAAAAGCGGGCACTACAAAACTATTGCTAATGCTGGATGAATCCTTTAAAGCCCATAATATAAAGATTGGGCGAGACAAACTTTATGATCTACTGAAAGCACATGGGTTATTATTAAGAAACAGAAAGAGAAAACCCAGGACAACAGATTCTAATCATAGGTTTAGAAAATATCCGAATCTGATTAGAGAGATAACTTTGACAAAGGCTAGTGTGCTTTGGGTCTGTGACATTACTTATATAAGTACTAGCCGAGGTTTTGCATATCTTAGCCTTGTTACTGACGCGTATTCTCATAAAATAGTAGGGCATAGTCTGAGTAGAACTTTAGAGCGAATAGGTCCTATAACTGCTTTAAAAATGGCTTTAACCGATTGTGACTTTCACCCTCATAGCCTTATTCATCATTCTGATCGGGGTATTCAATACTGTTGTAATGAGTACATTGATTTGCTTGAAAAGTATAAAATTATGATCAGCATGACAGAAAAAGGAGACCCATATGAAAATGCAATCGCTGAAAGGGTAAATGGAATACTTAAAGCTGAATTCGGTCTTCACAGGACTTTTGAGAATTTTGAAGAAGCAGAAATGGCAGTAACAAAAGGAGTTACCATTTATAATAATGTAAGACTGCATGCAAGTTGTGATTACCTTACTCCTTCATTAGCCCATAGCAAAACAGGGCTTTTAGCAAGACGATGGAAGAACTACAAAAAAAAGTATTCTGAGTAAGCAAGTAACTAGAAGGTTTTTTTAGGCATTCTACTCCTAAAGTAATCCATAAAAAAAGCCAGCAAAAAGCTGACTTTTGATTACTTCAGTCGATTAAGTCTATTCCTTCCCAAGTTGCACCTCTGCAGAGCTTAGGTCCGCTTAACTTAACATTTAAACTTAAAGAAAATTAAAATATGAAAGAAAACAAGCCAAAATGAAAATTAGAAAGAAGTAACCTTTGCCTACTGTAAAGTTATTTCAGAAGTAATTCTAATCCTTGTAAAGTACAATTAGGATTATCAATTTAAAGTGTAAATTATTTTTAGTTTTAACAGTAACTACTGTCAACTTATTTCAGGAAGGGTCATGTTTATTATGGATACCAGACCATTGGAGGATGATCGAAGGATGCAAGGAGAATGAATGAAGACACATCGCTATAATATCGCTATAAGGTCGCGATAAGTTCACTATAAGCTTAGAATAAGGAGGGAAGGTTTTAGGAAAGATTACTCCTTTTTAAGGAATGTCCGGTAATTAGAATCCAAGGTTTTAAATTACAAAAAATACTTATTATCGAAAAACACTTTGACCTTTTTAGGACACCAATAAATATTTTGTTTGATGCTGAAAAAGGTTCCTTATCGTTTTAAGTATGTTTCTTTCCCCCAATTTTCCCGACAGATCCTTAAAAATCTACGACCCAGAAATTCCGCTTGATCCCAGGCTCACTCGATTAATCCTTATTCGCTCAACCGAAACATAGGCTTCGACTCCAGAGAAGCATACTTTGGATTATACTTCTCCAGTCTTTTTTTATTCTTTTCTACCAGCTTGTTGTAGTCCTCGATATGAAAATCATAATGGACCCGGTTTAAATAGATTTTCTGATATTGTTGAGGTATTTCTTCAAGCAACTGAACCGCCACCTGATGTCTCTCTATTCCTTTGACGGTATTTGAATATTTTCTGACATTGTTTACCAGGTTTGAAACCGCTTCATCATACCGGTCAATTAAAGCTGATTCCCTCATGGTCTCCTGATTATACCTCATGGCTTGAGTAGCTTCATTTGCCTTTTTTAAAGTATCCAAAGGTCGGGGATCATGACCTGGAATGTATTCTATTTCTTGCAAAAGCCTTTTTATGTTAAAAAACATTTCCTCCTCATTCTTCGTCATCACCTGCCATGAATTTTGAATGCTATCCTCCAACACTGTTACCTCATAAGCTATCGAATCTAACTTAACTCTGGAAACCTTTTTTCCTTCTCTGGTTTGCTTACAGCTAAAACAAAAAAGGACAATTGCCAATAAAAGGTAAATGTTGCTTTTGCTCATGTCAGTCATTTAAAATCAAATAATTTAAATTTAAAACGCTTGAAATTATTATCAGCACCTCTTAACGAATTTCGGCTTTTAAAATTTTAATAGAACTTTTCTTCCGTTCACTTTGGAGACCATGCACCTGGGTTTTGCCTCCATTTTATAAGCGAGGCATGGTCTTCTTCAGAAATGTAGTTTTTACGTTGAGCCAGCTCCACCATCGTAGCGTAATCACATAAATATTCGGTTCTAATGTCTGATTTGGCAAAATTCTGAACAGCAACATCAAAACCATAAGTGAATATTGCAGCCAATCCCAGAATATCCGCACCTGCTTGTCTTAAAGCTTCCACAGCAGCAATAGAACTGCCTCCGGTAGAAACCAGGTCTTCTATTACTACTATTTTAAGTCCCGGAGAGATTTTGCCCTCCACTTTATTTTCAAGACCATGTGATTTGGCATTTGCTCTTACATACAGAAATGGGATGTTTAACGCGTCGGCAATTAAAGCGCCTTGAGGAATACCGGCAGTCGCCACTCCTGCAATAGCTTCAACAGAAGAAAATTCTGATTGGATGAGCTTGACGAATTCGTTTTTAATGAGTGTACGAATGGCAGGATAGGAAAGTGTTAATCTATTATCACAATAAATGGGGGAATTCCAGCCGGAAGCCCATTTAAAAGGGGTTTTAGGGTTTAATTTAATCGCCTCGATTTCAAGAAGTTTCTCTGAGATTTCCTGGGATGCCTGTGATTTTATTGCTTTCATAAGGTGTGAAATTATTAAATAATTGGACGATTATACAAATCAATAGTTTATAGAAAATCACTGAATAATTTTTAAATGTATTTTCAAAACCATGTTCTTAACGGTATAATAATAACCCAAATCTGCCTGGAGAAAAAGCCGGATTATCTATTCTTTCGGGTTTCAGTTTTTTCTTGCACCTCTTTTGCAGTTAACACAAAAAACAGATTTTAAACCGGCGCTTTCTTTCAAAAGGGAGAAGGGAAACATACAAAATTGAAAACTGACTAATGTTATTCACCTTAAAGAAAACAAAAATGAAAACGTACAAAACAATCAATTACCTGCTTATTATTGGAATAGCATTTTCTTTTACATTTCAAGCTTATGCGGATTCTGGCAAGGGTAGAGGTAATAGCAGGAATAATGAGCAAAACAGAGGAAAAGATAAAGGAAATCGGGTCACACGCTCTGAAAGTACAGGCCGGACTTCAGGGGGAAGAAATAGTCAGCAGGTTAAAACGAGGGAGTCATTTAATAATTCCCAAACGGGAAGGCATGATCAGTATAAAAATCTTCCAAAATATAGAAGTTCTGTGTCAAAAACCCCTTCTACTGCCACAAGAATTCTGCATGGTGGTGTAAATTATTCTTACAATGACGGGATTTTTTATAAGCCTTCTAAAAAAGGCTATGTAGTTGTGGCGCCACCGGTAGGAGCAAGGGTAAGAATTCTTCCTTCCAATTATAAACGGATAGTAATTGGTCCAAGTGTTTATTTCTATTATTACGGCGCCTATTACAGACATGACAGGAGATTAAACCATTATTTTGTAGTCGCTCCTCCTGTTGGTGCTATTGTAGATGCATTACCTTATGGATATCATAAAGTATTTATAGATGGCATCACTTATTATGTATTTGAAGGAACATATTACAGGGCTTTTATTGATAATTATGGAGAGGTATTGTATGAAGTAGTAGGATAACAATAGGAATAATGATAAAAAAGGCCAGATGCTGTAAAGTGTTTGGTCTTTTTATTGAGCTTGAATATTTTTTTCCCTCATTTTGCCATTAAACTTATATTTTTGCCCGAATTAGATCTGATATTAAAACCATGGCAATATTGGTGCTGTAATTCTCTGATGCGAGGGACGAAAAAGAATCGGAACAAGTAGTGATAATTAAAAGAAAGTCTGAAAAGTTTATGAAAACAAATGATTTAATTAAAAAAAACAGGAAGTTTCAATTGAACTTCCTCACACCTTGTGTCCCACACCTCAAACCTACTCACGAATGAAATTGTTTGTAAACGATATTCCAGTTGAAATCAAGAAAATAGAAAAGGACTTTCGGCAGGAAGATTTTAATATAATAATTAACGGAAAGGCAGACGAGGGGTTGCTTCCAATAAAGTTTACAGGGCATGTGTTGGTTTGGGATTGTAGTATTGATCAGATAGATAAGATTTTCCAAAAGATGAGGGATAAAAAGCTGAAGAAGCTTCACTCCATCACTTTTGCTGTGGATGATCAGGATTCTGTAGTTCATTTTGTTAAAGAACAATTTAAAGTAATAAAAGCAGCAGGCGGGGTTGTAGTTAAGGATGGTAAGATCCTTTTCATTTATAGATTAAAAAAATGGGATTTACCAAAAGGTAAATTAGAGAAAAAAGAAAGTACAGAAGAAGGCGCTATAAGGGAAGTTGAAGAGGAATGCAATATTAAAGTAGCCCTGGAAAAGAAGATTATATCCACCTGGCATACCTACACCATGAATGGGAAAAGGATCTTAAAGAAGACCAGTTGGTATAAAATGAAATGCCTTGATGATTCAAAAATGAAGCCTCAGTATGAAGAAGATATCGAAGACATTAAATGGTTAAATGAAAAAGAAGCTAAGGAAGCTTTGTATAATTCTTATCGCTCAATTAACGAAGTAATAAGAGCCTATCATGAAATGGAAAAAATTGTAGAATAATGTCTTAACCGGATGGGCGAGATGGAATGATTTAATGTCGTTTCCGTCCTTTGTACTCGAATCCATTTATCCTAATTCAGAATTTCACAGTTTGTAAGGCAGAAAGCTGGATACATCTCCGCCGAATTTATGTACTTCCCTGATAATGGTAGAGCTGATGGCAGCAAATTGCGGCGAGGTAATTAAAAAAACAGTATCCAGGTCTGCATACAAATACCTGTTCATTTGTGAAATGCCGTTTTCAAATTCAAAATCCGTTGTATTCCTAAGGCCCCTAAGTATATAATTTGCATTGTTTTTCCGGGCCAGTTCAGCAGTTAACTCATTATAAACCAATACCTCTACATTAGGATGATCTTTAAAAGTTTCCTTTATTAACCCGACCATCTCTTTCAGATCGAAATAGCGTTGTTTGCTTGTATTGTGGCCAATTCCGATAATTATTTTATCAAAGATGCGGAGGCCTCGTTTTACAATATCTTCATGTCCTTTGGTAAAAGGATCGAATGAGCCGGGAAAAATGGCAACTTTTTCAGCCATAATTAACAAAGGTAAATACTGTATAAGTCAAAAAACTGATGATCCGATACTTCATCGAAAACATACCCATACTTTAGGTATGAAGGCTTTTCACCAAAAGATATAAACTTAAAGTACTGTATGATCTTTGAATATTCTTCGGAATCCTTATCTATATCTCCCAATAGAACCAACTTCGTAGTCTTCTTATTAATATTTAAGGTAGAAGCAATAAACATTAAATAATAAATAAACTCGTTCGCAGAGAAATAGGAAAAAGTATTACAATATTCTAAAGCATTTTCATTCTTAAGAATGAGAGTAAAAGAGTTTTTATGAACGGTCAGATAAATTGTTTTCAGAGACATTGATTGCTGATCCTTCATAGCTCCCATAATTAAAGTAGAAGTTTGGTGAATGACTTTTACCTTATTTTCGGGATAAAAACTTTTTACCTTATTTATGACTTCGGAGTCTACGGCAAATACATTTATTGATTCGGGAAGGTCATGTTTGTATTGATATATGGTATGAACCTTTGGGTCATAGGCTGTGTGATACTCCAGGTATTTGAATAAGGCCGAGGATTTAAACAAAGCAGAGGGAATAAGCGAATATTGCTTGTTGCTGATTGAAATCTTTACGGTTTTCCAGAAACCAGCCGTAAGAAAGTGGTGGTCTTCAAAAATATAATTCAGTTGATCACTAAAAGATCTATCAGGATAATGTGGCAGGTCATAAGATTCCAAAAGAAGGCAACGGTTACTATATGAGTCAATTACGCAAAAGCTAAATGATCTTTCATATAACTGAATGCAAAGATCAAATTGAGATATAAGATCAACATCAAAAGACTCATCTTTGATCTTGGTCTGTAAATAGTTTTCAATGAAATAGCCTTCGGAATTCAAATCTTTTTGTTTAAAAGGAAGTCGCGTTTAATGTAAAATCCTTATTAATAAACATTCGTATCTGCAATTATATCAATTTTTAGGATAAAATCGACCTGATTGTTTCTAAAAGGTAAGATTTTTAGCCTTCTTTAAGAGGAATAATGATAGCCCTTCAACTTTAATAAACCTTCGATGTTTTGGGCAATACCAATTGCTCCATGAAAATAATCCGGACTATGTGAATTAAGAAAATCGTTATCACAAAACTTTACTTCATCAATCATTTGGTTCTGGGGAGACAACTCAGGATCAATTCCTTTTATCAATGTTCCTTCTATTATTTCTACCTTAAAAAATAATTCAACTGCATGAAGCGGTGGTTGTAAATATTCGTAGACGAACCGGAGGTCTTTTACTGAAACCGTTAATCCTGTTTCTTCTTTAAATTCGCGGATCAGACATTCTTCAATACTTTCACCAAAATTTAAACCTCCACCCGGTGGAATCCATAAATGCCCATTTTTCCCGATTTGCAAATGCTTGATCAAAAGTATTTTATTATCATCAACGCACAGGCCACACGCTCTGATTCTCACTTTATTACCAAAGGCCTTAAGAATTTCTGAAGATTTATCCATTAAATTATCTTTTTTAAAATACTGATACTTGAAAAAATACGTTCAAAATCTATCAACTTTTAAACTTTTATTTTCGTTTTTAACCCTAAATCAATCTTCCCTTGGAAAGTTGAAATTCCTCTAAAAATAATCAACAGTTTAAGGTTTAATTAATTCTTTATGAGGCTCATTATTATTTTGCCTGTTTTATATTTTTTTAATTTTTCTCTTTATGCACAAAAGCAGAATGAGCAAATTAAACATCTTCCGATAATTAATTTTATAGAAGATGAAGTAAATCTGGGCGAAGCCATGGAAGGGGAAGTATTGGAATATACCTGCAGGTTTGTAAATGACGGTAAAGAAACATTGATTATATCCAATGTGTTAACCTCCTGCGGGTGCACAATTGTGGACTGGTCAAGAAAGCCTATTTTCCCATCTGAAGCAGGGGAAATAAAAATCAAATTTAATACGGAAAATAAAATAGGAATCCAATCCAAATCCATTATAATTCTTTCAAATTCTATAAAAGAAAAGGACGAGATTAAGTTGATTGCAAACGTGATTCCGAGATCGGAAGCAAAAGTCAGCCCTTAAGGGCAGGCAGATTTAGCAACGCAATAAAAGCAAGCACCCATCCCGCAATAAAGGCCAGCCCACCTATTGGGGTAATGGCTCCAAGCCATTTGATCCCTGTCAACGAAAGCACGTACAACGATCCTGAAAAAATAATTATACCTGCAATAAATAAGAAGCCGGCGCCATTTAGAAATTTATGTTGAAAATGAAACATTAAAATGCCCAAAAAAAGTATAGCCAGGGAATGATAAAATTGATACTTTACTGCTGTCTCAAAAGTTTCAATTCTTTGGGTACGTTGAAGTACTTCCTTTAATCCATGGGCGCCAAAAGCACCAATTGCAACTGATAGCGCCATTAATAAACATCCTGCCAGTAAAAAGAATTTATGCATAGTTCTGTTGGTTTTAAAGATAATTTCTGTGTCCAAAGATAGCGCTTCCGACCCTGATTAAAGTGCTCCCTTCCTCTATAGCAATTTTATAATCGCTGCTCATCCCCATAGAGAGCTCTTTTATTTCCACATTCTCTTTGTTAAATTCTTTACAATGATCGAACAAGGTTTTTAAACTTTTAAATTCTTTGCGTATCTGCTCGTCATCTACAGTGTTTGTTGCCATGCCCATTAATCCGGTTATTCGCACATTCTTAAGCGCTTCTAATTCCTTAGAAGAAATAATTGACATAATCTCTTCCGCTGAAAAACCAAATTTAGTTTCTTCCTGTGCGATATGAACCTGACACAGGCAGTCAATTACCCGACCGGCTTTTTGTGCCTGTTTATTAACTTCCTTTAATAGTTTAAGAGAATCAATAGAATGGATAAGGTTTACAAAAGGAGCAATGTATTTTACCTTGTTGGTTTGCAAATGTCCGATCATATGCCATTCGATGTCTTTTGGAAGCTGCTGGTATTTTTCTTCCATTTCCTGTACCTTATTTTCCCCCATTATTTTGTGCCCGGCCCGATAGGCTTCCAATAAAACTTTTGCGGGATGGGTTTTGGTTACAGCTATAAGTTTGCACTCCGCAGATAACTCACTTTTGATTGTTTTAATGTTTTCTGCTATTGACATATTTTCCAAACTAAAAACGAAAGAAAAAAGGTAGTTTAAAATATTTTAATAAATTCACGCCATAAAATTATCTAATTAAAGGATAATTTTGAGTTTTATCGGTTAAATTAAACCCTAGATTAGTTATGGCTATATTAGGTAAATTGCTTCAGCAGGGGATAAAAGTGAGAAAGAGCATTGAGCAAGCCAATACCTCGCCCCTGGACCTTCAGAGAGAAGAACTTTTTGAGCTACTAAGCAAAGCACGCAAAACACAATTTGGAAAGAAATATAGGTTTAATATGATCCTTCAAAAGCTTATAAATGAAGGAGAAAGCAAAACATTTTATAAGGCATTTAAAGAACAGCTTCCTGTTTACAATTACAACAAAATATACAACGAATGGTGGTATAAGACAAAAGCCGGCGATAGAGATGTATGCTGGCCGGGAACTGTAAAGTACTTTGCTTTAAGCTCAGGAACATCAGAAGCTTCCACCAAACATATTCCCATTACCGGCGAAATGATAAAGGCGATAAGAAGAACAGGCATCAGGCAGATCCTGACGCTTTCTGACTACGACTTATCTCCTGAGGTTTTTACCAAAGGCATATTAATGCTGGGTGGAAGTACACATTTAAATTATAGCGGACATTACTTTGAAGGTGATTTAAGCGGAATTACCGCCGGACAAATTCCATTCTGGTTCCAGTTTTTTTATAAACCAGGAAAAAAAATT
>DASPJL010000100.1:0-16087 GCA_035628645.1 Cytophagales bacterium | reverse complement strand
AGTGGTTCCTTCTTCATCTTCCTGAACAAGGAACAGTCCTCCTTGCTGGGCATTCATATATTTTACTGCAAAAACAAGCACCTGATAACACAGGTCCTTTAAATCGTGCTGGTGGTTACGGATAATTTCAGATAAAGAAGCAAGTCCGTCAGCGGTCCAGATTCTCTTTTGGTCCTCACTTTTCAAACCCTTCATCTTTTCTCTCATTTGAATGAGTTCGCCAATCAGGTTTTTTTGGTTCAGTTCCCTGTTTTCCTTATTTAACTTTTGCCAATCTACTTCAAAATTCCCTTTACTGATCTGACTTATAAAATCGGCAGCATTTTTAAGGTTTACAATCGAATCATTGATCAACACTTTTTCATCTGTTGCTACCAGAGGCGTTCCTGGGTCGAATAAGTAAGTCCTGTTATTTTTCTCCAGTTCGATGAACAACTTTTGTCGGTTTTCTTTATCCTTACGGATTTTGTATACCATGAAGAAAATAGTCGGCAAACCTAATAAGGCAAGGATTACCTGAAGGATAATGATCCTTTTATTTGCTTTTTCATAATCTGCTTTTGCAGTAAGGTTAAGGTCATTAAAACTCTTCATGATCTTGTTGGAGTTCTTTTCATAAACAATCCACAAATCATATCCCTTATCTTTTTCGAGTTCCGCTTTAAAAGTCTCAATACTGTCCTTCTTTACTAAATCTAAAAGGTAATTTGTATACTTTAAGTGATCGTTATACTTTTCTTCAATCTCTGCAAGTGCATTTTTATTTTCTTCGCCATGACCTTTAATTGCCTCTTTTAATGCAGTCATATGCTCTTTATAAAACTTCAAGGCATTTTCATAAGGGAAAAGCATTTTATCTTGCTTGGTAATTACATATCCTCTGATTGCAAGGTCAAGGTTACGGACCCCATCATTCCACAATAAAGTAAAATGTGTCTTTATCTTTTCATTCTCCAGCTGAATTTGATAAGCTTTTTCAATGATTTTATTATTATAAATTATCAGCACGACATTAGTAATAATAACAAGCGACAGTAATGCCGCAGAAAACACAATGGCATTTTTTTTAATAACTTCAGACAGTTTCATTAGTAAATTTTAACAAGGATATTTTAGCGCCAAGATATGTTCTCGCTTGAATTTATTTTTTTTCAAAAATTCAAAATATAGCGTGTGTATGATTTTTGATGATCACCCATTTTTCAACCAGTCGAAACTATACCTCGCGTCTGTCCAGAATGCGTCTAAGGCAACGATTCTGGGCTTCAAAAAAGAAATTAATTCCGGCCAATCCTCCCGATTAAATATGTTTACCGGGGACTGGGTTTTGCAAATTCTGCTGATAATTTTACCATTTTCCTCAGGGATATGTAAAAGCCACTCCCAATCCTCTTCCAGGCAGCTATGTAAAAAGCTTTTAAGTGTCACAAATTGTTCAAAAAACAACTCCTGGACTTCCAGATCAGGATGTGTTATTTCAATTCTGATCGAAGCCGTTTTCTGGTCTGCATGCATTCGGAAATAAACGTGCTTAAGACGCGTATTATAATTCAGCCAATTTACCCTTAAACCCTCCGACGAAGGATGTGGGGCAATGTATTGACCGAACGTAGTCCAGAAGGCTTGTCGTAGCTGAGCGGCTTCTTCTCTTTTGTACATACATCAAAAATAAGATTTGTTCCAAAACAAATCCTATCCCTGACTCTTACAACCACAAACAACCGCAACTTGGCTGTTGGATAATCGTGAATAAAATAAAGTTGAATATACATTCAATGAAAAAACAAGGAATAAAGAAGTTAAGGCCTGAACTAGAGCACCAAATCTTTAGTAATATCAGGGATCAGAGCGAGGTAGGTTATTTCATTTTTGATTTTCATTTTGAATCTTTGGTTTATGTCAATCCTGCCGTCGAAAAAATCTGGGGAAAAAGCCGTTATGAATTATCAGACCATCGTTCATTACTTGAAACCATCCACGCAGAAGATAAAAATCATGTAATCCACTCGTTAAGTGAAATTTTAAAAGATGGCACCCCAAAAAGCTTCCAGTTTAGAATTACATTTATTAAACGCACCAAGTGGCTTATGGCCAAAGTTTACACTGTAAAAAATGTAAATGAAGAAATTAACTGGCTTGCAGGTTCTATAGATGAGATAACCCCCTGAAGAAGTTTGAAGAGCTGCTTTACAATATCAATTCAAAGAAGAATTCAATTTTAGAAATTTTGGCCCATGACTTAACAAGGCCGATAAATACCATTCAATTGCTATCCTCTATTTTGAAAAAAGAGCTGAATGGAGAGAAATTCGACGAAATAAAAAGATATTTTAGAATAATAGATGACACCTGTAACAGTTCCATTGATCTGATTACGCGGTTGGTCAACAATGAATTGTTGCTTTCTACAAAGGTCGACCTTGTAAAAGACAGAATAGATATTGTAGAAAAAATCAATAACCTGGTGGAGGTTTATAAATGGTCACATGCAGAGATTGGTAAAACATTTAGCGTCATTTCTTCCGAAAATAAAATTTTTATCGTTGCAGATGAAGTGAAACTTCTCCAGGCTGTGAATAACCTAATTGCCAATTCCATTAAATTCACGAGGGAAAACGGGCATATTTCTATTACTATTAATAATACAGATTCAACATTATTAATTATTGTAAAGGATGATGGTGTAGGGATACCTGTTCACTTGCATCCCTTCCTTTTCGACAAATTTACCAGAGCAGCCAGGGTTGGATTAAAAGGTGAAAAAACAGTAGGATTAGGAATGTCCATCACAAAGACCATCGTAGAATTACATGGCGGAAAAATCTGGTTTGATAGTGAAGAAAATAAAGGGAGTGCTTTCTATATAAGCATTCCCTGCACAGAGTAGCTTTTGAAGGTCGAGGTTTGAGGTAAGAGGAAAGCACCTGACTATCGTTCTCCTAGGCTCTAATCTTTTATACTCTGGGCAACTTCCTGTATTTTTTGCTTTATAATATCGGACTTTCCAAGCTTAGATACATGAAGAGATATTTTACCATTTCCTTTTCTTAAAACGTAATAGTCTTCAAAAACCTCATTGGTTCTTTCAAGTTCTGTCCTTAACTCTTGCTTTAATTGATCCAAAGTAGATTCCACAGCCTGAATTTTACGAGTAACTTCCTTTTTGTTTGTTAATTGAAAATGATTTCCTTTCATAGTTTTCCTATCAAAAATATCAGGGTGCTATTTTAGAAATATTTGACAAATGAAATCTTGTAAACTTTAATAGGATATGAGAGGTGTATTAAATAAAGGACAAATTGTAAGGATATAAATAAAGAAGCAAGGATGTCGTGCTTTTAAAATATTAAAAAATTCAACCATTTTCTGTTGACAATTCGCATTTTTTCGAAGTATATTTCAATCAATTATTAAGATCTGCGATTTTAAAAAATGTATTGTATGGATATTAATAAAAAACAACTGAAATATATTTTTTACCCAAAAGCAGAAAAAACATCTGATTTTAATGCTGCTTGAAAACCGACTTAAAATATTATGGACACAATTAAAGTAGGCGATTTTGTAAAAATTAATGGACAAGACTCCGTGGGCGAAGTAATTTCAGTAAAAGGGAACGATTTACAGGTAGCGCTGGGTATTATGAAAGTTTCTGTAAAAAGGAATAAAGTTTCCCGGGCCAACCCACCAGTTATTGCAGAAGACAAACGAGGGATTAAAGGCAACATGGTAGAATCTTCAGGAATTGACACCAAAGAAAAACTGATGCATTTCAAATTTGAACTGGACGTCAGGGGAAAAATGAAAGAAGAAGTGATGATCGAGCTTCCTGTCTGGGTAGATGAAGCCATATTGCTAGGAATAAAGGAAGCCAAAATAGTTCACGGGAGGGGCAATGGCATTTTAAAAAACACCGTTCGAACTACGCTCAGAAAATTTAAAGAAGTGGAAAGCGCAGGTGACGATGGAGGCAACGATTTTGTAACCTTGGTCAAGTTTACTTCCTAAGACGTCCGAACCAGAATTTTTAGTCTGAACCTGAATTTTAGAATTGTTGGAAAAAGTGGAATTTTAGGTTAATTCAATTCCAAATTTCATCCATTCCACTAATTCTGGTTCGGACCAGGTTCGGACTTATTCCACAATTAATTTTTGTATTTTTTTCCTTTCCCCAACTATCCATACAATATCATCCCATTCAAATACAGTAGTAGAATCCGGATTTAATATTCTTTTTTTATTTCTTTCTATTCCAACTACAAGCCCATTTGTACGTTCGCGGATTCCCGAACTGCGAATGGTCTTGCCTTTTAATTTGGTATGTTCATCTACCACAATTTTTTGTAAAGCAATATCATCAATATCATTTTCCTCTGCATCAACGTGTTCGGTAGCGTCGAATATGGGTTTAAATTGCTGCATTTGTAAATCAGTGGCAATAACACCTACCCGATCAAATGGCAACAGTTTATTATGCCTTTTAGGAGCATAAATCAATTTATCTCCACGCTTGATGTAGGCAATATTAACCCCGTACTTCTCACGCCAGCCTAATTCAACAAGTGTTTTACCTATATATTCCGCCTGTTGATTTACCTCCAAATCTACCATATGTGCATCCCACGGAGATAAATCCGATTGAGGATCAAACTTTCTTCGCAGGGCTTCCTCTATATTGGAAGCATTTTCCCTGGCATTAAGATTACTTAGAAATCTACCTTCAATACGTTGATAAAGGGTTTGAATTCTTTTAGAAAAAACCACCAACACTACAACTATAATTGGAACGGCAACCAATATTGCAATTTTGGCTGAGAACAATCTATCTACCAAAAAACCAATAAGCAGGATACCAAGCAAACTCCTGAAACCTTCCAACATTAATAAAGGTCCATTGTTGTACTTTTTATCCAACCACAATTCTCTATAAGTAAGAATGCCTGGTCTTTTTGCCATAAGCGCCCACAGAAACGGAGTCATTGCTCCAAGTGTAATAACAAGTACTATAATACCACTGGTGATCCTATTCTCCATTTTTCCAACTAAGAAAGGCATCAGGAATTCTATCGAAACCAGCATGATCGCTAAAATTACAATACCGTTAGTGAGGGCAACATTCGCATAAAACTTCAATAGCAGTTTCCAATCGCTTTCGGCTTGTATATTTTGCGTGCTGGAAGAATAATTATTTAATACCTTCACCCACCTTTCTGGAAGTATTCTTACAATTAAATTATAAAAGGGTTCTGAAAATTTGATCATGTAGGGCGTGGTAAAAGTGGTAATCGCAGACGCCCCAACAGCTACCGGGAATAAAAAGTCGCTGGTGACGCCTAAGGTAAGTCCCAATGTAGCAATAATGAAAGCAAACTCCCCTATCTGTGCCATACTCATTCCCACCTGCACCGATTGCTTTAATGGTTGCCCTGACAGAAGCGCGCCTATTGTGGTGCTGAACAGTTTTCCAAATAAAGCCAATAATGTTACCCACAGAACAGGCCATTTATATTCTAAGATTGTCTGCGGATCAATCAACATTCCAACAGATACAAAAAACACCGCGGCGAAAAGGTCTTTTACTGGCTTCAGTACGTGTTCAACTTTTTCAGCTGAAGTGGTTTCAGCCAGGATGGAGCCCATAATGAATGCACCCAACTCAGCAGAAAAACCAACCTGAGTCGCTACCACCACCATCCCGAGGCAAAGACCAATAGAAAGTATTAGCAAAGTCTCCTCATCAAGTAGTTTTTTTGCCTTTTTCAAAAAAGTGGGTAATAAAAAAATACCAGCAATAAACCATAACGCAAGGAAAAACAACAACTTAAAAACAGTATATACCATCTCCATCCCCTGAAATTGCTTGGTAACAGCCACAGTGGATAATAACACCATAAGCAGGATAACCACAATATCCTCTACTACCAATACACCGAATACAATCCGGGTATATTGCTTTGTTTTCATTCCCAGCTCATCAAATGCACGAATAATAATGGTAGTGGACGAACTTGCCAGCATTCCTCCTAAAAACAAACTGTCCATTGTAGACCAGCCCATCCATTTTCCAACGAAATAACCCACGACTGTTATAAAAATAATTTCAACAAAAGCCGTTATGGATGCCGATCCCCCAACACGGACCAATTTTTTAAAACTAAATTCCAAGCCAAGACTGAACAACAGGAAGATCACTCCAATTTCTGCAAGGGTCTTAATATTTGCATTATCTACTACAGTAGGAACAATAGATATGTGAGGGCCAACCAATAAACCTGCGATAATATAACCCAATACCAGGGGTTGTTTAATTCTTCTAAAAAGTAATGTAATGATTGCTCCGGCAATCAGTATCAGCGCTAAATCTTCAATTAGTTTTGGCAAATGGCCCATATGCTAGAATTACAATTTTTTGAGCTAACCTTCCATTCTTCGAACTTATAAACTTTTATCCGATAGAAGGGAGATTTTTTAAGCCCTAAGATAAAAGTTTTTTGCTTCAATTTCTTAAATATTGTCCGTTTCAGAGACGTAACATGGCTAAATGGGTTTGAATATCCTTAACAGAACTTGGGGAAAGATAACCGCGGTTTATTCTTATATTTCTACTTTTGCTTATATACATTTTAAAGAATGGTTCGATTTACAGCTATAATAGACAGATTTGCTCAAAAAGGCGAAAAGACCGGATGGAGTTATATCTTAGTGCCATTGGATATTGCGGAACAATTATTACCGGGAAATAAAAAATCATTCAGGGTAAAAGGGAAATTAGATAAGTATGCTTTTGAGGGTGTGGGCCTTCTTCCCATGGGTGAAGGAAATTTCATAATGGCGCTCAACGGAACCATCAGAAAAGCAATAAGAAAGGAAAAAGATGATGAAGTGCAGGTAGAAATGGAGGTGGATACTCAAGAAAAGCCATTATCATCAGATTTTATAGAATGCCTGAACGATGAACCTATAGCTTTGGACTTTTTTAACAGTTTACCTAAAGGCCACCAGAGGTATTTTTCAAACTGGATCGAAACCGCCAAGACAGATCACACGAAGATTAAAAGGATTGCCCAGGCAGTAAATGCGTTAGCAATGAACTTTGGCTTTGGAGAAATGATAAGGATGAACAAAAAGGAAAGGGAATAGATTTTGAGCTATTAGCCGTTAGTAATCTGTCTTAACAAGGTCAAAGAGAACTTTTATATTTCTCTTTTAAACTGATAAAAAAATCCTAGGGTGAACATAAATAGTCCATAACAAATTGTACCTATGGCTATTATTACAAATAAAGGGTGTCCGAAGATTCCTTCCCCAATAAAATTAAAAGCCTTATCCGTATTGACTGCTTCTTTAGGGTCTGATTGTATTGCCGCCAGTATAAATGTATAAGAGATAATCAGCAATAAAATTCCTCTGGAAAAATGACCAATCCAAGCCAGAAAATTAATAACCCTTTGTTTAAGAATTGAAAGATTTTCTGTAGCCATCCTTGGATCATAGGCGCCGGTTATTACATATTTAAACTCCATAAGGCCGGTAAAACCTATAATCACGCCGCCTACAAGAAATTCCCCGCCGTTCCATTCAAATACTTTTGCAATGATCAACTGTTGTTCTTTTTGTCCGCTGTCTTCACTTCCAAGTCCAAGCAATACTTGAATGCCTGAAAAAGCTATTACCAAATAAGCAAGGGCACTTAATACTATTCCTGTTCTTTTGACAATTCCTCTAAAACTTTTCCCGTACCTATAAGGATCTGTAAGGGCTTCAAATATTCTCCAGGAAATGTAACCAAACATGCCTCCGATTATTAGCCAAATAAAAATTTCCCCTAAGGGAATATTTTTGAATGATTCTATAATACTGTCTTCATCCGCACCACCATCTACAACTTGCATCAGAGACAACAATGCTACAACGCCTACCAGAACGTAGACCATCCCAATAGAAAAAGCTCCATACCTGGCAAGCCAATGTACTAGGATTGTATATTTTCCCTGATGGTGCATTCATTTTTAATTAAACTTTAAAATAAACGGGGATTGGTGAGGGAGGTTAAAAATACTGGAATTAGCAGGTCTAATTCCAAAATTCAACCCATTCCATTAATTCAGATTCAGACTTTATTGCTCTTCACCTAAAATCTTAAAAGCTGCTCCTTCCATTTCATCACTTATTCTTATTTGGCAGGCCAGACGACTTTCAAAAGTTGCATTGGGTAATGTATCAAGCATATCCAACTCTGCATCATTTGGGGATGGAAGATTATCCTCACCTTCCAGAACCTGCACATGACATGTGGCACACAGCGCCATTCCTCCACAGGTAGCAAGAATATTGTAATTGGAAGCTTTAAGAATTTCCATCAGACTTAGGTTCATGTCTGTCGGGATTTCTATAGTATTCCTCTCCCCATTTCTATCTTCAATTGTAATGTTGATCATTATTAAAAAGCATTGACTCCATTAACCGTGGTATACTTGAAACTTAATTTTTGGTCGGGATATACATACCTGAAGGCACTTTGGGCCATTAGTGCTGCTTCATGAAAACCACATAGAATCAACTTTAATTTACCCGGATAAGTATTGATGTCACCTATGGCATAGATCCCTTCTACATTGGTAGAATAATCTTCCGTATTTACACTAATGGCCGCTTTATCAATATTCAACCCCCACTCTGCAATAGGTCCTAATTTTGGTGTCAGTCCAAATAAAGGAATCAAATGATCTGCCTCCAGATTAAAGGTATTTTTATCTTTTCCTAATATAGAAACTTCTTTCAAATGTCCGTTTCCGCTTATGCTGGTAATATTGGATTTAAGGATAAGATTAATTTTCCCTGCTTTTGCCAGATCAAAAACTTTTTCAGCGGAATCGGGTGCGCCTCTGAAAGTTTCCCCTCGGTGAACAAGGGTAACTTCTTTGGCCAGATTCGCTAAAAAGATCGTCCAATCTAATGCTGAATCTCCACCACCTGCAAGTACAACTTTTCTGTCTCTGAAAAGCTCCGGATTCTTCACCATATAAGCCACTCCTTTTCCTTCGTATTTTTCTAGGCCTTCGATCTCCGGTTTACGAGGTTCAAAGCAGCCTAATCCGCCGGCAATTACCACTACTTTACAAGCAACTGAAGTATCCTCATTGGTCTTTACAATAAAGGAACCGTCCTCCTGGCGATCAAGGCTTTCCACTCTTTCTCCCAAAGAAAAAGTAGGGTGAAAAGGTGCAATTTGATCCATTAAATTATCCACCAGCTCTTGCGCTTTTACCGTTGGATAACCGGGAATATCATAAATCGGTTTTTGAGGATAGATCTCGGATAATTGTCCACCAACTTGTGGAAGGTAGTCAATTAAATGGCATCGCATTTTAAGTAGTCCTGCTTCGAATACAGCAAATAAACCAACCGGTCCTGCTCCAATAATGCATATATCTGTTGTGATCATTTTAAGTTTTTCCTATTAATTTTTCTCACTGATAACGTAAAAGTGATAAGGATTAATTCGAATAGCCAATGAGCAATTTTTATTGGTGATTACTTTTTGTTATGAGAAATGATTGGGAAAGTTCACGCAAAGACCGCCAAGATTTTTTCGCAAAGGGCACAAAGAATATTTACTCCTTGTTGTGCTTAAGTTGAGGCAAAATGTTATCTATCGTTAGCCCTTATAATGACATGAACTCTTTGGGAGCTTTGCGTAAAACCTTTCGCCGTCTTTGCCTGAAACTTCTTTTGACTTTGTGCTATTTTCAAACAATAAAATGTAGCTTTAAAAATGAATGGAACAACTCGATCTAATATAAAGCCAGGTTTAAGGGTTTTGATAGTTTTAAAACAGGACCAACGCTCAGGAGACTTAACGGAAGGATATGTAAAAGATATCCTTACCAGCTCACCCACCCATCATCGCGGAATAAAAGTAAGGCTGGAAACCGGTGAAGTTGGAAGGGTGAAGGAGATTTTGGAAGATGATTAAAATAAGACTTACAAAAAACCCTGATCAAAAATAACCAGGGTTTTTTCCTTTAAGCAAATTCTACTGTATTATCCCCTCTACTTATTTATTTGTATAATGCTTGCCTTCCCATTATCAGGGATTTTTATTATACATTCCCCTGTATCTTTATTCCAGGTTCCTGATATTTTTTCAAAATCCGTATTGATGGTTTTTTCAAGCGTAGCCAGACTTGTCAGTTTGACTTTTTTAGAGTTCACAAGAATTGATTCTGGCTTTTCATTTATGTGCATTTTTATGACGAAATTCCTTTCACCTGGTATCTTATACCCCTGTTCTTCCCGCTCATTGATCTTTACCTCATAACCCTCTTTCTGGGTTGTACAAGTAAACATGGTTTTGCTGAATATGTCTTTTTTGTAATCGTTGCTTTCCCCATCGTCTTCATAAAGCTCAAAGGAGACCTCCTGATTGGTACTTCCCGGAAATATTTCAAGGGTTACAGGATAGACCAGTACCTCATGTATGTATTGCATCACAGGCATCATTGGAATGATTGAGCCCTTTCTGGCAAAAACCGGTATCACATTCAGCGGAGCATTATAATCTATCCATTGCCCTCCTTTGTAAACAGTTTTCTTATCATTAAAATCTATCCATTCACCTTCTGGAAAATATACCCTTTTAGATTCTGCGCCCTTTACAACTACCGGCGCAACCAATAATTCCCTCCCAAACATGAATTGGCTTTCGGCCTTATAGGTTTCCTCATCTGAAGGAAATTCCAGTAAAAGAGCCCTCATTAACGGAAGTCCCTTATCATGTGCGTCCCGGGCATATTTATAGATATAGGGGAATAATTTGTATTTAAGTTCAATGGCTTCTCTACTGATTTTCTCTGCTTCCTCTCCAAATAACCACGGCTCTACCGCATTATTACCTTCATGATGCGCCCGGCTCAAGGGATTAAACACGCCAAACTGCAGCCACCTGACGTACAATTCTGCCATAGCATTGTAGTCTTTAATATCACCACAGTATCCAGAGATATCACAAGCCCAGAAAGGAATTACACCCATTCCCGCCGATAAACTCAACGGTATCTGATTTGCCAACTGCTTCCAGCCATCCAGGACATTATTGCCATTGCCGGCATCGCCTGACCAGCCGAAGGTGTAGCGCTGCAAACCTGCATAAGCTGCACGTGTCATCTGAAAAACCCTTTGGTTGGGATTATGTTTTTCGAACTGTTCCGTAACTACTTTATCCCATGTAAGCCCATACACATTGTGAATTTCGTCATGCATCCCCAAATGATGCTTCATAAAAAGCCGGTCTGTAGCATCTTCATTACTCCAGGCAGGTTCGCCCATATCTGTCCAAAAGCCACGTACACCATCATTCAGCGGTTTTTGCTGATAACTTCCCCACCAATCTGCCACTTCCGGTTTAGTAAAATCCACAACACCACAATTGCCTCCCCAAGGCCAGGGCATATCATATGATTTACCTGTCCTACTATCGGTGGTAAAATAATTTAATGAATCGGCCTCCTGCCATTGTCTCTTATTGGCTTGAGAGATTACAGGATCTTGTGATAAAATCATTTTGAACCCCTGTTCATTCAAATCGCTCACCATTTGTTTCGGATTTTTATATCCTTTTCCCCAATCAAAATCCTGAAGTCCTTTTACCCAGCCAATGTCCTGGTAAATAATATCACAAGGAATTTGTCTCTTTCTGAATTCATTGGCAACTTCCCTGGCAAGATCTTCGCGGGTAAAAAGCCCCCTGGATTGAGAAAACCCAAAAGCCCATTTTGGAGGCATGATAGGATTACCAGTAAGTTTTGTATAACCTTCGATGATCTGTTTGTAATCAGTTCCATAAATGAAATAATAAAGCATTTCTCCACCCGGCGCTTCAAAGGAATAAAAATCATTGGATTCTGTTCCGAACTTAAATTCCGACTTATAGGTATTGTCAAAGAAAATCCCATATTGATAGCTGCTGAGGAAAAAAGGAATGCTTTTGTAAAGAGGATCTTCATTTACGCCATAGCACGGTTTATCGCTGTTCCACATTTTATAAGAATGCCCTCTTCTGTTTAGAGGACCAGCCTTTTCCCCTAACCCAAAAAACTGTTCATCTGACCGCAAGCTTTTATAAGAAACTAACCGCTCTCCTTCTTTTATCAATCCCTGATCCTTAAAATCACTTAACAGCATCTTTTGATACTTGTCAAAAATCTGTAGCTGAAAAGGTTCCTTGTTGATACGGATCCTTAGGAAATCAGTAAATATTTCATAAGTCTGTGTTTGTTCTTCTACCCTTATTGTTCCCACATCCTCCAAAGCTTCGTTAACAACCGCAAAAGACTCATTATTTCTATGGAAATTTCCTGTAGGTTCATACCATACTTTTACAATCTGTTTACTACAGAGTTGCAGCAACACTTTGGAATTGTTTTCACAGTTAAAAATCACTTTGCTGCCATCCACTTGATAGGAGGAGCATTTTCCCGGAACCATCGCTTTCGAATTTTCCGTTTGAGAGAAAGCATTCAAAATGATGAGACAATAGACAATAATTACCAGACTGTATTTTTTCATGTGTAATAATTTGTTTTTTAGTGGCCACATGGAATACGCCATTAGATATTTATTTTCATTTGGGCGATTTCCAATCGTGGCTATTTCATACTTTTTAGTTAATAGGATATCACTAGTCAGATTTTGAAAAACCGACCGTTTATCCTTTTAAAATTTAATGTTTCGACTTTTTAAAACTTGTAAATTTTATAATAACTCAGCCCTCTTTTTACCACCCCGTCCTGTGGACACCCCTCCTTTAAAAATGGAGGGGAGATGACACTTGGAAAGAGCTTGTAAGTTTCAACACGAACTCTTCATTTCTCCTTTTTAAAGAGGTGATGTCGTTGCAAAAGGTCGGTTCGTGATTACCCGTAGTACTGATTACCAATACTTTACAACCCATTTCCGTCTATACTACTTTATTTTAATAACCCTCAAATAATCGAGCATGGCTTGATTTATTTCTACGTTCATATTTTCATTTGCAGGATCGAGTGCAATGGATATCGAATAAGATCCTTTTTGGAATTGAACCTGAACAGCATTGGAGAATCCCCAATCCGACCATTCCTCTACTCCTCTCTGAGGAAAGACAACCGTTCCCAACTGTTTGTCTTCCATTTTAATACTTCGGATTGCACATTTATTTTCTGTATTTATGGGACCATTGCCATTTGAGTACCTGAAATCCAACGCATAGATTCCATCCTCCTCAATAGTTACAGGAATAGAGAGATTTGTATTGTTAGTTTTACTGATTTCTACAAAACCTTTTCCCGAGAAGTCTTTGTATGGAAAGGGCGCTTTCTGGTTACTGTTTTCTATTTCAACTATTTTTTGAGTTTTCACAAGGGAAATTGGTTCACTGGCGAAAGATTCATTTCCCAGAGAATCAACAACAATTACCTGAAGTTCGGAATACTCTTCTTCGTCTATTTGTAACTGATTTTCTTTTACTGTTGAAATTTCCTTGCCGTTTCTAAGCACTTTATATTCCCTGGCACCATTGACCTTTTCCCAGCTCAACAAACCATTTGAAAAACTTACGGAAGGCGTAACCGGTGAGAAAATATTTGGAACCTTATTGATCTCGCCTTCCTCTAGGTCATTACTTTTTAAAACAATAACAATACTATGATTGCCTTCCAAATTTGCAGGAATCTCAGCCTTTTCAAGCGTTTCACCATCCAGGCTTATGGATTTGATTTCATTGCCATGGCCGGAAATTTCTATATTCAAAATGGCATTTCTATACTTAAAATTTGTGAGTGAATGCTTTCCCTGAAATGCTGTAGGAATAAAGGGTTCAAATAATAAACTCCCATTGAGCTGAAGCTGAATTCCAAAGAATATTTTATAGATCATACTAAGGTTACCCGATAGGCTCCAGAGCATATTGCTTGAATTGATCTGTGTTCCGGCGAAATCACCATTGGTCGCAACAAAATTTTCCTTATTTGTAAGGAACAAAGCCGCAGGACGGTAGATGGCGGCGAGACTTTCCATCAGTGACTTTTCATTTTTAGCTTTTGCCGAAGCCAGTGACCAGTAGGATTGAACAAAAGGCCAGATTCCATTATTATGATAAGGTGGAATGTTTGGAATATATGGATAAATACATGGGATGCCATAATCTGTTACAGGCACCTTCTCTACAATTGTCTTTTGCCTTTCAGGATCGGCTATATCAAAAAGCACACAAAGCGCTTCTCCCAAGGCCTCTGCTTTTGGAGAAAGCGATTTGTAATTCCTTCCGTATAAAAATTGCCCATAATAGCCTTTCTCCGGAATCCACAAATGTTGATTAATGCCTTTCTTTATCTTTTCCGCCACCATAAGATGTTTTTCTGCAGTAGGAGAATCTTCCATTAGTCTGGCCATCTGAGATAAAATCATATTGGCCTGATAATGTACCCCGTTGGTTCCAAGACATTCGGATTCAAAGATATCTGCCGGCTGCATCCATTTGGGATAGGTTTGCTCACGCCAGTCCAGGAAAGAAGATTCTCCCTTTACAAGTCCGGTTTCCTCATCATAAGCATTTTGAAGATCATCTTCTATTGAATTTTTAATGATCCCATAAGCTTCTTTAAGCCAGTCGTTATCTCCGGTAACTTTATAGATTTCCCAGGCTGCTGTGGCCCAGATTATCCTATCCGTTGAAACCGGGTAAGCGCCGCCTGTTCCTGTATCCTGGATAATTCTTCCGTTTTTGACTTTCCTCAGCAAACTATATTTAGAAACTTTTGGCTGTAACATAGCCATTGAAAGTATGATGCTGTAGCTGATATCTCTCGTCCAGACTCCGGCCCATTCAGCTCCTGTTCTGAAAGTACTGTCAGGTTCCACTGCATTTTGCATTTCCTCCAAGCCCATGTTATACAAAGCATTTACCAGCAGATAATCGGATTTATATTGAGGGAAAGCTGAAATATCCTTAGACAATTTCCATTGTGGATTGGTGGATTTTTCATTTTTAGGCGCATTCAAAACCAACTCTGCTTCATAGATCCCGTCCTTGTCCGAGTCTTTCAATTCCAGTTCCTGGTGACTAACAAGGTTGTCAAAATCCCAAATCAAAGGAGAAGTATTTCCTGCTATAAAAATTCCTTTAAAGTCTTCTTTGAAAATTTTATCGCCATTAAAAGTTGTGTAATAACCTTGTTTGTTAAAATCATCTATGATATGACGGAAATCAAGGCGAATCTTCAGCTTTGTTGATGGCTTAAGGTATGTATTGGAAGGTGTTTCCCTCGAATCAACAAACTGCTCTCCAAATTTTATTAAAGGTGTCTCGCAGGTTCCATTTTCAGTCAAACACTTAAAATGATGATCCTTGCCCGAAAGCATCTCGTTGTCTTTCCCGTTTATACTGAATTTAAAGGTGATTTCAGGACTTTGAAATTCATTTGCAGGACTATGGTAATTAGATATTATTTCCGTCGGAGACAATGCCTTAGCTACAAAGTTTTGCTGAACAAGACTGTCCTTATATAAAGTATAAGCATCTGTTTGCCAAAGGAAATCCTCAGGCTTTGACTTTTGGCAAGAAGCAAGAATCAATAGTGAAAGCAATAAAAATAAAGTTGGTTTTAAGAAAATTTCCATTTGTTCTTTTTCTGAATATGAATAAATATTTAGTTCATTTACTTACGACAGGGCTGATTAAAAAAGCTATGCTTACTAATGTCAAAATTTTCTTTTAACCACCCTGTCGTGCCGACATCCCTCCTTGAAAAGGAGGGAAAGGCAGCATTTTTAAGTAAAATAGCTTTCCAAATAGCTCTCAATAATAACTCCTTTCCAACTATCCTTCCCCTCCTTCCTTCAAGGAGGGGTGTCCGCAGGACGGGGTGGTATTTTTCTTCGAATGATAAAGGAACCTGCCAATTACTAATTGACAGGTTTCTCTCTATTTTGTACTACAGTTGTTCTATGGAAATTGTATGATACAACTGGTTGATCGTTATTTTATAATTATCTGCAGTTGAAAGCTTCCATTTATTGTCAGGTTCACCTGCCGACAACTGAACTTCTG
>DASPJL010000099.1:0-48395 GCA_035628645.1 Cytophagales bacterium | reverse complement strand
GCAGTCCGAGCTGAATGGCATTGCAACTGTCGTTGATGCAATGCTCCAGTTTGCAAGCCTGGTCCCTCAATTCAGTAAATTTTGCTTTTACATCTTTGGCTGATTTAAAGAGATTTTTGAGGATACCGGAAAGATCAGTGTTAAGCTTGGTATAAACGCCTATATTTTCCTTTACGGAATCAGTTGTTTGAATCAATTCTGTTCCGACACAAATGACCAGGTTTCTATAAATATGATAGTTTTTCTGGGTCCAGACGAATAAGCATTTTTTATGTTCATATTGATTGGAAAGGCCTTCATAATTCTGTTCGCTTTTGCTTACCTCTCCGGCCAACCAGGTCAGTTCCTTGCAATACTTGTTACGCTCCGAATTTATGCTTCTTTGGGTAGGCAAGTCCATCTCCTCGCAAGTCGGACAATCAGGATCGTTCTGGTGAGGAGGAAGGGTTTTATTATAGGGTTTTATAGCCATGATTTGAAAAATTTTAATAGTTTGAAAAATGTATTAAAGTCAATGCCATTGGTAAGGGTTTTAAAGGTTTTTCAAAACTTACTGGGATTACTTAGGACTATCATTTAAACCACCCTGTCGTACCGACATCCCTCCTTGAAAAGGAGGGAAGGGATAGTTGGTCAAGTAAAATCAACAGTTTGATACTCTTTCCAATCGTCTTTCCCCCACTTTTTTCAAGTAAGGGTGTCCGCAGGAAGGGGTGCTCAAAGATTTCTTTAATGAGTTTGCTAACCATTGATATTAACTATTAAGATTCCTGAAGCATTTTGTGCATAAATCTTAGTATGATAAATTCTGCAGGTCTCACGACTGCCAAACCAATTTCTACAATCATCCGGCCTTCCCAAATGTCAAGCTCTGTCATGGTTTCTCCCAAACCTATATGAACAAAGAAAGCTTCTTTTGTAGAAGCGCCCATTAAAGCGCCGGCTTTCCATTGTTGGGTCAGATAATTTTCAATCATTGATTTTACCCTCACCCAGGTGTTTCTGTCGTTGGGTTCAAAAACAAATTGTTCTGTGGCATTTTTAATAGATTCCTCGGCCATATTAAAAAACCTTCTCACAGGAACGTACCGCCATTCATTGTCATTTCCGGCGAGCGTTCTGGCTCCCCAGATGATAGCTGGTCCCCGACCGGGAAATGAGCGGATAACATTGATGGATTTTCCTCCTAAGGTGTCTACATTAAGATCCGCTTGTTCTTTATGGCCGATGATCCTTTCAGGACGAATGGCATAGTCAATGCCAATATTTGCCGGCGCCTTCCACACACCGCGGCTATTATCCACTTCAGCATATTTTCCCACCACTGCTGAGGAAGCAGGTAAAATCATTTCAATATCATTTATGGCGCCTTTAGCCATAAAATAAAAGGCATTGTTTTTTCCTTTTAATTCTGCTAAAGTACCATCCAAACTACTGTCACCTTTTCCGATAATTGTTACCAGATCGTCATTGTCGATGCCATCTTCTTTGTAACTGTAGTCTAAAAGTGTGTATATCCTGGGATAATAAACCGCACCATATTTTGAGGTATCAATGGTGCCAAAATCAGAATCCCGTAGTTCTGTAATGTTCTCATCGGGAAGGGTGGCTGGGTCAGGATTTAGCCAAACATCCATTACCACAAACCTGTCCTTCAGTTCCGCACATTGGTCCAGCGCTTCTTTATGCAAAGCATAATAATTGTCCGCGCTACTTAAGTTCATTCCATCAGGGAAAAGGAGAAGGGTAACTTCATTTATTTTGGCTACTTCATCCAAGCCTACTTTTAGGGTGGCCTGGTCAATTACGCCTCCACCGGAATAATCTCCTACAGAAACAATATAACATGGCCCACCTCCATTGGTAAAAAACATTTGTAAAGAGTAATACATCAAGTATTTAGAAGGGGTGGTCACCTTGCCCTGGACGTCAATTTTACCGCTTTGCGTAGTATCAATAGTAACCGTAATGGTTGTTTCTGCCTGAGGTCCTCCAAAAAATAACTCATACTCAAGCATGGAAGTAATTCGCCTGGGTTTATTCAGCAAATCCGCAGGCTCTCTGTTCTGTGCCTTCTCAGTATAACCTATGAAAGCCGGTATTGCAGTTTCCACGGAAGCAATGGAAGGGGGAAGTTTAGGTATTTCCTCAATATAAACTCCGGGGGTTTTGTAATTGATCATGTTTTTTGTCTTTAAAGTCTCAATTATTAAATTGTTTCTGTTATAAGATCTTTAATCTTAGATATATAAATGTCACTGTAGATCCTGCCGTCATTTTCCGGTTTTATTGAATTACCAGTGGGATTGGGCAGAAAAACCCTGGGAATCATAGGGTCCGGATCTCTGAATTCGATTGGTAAGGCAATCATTGGCAAAGGTGTTTTTGATCGGAGCTGCCCACCCATAGCAGTTAAATAAGGATTAGTTTTAGGGGTTACTGCAAGACTTTTTTCATTGGCTGATTTGTACCGCCAATAAGTTTTCCTGCTTTTAATTCTGATTTCAAATACAGGAATAGAATTTTTTAAACTTCCATCCAGGTTATAAATACTGAAATCTGAATTGTTTATCTTATTTTGTATTTCGATTATTCCAAAATCATGGGGGCTGCAAAAGTCGTCCAAATATACTTTTCTTGTGTCCTGATATCCGTTTTCTCCGCTGACTTCAAGTTTATAAGTTCCCCTTTTAATGATTGTTTCATCGACTTTACTGAAATCAAGGAGTACTTTTTCAAGTTTGGTTGGTTTGGAAACGCTAATGCTTTTTATGGTGACATCTCCAGGATCCTTTAAAGTAAAATCAGCCTGTTTTACATTCGTAGCTTTATCGAATTCATAATAAAAATTGAAAGGAAGGGCTATTCTGTCTCCTTCATGGGCAAATCCAGTAGAGATTATTTTTCTCCAGTTGGCGGCATCGGAGGTGTTAGTTTTTATAATGGCCTCCTTTATATCAACGCCTATTTTTGAGATTTCCCCCGCCTCATAAGTTAAGCCGTTCTTGAAATTTTCAACCGGGGTGGATAAGGATGAGAAAACCTTATTGCTATCAGGATTCGCGTTAGAGAAATAATAGATGGAAGGGATATTGGACTGTAATCTTAAATTTGAAAAATTTTTAAAATAGGCATTCCTGAGCCTTATAATGAAATGGAAATTTTTATTTTCGTCAAGGGAAATTAAGGGAACATAAGAAGAGCCGGAAAGTTTAACTTCTATTCCCAACAGAAATCCGGATTTCTGAGGTACGAATTTAATATGATGATCTGAAAAAGCCTTTGCCGTTTCCTTCGAAGGCTCGATCAGCAGATCATTCCATATATCATACTGATTGTAAAAAAGTTTTTTGTCAAGAAGCTGTGCCCTTTGCAGATCTGTTAATCCAAAATATTCAGACAAGTCATTTTTCGACAGGTAATACTCATGTAAAATCCTCACTTCACAAAGTCTTTTATAATGAATCGTTGACATACTCAATTGGGCATAACACTGTGAACATTATTCTGAATCTCTTCAATCAATGGCGCTTCTTTCATTACTTTTCTGTCTTGAAGTTTTACCAAACGTCCTTTATACATGACAAAAGGCATTTGTTTTCCTCCCAAGGTCCCCCATAAATGGTTAATCTGTTCGAAAGTCATAGTGAACAGGTCCATGGAAATCGATAATTCAGAATCATCAGGGTCGGTCAGGGGAGGTAAGGAGGGTGAACTGCTAAAATCAAAAGTCTTTTTATGTTGAAAAAACCTTATCACAGCAGATAATCTCATCAGCGCTTTCTCATAAGATTTAGGATAATGCGCTGCAAACAAAATATATAGATTCAAAAATACCGGTTGATGGATATACTTTACACCAGTAGAATGTTTTTGAAAGTTTGTGATGTTTTTAAGGGCGCTTTCTTCCTCAATGTTGACAAGACTTGCTACAATTTTCTCCTGGATTTCAACCTGATCCGAAGCCTCATTGAGGGCTATATTTCCGAGTACCACTTCTGCTGGATCTTCAGGTAGTGTTGGTGGAATATATGCGTTCAATTGAGCGACTATTAAGTTGAGTGCCTTTGATATCATCAGCGTAAAAAATAAGTCTGGGAATGAATTTAGAAGGTGAGCTGATGCTGTAAAAGGAAAGTTTTAACGAATGTTGATGACGTATTTAAATAATTATTATGGTAATATATTGATTGTCATTTATTTAATTATACTTTAATTATAGTAATTTGACATGGAAGTACTTTTAAAAATTAGTGATCACATGGATCTTGATTCCTTATTTAATAGTTTTGATTTTGTCAATCATTTATCCCAACCTATAAATTCTTCCTAAAATGGTGAATAGAATTAAAGCACTGTCAACGGTCATTTTAATTTTGCTGCAATTTTTATTGATACAATCCGCGTCTTTCGGAGCCGAACCATCAGTCGACTTTTTGAGATGTGAATACCTTATTAATCCAATAGGAATTGATGCCAATCATCCTCGCTTATCGTGGAAAATGGAGGATGAGAGGCGAGGTGCAAAACAAACCGCTTATCAGGTTTTTGTTGGCGAAGATTCTTTGGAAGTAAGTAATGGAACAGGGACGATGTGGGAGTCTGAAAAGGTAGATGAAGCAATAAACCGGGTTGAATATAATGGAAAGCAACTGCAGCCTTTCACAAAGTATTTCTGGAACGTAATGATATGGGATAATGAAGGAATGAAAATATCTTCCACCTCAGCAGCTAGCTTCGAAACAGGAATGATGGAAGTTAAAAACTGGCGTGGATCATGGATAAGCGATGGGAGGGATGTCACCTTAAAACCGGCGCCATATTTTAGAAAAGTATTTAATTCCAAAAAGAAAATAAAATCTGCCAGGGCATACATTGCTGTAGCAGGATTATATGAATTATACATTAACGGGGAAAAGATAGGGAATCATCGATTGGATCCAATGTATACCCGTTTCGACAGACGCACTTTGTACGTCACTTACGATGTGACTTCTCAATTTCAAAATGGTAAAAATGCCATCGGTGTTTTGTTGGGAAATGGCTGGTACAATCACCAGTCCACGGCAGTATGGTTTTTTCATCAGGCTCCCTGGCGTGCTCGTCCGGCTTTTTGTCTCGACCTTCGTGTTACTTATGAAGACGGAACAGTTGAAACCATAACCAGCGGGAATGATTGGAAGACTTCTCCCAGTCCTGTTATTTTCAACAGTATCTATACTGCAGAACATTATGATGCAAGAATGGAACAACCAGGGTGGAGCACAACTTCTTTTGATGATTCAAAATGGAAGGAGGCCGAATTTCGATCTGCTCCATCACAAAACATTGTCGCCCAAACGTTGCATCCAATAAGAAATGTTGAGGAAATTCCAGCTAAAAGCATTAAAAAACTCAATGACACCACTTATGTATTTGACTTAGGGCGCAATATTTCCGGAGTAAGCCAGATAAAGGTAAAAGGAGCAGCAGGAACTACCTTAAGGTTGAAACATGGTGAAAGACTTTATGAAAACGGACATGTGGATATTTCCAATATCAATCCACACTTTCGCCCGACAGATGACAGCGATCCCTTTCAAACAGATATTTTTGTTTTGGCAGGAAATGGGGAAGAATCATTTATGCCCCGATTCAATTATAAGGGTTTTCAATATGTGGAAGTAACGAGCAATAAACCTGTTGATCTATCCAAACAGAGTCTAACCGGATATTTTATGCACAGCGATGTTCCTCCTGTAGGAAAGATCCGGTCTTCCAATACTACAATAGATAAAATATGGTATGCTACCAACAATGCCTATTTGTCGAACTTGTTTGGCTACCCAACCGATTGTCCGCAAAGGGAAAAAAATGGCTGGACAGGAGATGCGCATATTGCCATAGAAACAGGTTTATATAGCTTTGATGGAATTACCATATACGAAAAATGGATGGCAGACCATCGCGATGAGCAGCAACCCAATGGCGTACTCCCTGCTATTATCCCAACAAGCGGATGGGGATACCAATGGGCCAACGGTCCGGATTGGACTAGCACCATAGCCATTATTCCATGGAACATCTATTTGTTTTATGGAGATACCAAAATCCTGTCAGATAACTATGAAAATATAAAGCGGTACGTGGATCATATTGATCAGTTAAGTCCTTCCGGACTCACTTCATGGGGTCTGGGAGATTGGGTTCCTGTAAAATCCAAGTCACCGGTAGAGTTTACATCTTCCTCTTATTATTTTGTGGATGCTACGATTTTGGCAAATGCGGCTAAATTGTTAGGAAATGAAGCAGACCATAAAACGTATTCCGGATTGGCTGAAAAAATCAAAAATGCCATCAATGCTAAATATTTAAACAGAGAAACCGGAATGTACGGAAGTGGCTTGCAAACAGAGTTAAGCGTTGCCCTTTATTGGGGACTTGTTCCTAAAGAATTAATAAACAAAGTTGCCGCTAATCTTGCAAAAAGGGTAGAAGCCGACAACCATCACCTGGATGTTGGCATATTGGGCGCAAAGGCAATTTTAAATGCACTAAGTGAAAACGGATATGCAGACCTCGCTTATAAAATGGCATCTCAGGAAACATATCCTTCCTGGGGTTGGTGGATTGTCAATGGCGCAACCACCCTTTATGAGAATTGGAATATTGATGCCAAAAATGACATATCCATGAATCATATCATGTTTGGGGAAATAGGGGCCTGGCTTTACAAAGGACTAGGCGGAATAAAACCGGATCTGGCAAAGCCAGGTTTTAAAAATATCTTGCTGGAACCTCATTTCGTCTCTGGGCTTAACCATTTTGAAGCTTCGTTTGCCAATCCTTATGGTACAGTTGTGTCTTCCTGGAAAAGGTCGCGGAATAGAGTTTATTATAAGGTTATAGTTCCGCCGAATACTACTGCTTCTCTTCGATTGAAGCCAGGAAAGGGTGATAAGATCTATGAAGGAGGAAAATTATTAAATAAATCATCGGAACATATAAGCTTTTCTAATGTCGCCGGCGAAATACTGCTCCAGATCGCATCGGGCACTTATCAATTTGAAATAAAATAAGAGCATTTTCTCAAAAGGTAAGCAACAGTGGTATTCAGGTTCAAAGTATCCTGATTAAAGATCTTGTTTTTTTTACGGGATATAAGTACCGACATTTTTTTTAAATCATTGCCAGAATTGAGCAGTTGATGTTTTTATTGCGTTATATTGGAATGAAACATTACCGCCGTTTGGTAATGGTTTGTCCAGTATTGGTTTCCTAAATTTCAAAATCAGGTTTTCTCTACCTATTCTTGTTTTATTAATCGTAATTCCCTTATAAAAATTTTTAATTCACGGTATATATGAAGTCAATTCTACGGACTAGTTCATTTCTAATTCTTGTTTTTTTAATTTCTCTTTCTTTTTCTGTTCAATCTCAAACCTATCTGAAGACCGAGGGAAAGAACATTGTTAATGAAAACGGAGAACCGATCATTTTGAGAGGAATGGGCCTGGGAGGCTGGATGTTACAGGAAGGATATATGTTGCAAATGAATTCTTTTGCCAATCCTCAACATCAGATCCGGGCCAAAATTGCTGAAGTGATCGGAGAGGCCAAAACAGATGAATTTTATAAAGCGTGGCTGGCAAATCATATCAGGAAAATCGATATAGATTCTATGGCATCCTGGGGTTTTAACTCAATAAGACTGCCAATGCATTATAATCTTTTTACTCTGCCAATTGAAGACGAGCCTGTTAAGGGTGAGAATACTTGGCTAACCGCTGAAGGACAGGGTTTTGCAATGGTAGATAGTTTATTGAAGTGGTGTCAGGCAAATCAGATTTATTTAATTCTGGACTTGCATGCTGCTCCCGGAGGACAAGGTAAGGATGCTGCAATTTCTGATTATGATGAATCTAAACCTTCACTTTGGGAAAGTGCGGATAATCAGCAAAAAACAGTAGCGCTTTGGAGGAAACTTGCGGAGCGATATAAAGATGAGCCATATGTTGGAGGTTATGATGTGATTAATGAGCCAAACTGGGGTTTTACGAACTTAGCAGGCGATAAAAACGGTTGCGCTGAAACCTTAAATAAACCATTAAAAGATTTACTGGTCAGGATAAAAGATACTATAAGGGCAGTAGATACGAAACACATTATTTTTATTGAAGGAAACTGCTGGGGAAACAACCACAATGGTCTTTGGCCTTTTGACGACGATAACGTAGTTATGAGTTTTCACAAATATTGGAACTATAATGACAAAGGGTCTATCCAGGGGATGCTTAACTTGAGAGATCAATACGACGTGCCGCTTTGGTTAGGAGAATCAGGAGAAAACTCCAATACATGGTTTACAAACGCCATTAAATTGGTAGAAGAAAACAACATTGGCTGGGCATGGTGGCCGGTTAAAAAATTAGGATTGAATACCCCGCTGGAAGTTAAAGTTAATGCTGGTTTTAAGAAGCTCCTTACCTATTGGGGTAATCCAACAGGTGTTCCAAAACCATCCGAAACAGAGTCTTATAACGCTTTGATGCAGTTAGCGGAAGATATAAAGTTTGAGAATAATATTTACCATAAGGATGTAATTGATGCAATGTTCAGACAAGTGGGTTCTGTGGAAACAATTCCTTTTAAAGAATATTCTGTCGGTGCAGATACCATTGTGTTTGCAGTAGATTTTGATATGGGAAGATATGGAAAAGCTTATTCTGATAAAGACACTGCCGATTATCACATTCCCGCTCCTCCTTATCAGGCTTGGAATCAGGGTTGGTCCTACAGAAATGACGGAGTGGATATAGAAGCAACCAGCGATTCACCTTCCAACGGTTATTCTGTAGGTTGGATAGAAACAGATGAATGGCTGCAGTATACAGTGAACGTGGACGCTGAAGGCGTTTATGATTTAAAGATCAGAACAGCCGCAAACAATGCCAATGGTAAAATACAGATTTCCTCTAATGGTATTCCGATTACGGAGGTTGTTTCTTTGCCCAACACCGGGGCTACAAATGTTTGGCAATCCACGGAAATTAAGGACGTGTATTTGAAGGCAGGCTTAAATAAGTTGGTTATATATATGGTAAATGGAGGCTTTAACTTAAATTATCTTGAGTTTGATGGTCCGAGAGCAGCTACACCAGGTAAGCAACCCAAATTGCTTGCAGTAAAATCTGAAGAAAACGGCAAGAAAATATCGCTTACCTTCAATGAGACATTCCAACCAATTCCTGCTACTCATGGTTTTAAGGTAAAGGTAAATGAGACGGAAGCTGCTATCACCACTGTTATGTTGAAAGCCGGCGCTGAGCAGGTAATACTGGTTGAGCTTGAAAACCCATTGACCTATGGAGACTTTGCTTTTGTAAGTTACAGTGGTACAGAAGTAACAACCGCTTCAGGAACCGTTTTAGATGCTATATCAGATACAAAAGTTGAGGTAAACGTAGCTGACCCATCTACCTTAAAACTAATACCTGGAAAACTTGAAGCCGAGAACATGGATGTAAATGTTGGTCTCCAAACGGAGAATACAACAGATGAAGGCGGCGGGCAGAATGTTGGCTATACAGATCCGGGAGACTCTTTTACTTTTAATGCCACCATTACTGAAACAGGGACTTACAATGTGGAATACAGAACATCAGGACAATCAGCGACAGGAAAAGTCGAGCTTTATGTAATAGATAATGGTACCCCTACTTTACTGGATACAAAAGACCTGCCCTCAACCGGAGGCTGGCAGACCTGGAAAACATATACTACGGAAGGCATAGCGCTTACGGAAGGAGCGAAACAAATTCAAGTTAAAATAATCCAGGGTGGATTTAATATTAACTGGCTGAATTTTGCTTTGGTGTCAGTTCCTGAAAGCGCACCACTAAGATTTATAAGCGGAGAAACTACAGAAGATGGAAAGAAGATCCTGATGACCTTTAATCAGCCAATTTCTTCTGCTTCGCTGGCAAATACCGGGTTTACCCTTATAATAGACGGCCAACCAAAAACTGCCGGAACAATATCACTGGAAAGTGCCAATACTTTGGCAATGACCGTTTCTGATGCCCTGGCCGACACTTCATTAATAAAAGTTTCTTATGATGGCACCGGAACGGTTAAATCTGAACAAGATGATGCTTTGGAAGCTTTTTACAATAAATTGATCAAGAATAATTTTGTCATAAAAAAAAAGCTGGCAATCCCAGGAAGAATAGAGGCTGAAGATTTTGATAAAAACAGCGGCTTCCAACTCGAGACGACTACAGATACAGGAGGTGGCTCTAATGTAGGTTATACAAACACAGGTGATTATCTTGAATACAATGTTACTGTTGAAAAGGACGGTGTGTATTCGGTGGATTATAGAATAGCTGCAGAGTCAGCCACCGGAAAAATCAAGCTTCTGCTGATAGATGGCGCTACGGTGGCGCTGGATAGTGTTACTTTTTCAGCAACGGGAGGATGGCAAGAATGGAAGAGCGTTTCAGGAAAGGCAACACTGACCGCAGGAGAACACAAACTTAGACTTTTGGCCCAGGCATCTGATTTTAATTTAAATTGGGTTGAATTTAAATTCTTTTCCGATATTCCGTCGACTCCTCCAACTTCCATTGATAACAGCTTGTTTGGAGCAATTAAGGTGTATCCGAATCCTAACAATGGACAGTTTAAAATTGACTTAACTAATCTGACGCATCGTCCTTCAAGAATATTGTTGAGAGACATCAGCAGTCGAAATTTGTTGATTATTAAACCAGGCATTGACTCCAAAGTAGTTGAAATAAATGAAAAGCTTTCAAGGGGACTTTATTTGATGGTTTTGGAGATTAAGGATCAAAGGATTGTACATAAATTAATTATAGAATAGAATTAAGGCTTAAGGTAAAAAGGTCATTATTTATAGGATAATGGCCTTTTTTTTTATACACAATTCCTGAGTATTTGTCTTTTATAACATAAAATTTTTTAATTAGAATAACCTTTAGGTCAACGCTTACGTAAGTCGAATGATTGACTGGCCTAAAAGACTAATATGTTAAGTAAAAGTATCTATTTTCCGCATCCATGCAAGAAAGATTCCTTTTTATGAATTTAATTCCCACTGATTCAGTTCCTCCTTCAAACCCCAAAGATTTTTTTTCTAAGCTTGGCTCCGCAGAATATCTGCTGAACCTTCTACCCAATGCAGTTTATTATTGTGATGTTGATGGCAATATTTTATTTTATAATAATAAAGCAGCCGAGTTATGGGGTAGAAGACCGAATACTGGGGAAGTAATAGAAAAGTTTTGTGGCTCTTATAAAATTTATAAACTGGACGGAAGCTTTTTGCCAAATGATGAGTGTCCAATGGCAGAAGCCATTCTAAAGAGGCTGCCGGTAATGAATGGAGACATAATAATAGAAAGACCCGACCATTCGTGGGTATATGTAAGAGCAAATATTATTGCCATAAGGGATGATAATGGAGAGATAGTCGGTGCTATGAATACACTGGTGGATGTTAGTGCGGAAAGAAAACTAACAGATGCCCATAAATCAACGTCTGATAACTTCAGGTTTCTTGCTGACTCGATACCTCAACTGGTTTGGATGGCAAACACTGAAGGTGAAGCGGATTATTATAATCAAAACTGGATCAATTATTCCGGCCTTTCATCGAAGGAACTCAAGTCGGCGGATTGGTCCTCAATAGTCCATCCTGAGGATTTTCCCTCCATTAGGAATAATTGGAAGCAATCTGTTGAATTAGTACAACCTCTTAATGTAACCGGACGGTTGAAAAAAGGCTCTGATCAATCTTATCGTTGGTTTTTGATTAGGTCCGTTCCAATGAAGAACGAGAAGGATGAAATTATTCGTTGGTTTGGGACTTGCACAGATATAAATGACCAGAAGGAATCAGAAGAACAATTGAAAATTACAGAAAAGGCGCTTAAGGAAAAGAATGAAAAACTGGTGGAGGCAAACGAAGAGCTTTTAAGAATAAATAATCACCTGGATACTTTTATTTACACAGCTTCTCACGACTTGAAAGCTCCTGTTGCTAACATAGAAGGATTGTTTAATCTTCTTGTGGATAACTTGGATTCAAGTAAAGGTAATAAAATAAAGATGGAGGATACTATTGATTTTATTTACTCCTCGATCAATAAATTCAAGTCAACAGTTAATAACCTGACCGAAATAGCAAAGATCCACAAAAGCCTTAGTGAAGTCACCGATGTGGAAAATATTTCATTAGCTCAAATAGCGGATGAAGTAACCTCTGAGATTGGTGTTTTAATTAAAGCTAACCAAGCAGTCATTCAGACAGATTTCAGTATGATTCCTGCAATTAATTTTTCAAGAACCAATATAAAAAGTGTGTTCTATAATTTAATAAGCAACGGTATTAAATACAAAGATTTAAAAAGAGACCCAATAATAAAGATTACTTCTCACAGGGAAGGAGACGAAATCCTCTTGTCTTTTTCAGATAATGGACTTGGTATCAAGGAGAAGAATAAGGATAAACTTTTTAATTTGTTTAAAAGATTCCATACCCATGTAGAAGGTAGCGGAATGGGATTGTACATTGTTAAGAAAGTGATAGATAACGATAACGGCAGAATTGAGGTAGAAAGTGAGGAAGGCGTTGGGTCCACCTTTAAGATTTTCTTAAAAGCTTAATAACGCGAACGAAAGACTATTCAACTTAAGTTACCGGCCGTTTTAGATTTTTGTTTATAAGAATTGATCCATAATTTGGAGGATTAGAATACTTCTGGAAAGGTTATTTTGTTATGTAATGTAATTATGTGTTTAAAAGGAGAAGGAATACATGTTTTCTTTGAATTTTGACCGTTTTGCCACATTTTAATGTTTTTATTCCGCCTTTTTTGTTAATTAACCCTCGACTTTCCAGACATATAGGAGCGGATTTTTATTAGAATCTATTGTGTTTTCATTCAAGTGATTTAGCTTGCTGTTAGTATTATTTCTAAACACTACCCTTATGAAAACATTTTACTTTATTCTTAAATTTTCAGCATTCGCTGATTCTACTCGCCCCAAGTATATTCTTAAAAGGCGATAATCTGACCAAATCTTTTAATCTCGTTTCACCCATTGATAATATTGGTTGAAACGAACCGGTATACTCCAAAGCAGGAAGCTTTAGAATAAGATTTTATATACTTCATTTATCAAAATAACCCTTTATGAAAAAAACAAATTTTACTACTTTAACACGTATTAAGAGGTTCTTAATACATGGAAATATTGAAAAGAACAAATTGGCAAATGTCTTTAATAAGTCATTGTTGGTTTTAATGTTATTGATCTCGGCCTCGTTTCAGGCCAATTCACAAAACTGCTGGCTAGAGACGCAGGGCACTCAAATTGTAAATGCAAATGGTCAAAATGTAATCCTCAGAGCGGTAAACCTGGGAAACTGGGGATTGCAGGAAGGTTATATGCTACACCCGCAAAATGGCAATCTTTACAATTGTCAGTGGAAAATGAAGAAAGCGTATTACGACCAGGGCCAATCCGAAGCTCAGGTGGAGGCTTTTTATCAAAGCTGGAGGAATAATTTTATTACAAAGGCTGATATCGATTATATCGCTTCTTTAGGCTTTAATACGATTCGTCTGCCAATGCACTATGAGTTGTTCTTAACTTCGGCTCAAAGATCCGTAAGAAACAGCGTGATCCGTAACATCGCTAATCACGACAACTATAAAAACTCTCTACAGACTGCCCTTAACAACAATCAGTTATTCAATGATCCTAATTTGGAAGGATTTCGAATGATCAATAATTTGTTGAGCTGGTGTGCTTCTAACAATATGTACATTATATTGGATTTGCATGCTGCTCCCGGAGGACAAGGAACAGATCAAAATATTTCCGATCTTTTTTATCCTAATGATCTATGGAACCAACAGGTATTCAAAGATGTGACCGTTCGTTTATGGGAGCGGATTTCAGCACGGTATAAAACTGAACCAAGAATTGCAATTTATGACCTGATCAATGAGCCAAATAATGTTCCTAATAATCAAGTGATCCATGATTTGTATCAAAGGCTGATTACAGCCATCAGAAATCAGGGGGATAACCATATGTTAATGATTGAAGGAAATGGCTGGGGAAATAATTATGACTACATGGAGCCTTATACTTTTTCACCTAACTGGGGCTTGGTTTATAATGCACACAGGTATTGGATCAATGCCTCGGATGACTGGGTGAGGGATCCTAATCCTAATCAGATCAATAGAATGATCAATCTGACGGAGTTTAGAACCAGGCATAACGTACCGGTATTTGTTGGTGAAACAGGGGAAAATACACCTGAATGGCTGAGACAAAACATTGCCTGGATGGAAGAATGGGGTATTGGCTGGGCACACTGGACCTACAAACGACACGATGTAGGTGAGAATGCGGCCTTGATGCGAATTGGTGGAAATTATCCGGCAGATGGAGCCTCTGTAATGAGTACCGTTCTTGAGCAAATTAAATATGCTAATAACATCAAAAATACAAATACCATAGCCGCAGTTACTGCCCGTAATCCAGCCCCATGGACTACCGGCTGCAGTGGTACGGTTACTCCTCCGCCACCGCCAACAGGTGGAGCTCCAATCGGACAGACAATTACTTTAAGAGGTTTTAATAACCAGTATGTAAGCAGCGAAAACGGAACAGGGCCAATGTGGTGTAACAGGGCTTCTGTCGGAACCTGGGAAAAATTCCTGGTGGTAGATGCAGGCGGAGGTAAAATCGCCCTAAGGAGTATGAATAAATATGTCTCCTCTGAAAATGGAGCAACCAGTGGAATTACTTGTAACAGGACAGCCATAGGAGGTTGGGAAGCTTTTGACTGGATTCAGATTGGATCAAATCAGGTGGCTTTCAGGGGCAACAATGGTCAATATATCTCTTCAGAAAACGGAACTGCTGTGATGAGATGCAACAGGGCAACCTATTCCGGATGGGAAACATTTACTTATGCCACCACCTCCGCTGCCAGACTAGGAGCTGATGAAGAAGAAAATTCAGACTTGGTGTTTTATCCCAATCCTGTTCAGGATAAGTTATTATATAAACTTCCTGGCGGCATTGATCAACATACCATAACTGTGAATGATGCTTTTGGAAAAAGTATCTACAAGGGCGCATTTCAAAATGCAGGGGATCAGAATTTACTTGATGTATCATCCTGGAAAGCCGGACTTTATATAATCAATATTTCCGGTAGTTCCTTTAACAAAACTTTTAAGGTTAATAAAAAATAATAGGCGGTAATTTACCTTGGGTAAATGATTAGTAAAAGTATGCCTGTCTTTTCAGGCATACTTTTTTTATTTTTTATCAGAATCGGGATTTTTAGAATTATTAGATAAAATGGAATTGAGTGAATTTCAAAATTAATTCATTCCATAAATTCAGGTTTTGGCTGACTCCTTATTTACCTGTATAAAATGACTTTTTTAACTAACCCGTCTCTGGAGGAAGTTAATTTAATAAAGTAAAAGCCTGACGAAAATCCGGATCCATCTATTTTTACCACTTCTCTTCCGATCTGTTGGTTTGCCATTTCCCTGATGACCTCTCCTCTGTAATTATATATGGTGATCGTAACCTCTTCTTTTTCAGGAAAAGCTGCGTGAATATAAATGTCGTTTTCCGAGGGATTGGGATAAATGCTTATTACTTTATCCAATTCATATTCTGATTTAACAACCATTAGCTCTCTATAAATAGTATCCTTACAACCTGTGGAATTTTTAGTAACAAGTTCAATTGTATAAATACCTGCAGAATCAAAAATTACCATAGGAGATTGAATGCTGTCGGACTTTCCATTACCAAAGCTCCATTTCCAATCTACTATTTCCTCGCCTGTGCCATTAAATGAGAGGGTATTGTTCTCATTAAGGTTTAAGGTGTCTGAAGACATACTGAAATCAGAAACATTGTTTACTGCCTTGATATTCAATTCTATAGGTTCACTTTCTAAAATAGAATCTACGTTGGTTATAAAATAGCTTTTGCTGGCCATTAGAGCTTCGGTTTCAAATCCATTGCCTTCAAAGATTGGAGAAGAAGACAAATCCTCATAAAACCTGTATTTTGTTCCGGATTCAAAATTTATAGTGGCGCGGGAGTTTGCACAAATTGAAAAATCGTCGATTTCAGGAGTTGGGCTTTTTCTCAAAACTATTACCTGTTTTGATGAAGTATCGGTACATCCTGTAATGTTCGTTACCTCCAAAGTAATGGTATAAGTGCCTACTTTATTAAAGTTAAATGTTGTTTCATTTTCCCCTTCTATCGTTTCATTTCCTATGGTCCATTTCCAGTTAAGCGCGCTTGCCGTTGCATCTTTTACTGTGAGAATTGAAGTTTTATCAAGATCTATTGTATCGCTTGAAAGATCGAATTGTGCAAAATCTTTCCAGACATTTACCTTGAATTCCAACGGCTCGCTTTCATAAGTGGAATCTACGTTTGTAATCCAGAAAGTTTTTGATTCGGTAAGATTGGTTAAGGAATAGGAATTTCCGGTAAAAACGGGTATAGTTAAAGGAAAGCTGTCAAAAAATCTGAAGTTACTTCCGTTTTCAGGAGTAATTGCTATGTTGCCATTTTCACAAACATAGGCTTCAGGGACAACTGGTTTGGGGCTTGTACTTACCACTACAAGTTCTTTTTCAAGTGAAGACGTACATCCACTCCTGTTCTCGACGGTAAAATTTATCTTATAAGTACCCTTCTTATGGTAAGTTCTGGTAGTGGTGGAATTGGTACTTTTATATCCATTGTTAAAGTCCCATTCCCTGCTTACGCTATTGGGAGTGTTGTCCGTAAAGGTGACCTTATTGTCATAAAGCAAGTCGACGATTTCCTTATCCATTACAAAGTCAGCCTCGGCATCATCATTCAAAACGTCTATTTTAGTAGGCTCTGTTTCAAACCCCTCATCCAGATAAGTAATATAAAATGAGGTGTCTGAAGTTAAAGGAATGGTCTGGTAGTTATCTCCTGAATAAAAAGGTGTTGTTAAAGGCAACTGATCATAAAGATTGAATGCCAAATTATTATCTCTTTCAATTGTCGCCGGATTGTTTGAACAAAAATAACTGATAGAAGAGATGGGGGGATTTAACTGGTATTCATTGTATTTGATTTTGGCTCTTTGAGCCTTAGTCTGCAAGTCTTCCAAAGAATTACCGACCACCAGGGCAAAGGCTACCTTCGTGCTTTTTCTGTCGCCCAAATTTTCAATTTTTACCCCCAGAACCTGTGATACGTTCCCGCCATTGCCTGAAACGCCTGCTTCGATTTTGGCTACACCATTGGCTAAAGTGTTGTATTTTTCTTCCCTTGAAAATCCATCCGAAGTATTTACGCCGCTGCCATTATCCAAGCCATTGTCAATCGCAAAGAATGAAGAGTCTCCTGATGTTAAAAGCATAACGCCTGCCATTCCTGCGCCGGGACTAGAGGAATAAACATAGCCAAGGCTATTTTCCGGATCCCAGTTAGCGGTGTTTTCATTAAATACTCCCACATCCAGGTCGGTATATAATCCGGTAAACAGAGCAGGGATTTGTGCGCCGCTGAAGTTGGTTATATAGTATTCCAGGATGACATAACTGGAATCTTCACCGGTTTGAAATCCATATTGTTTTTGAGATACGACCAGCCCTATTTTGTCAGGATTACTAAGCGTATCTACCAGAGTCCCTTTTGTTTCCACATCAGCGTACGATCCTTTAATAACTCGGATGTCCCTGGTGGTTTGTAAATTCTCATCTATAGCAGAGGTGCTATAATTTGATACAATGTTGTTGGAGACTTTTGTAGGAGAGGTAGCCAGAATAATTCCTCCTCCGCCTAAGAATTGTTTACCAGCGTATTTAAGTCCCATTCCATACAATTGGTCTGCGTCTCTATATCCCAATCGGCCGGCAGAAGTTGTGGTTAATGTGATGCCATTATATTTGGTGCTTAAAAAATCGGGAGCGGTATAGAAATCAATGTATTGAAAATCCTGATACCCGTGAGCCTCAAATCCTACTCTCAACACAACCCTTTGTGAATCGGGAGTATTAGGCGCAAGGTATATTTCAAAAGAATTTTCATTGTTGACGGATTCCAATGTAGCTAAACTACTGATTGTGAATTGATTTTTAAGGATCGTAACATAAGGCGATTCTGACGTAAGCGTTACTTTTAGATCGGAGACGGGAGATAGATAATTTTTTAATTCACAGGATATTTTTACCGTGTCATCATAAAAGACCTGGCCTCCCAATCCATTGGTTATTGAATAGGAGCTGATTCTTACCGAAGGCGTTTGTATATTTGTAAGGGCGTTATACATATTCAGACGTCCTTTTCCCAGTTTTTCATAATATGCTGTTTCCCCTGATGCAGCATAGATGTCATCCGCTGTAACCCTTAGTTGTTCTACAACCTGCCTTGCAGTATATTCCGGGAATTTACTTCTTACCAGTGCTGCAGCGCCAGCAACTATAGGAGAAGAGTATGAAGTGCCGGAAAATTTACCATAAGTTCCTGTATTATTGGTTGTTCCAATGGTTTCGCCGGGCGCTGAAATATCTACCTGTATACTATAAGTGGAAAAACCTGCTTTTAAATCCAGGGAATTGGTAGCTCCTACAGACAAAATGTTTTCGTAAGATGCAGGATAAAAATCTTCTTCTATTCCTGAATTACCTGCGGCAGCTATTATTACCACATCTTTATCTAAGACAACATGGTCAACGATATCCCGCTCATAGGAGGATTCTCCGCCTCCACCCCAGGAAAGGTTAATTACTTTGGCCCCATGTTCTGCCGCATATAAAATAGCTTCATATCCTCCGGAAAAAAGGTCGGCACCATTAAAGATCTTGATAGGGAGAAACTTGCAGTTATAACTTGTACCTGCAATTCCCAGCGCGTTGTTTGCAAATCCGTTTGAACAACCAGCTACTTCCGTCCCATGTCCTTTTACGTCGGCCAATACATTATTATCCATGTCTCCAAAATCCCATCCTAAATTATTGTCGATGTATCCGTCGTTATCATCATCAATACCATTGATCGGATCAGCGAAGTTGTATTTTAAATTATCCTTCAGGTCAGGGTGTGTAGGAAGAACTCCTGTATCTAAAATTCCTATCACCATATTGGAATCTCCTCTTTGTATATCCCATGCTTCGTATGCTTTTATTAATTTGAGGTGGTATTGATAGGTGGAATTGGGGCTTGCATGAGGGTCATTGGGTGTCACAAAAAGTTGGCGATTGTAATAAGGTTCCGCATATTCAACCTGTTCATTTTGCAAAAGAAGGTTTATGGATTCCTCCAGGTCTTTTTCTTTCGGAATTTCCAAAAAATAAATATTGGATAAATCTACAATCGGAGCTTTTTTTCGTAAGCCTTCTTGTCCCGTTTTAGCAAAAGGATTAGAAACTCCTGAAACTTCAAGCGCCTTCATTTCCTTTTCTATAGAAGATATTGAAGGTTTTGCAGATAATCGGTTAGCAGTACCATTATTAGAAGACTGATCAGAAGAAGATCTCAGCTTCACAATCAGGACGCCTTCTTTGTATTTGTCCTTAGTGATAGCACGAGGAAGCTTAAAGGACCTTGTTTGTTGAGCATAAAGACTACTCAATAGGACAGTAAAAAGGAAAGTACAAAAAATGATTTTTTTCACTTATTGAATTTAAAACGATCGTAAATGTTAAAGACTCTAAAAAATAAGGAAACAATATAAGTGCAATATCTAAGAGAGAAAAGAAGGATTTGAAAAAACTTAATTTTTCTCGTATTTAAGTTCCAATTTGGATATCTAAGCTTATTCCATCATTCTCTCATTCTCTCACTCAATCATTCACACATTCACTTACTCTGCCACCCATCTCAAAAGCGCCATTTTCTCCTCAGAGGAAATGGACATGCCTTCTTCCTGATGTTTCCACATTTCATTAAAGACAAGGCTCCTTCTTCTCAATTCTTCAAATGTTCCCTGGTCTACAATGCTTCCATTTTTAAGAATATACACATAATCGAACTGCGTAAGCAAATGAAGTCTGTGTAAAGAAGAAATTACAGCTTTGTCATTGAAGGCATTAAAGAGCTTATTATAAATCAAAGCTTCGGTTTTAGGATCTACACTACTGGTTGGTTCATCAAACAATACAATATTGCTGGTTCTTGCCGCTAATATTCCACGAGCCAATGCCAGTCTTTGCTTTTGTCCACCAGAAAGATTTACACCTTTTTCCTGAATATGTGTTTCCAATCCATTAGGCAATTGCATTAATACATCAGCAAACTGGGCAGTTTCACACACTTCCATTACTTCTTCATTGGAAAAAGGCAGTCCTAAAGTAATATTATATAAAATGGAATTTTCAAATATTTCAGGCTCCTGAGGAAAGAGCGTCACCGTATTGGTAATGGATTCAAAATCTGATTTTTTAACACCATCCACTTTCATGTCTATTTCCTCCTTTGGTTGGTAAAGTCCTCGTAATAAAGCCAATAAGGTGCTTTTTCCGCTTCCACTCTCACCTATTAAGGCAATCCTTTGTCCCTTTTCTATTTTAATGGACAAATCCGACAAACCTGTAAACCTGGTTTTTTCCAGTCCAACGGCTTCTCTTGAAAAGTTTAAATTTTTTATTTCTATTGTTCTCCAGACTTCGGGCAGAGAAGAGGTGTTTTCAGAGCGGTGTTTTCTATGGTAATCCTCCTGAATATCCCTTGCCATCTGGATGTTGGTATCATATTTTACTATTTGTGTATATTGAGAGGCAATGTCATTAAATACACTGGTAAATTGGTTTACATACCCGATAAGGATAATAAGCCCACCGATAAAAAATGTTTCGCCCGGAACCCAGTGCTGATACACATATCCAATGGTAATTACAGCATAAATCAGGCCTACCAGCATTTGTGCACAAAACCATTTCCATTCATTCACCACCGCATTTCGCTTAAACGGTGGAAAAGAATCCATGACTTTCTTCATAAAGCTGGATTCCATACTTTTCTCCAGGCGAAGGGTAATTACAGTGACGATATTTGAAAGACTATCAAATAAATTAGAGGAAACAATATTGTCTTTTTCATTGTATTCCTTTAATGACTTGATATAAGGTTTGTCGAATTTTATAATGATGAAAACAGTAAATGCTCCTATCAACACGCCGATGGATCCAAAAAGTGGGGAGAAGTATAACATGGCGGCAAATGAAAAGACAAACTTTCCAAAAGCATGTAAATAAATAAAGCCGTTTTGAAAAAAGTCTTTCAGAGACTCATACGCTTTCCGAACTCTGTTAATGGTTGACCCGCTGTGATGATCCTGATGCCATTTTACGGGTAGGTGTAATACCTGATTATACAGCTCTTCCTGAAAATTTCTGCTTAGATTAAACGCGAGCTGACGTTCCATTACTCGAGCAGGTCCATGAAAACACCATTCCAGTAAACGTAAACCCAAAAAACCTCCTACATACATCCAGGCATACGGGAGGACTTGCGTACCTTCACGTTGCAAGGAATCAACAAACCATCCGTAAAGCAGAGGATTCATCGCAAAGATTACATTAGCGATAATGAACATTGCATATATCATTACATATCGCCGTCTTTCTTGCCTTGCATATTTCCAAGCGGTACCGAGGAGGGAAAAGTAGGGATTACGCATCTCTGGTTGTAATTTTAATTGAGTACTCTCTTAATATTTAAATAATAATCCATAGGTTAATTAGGATTATATTATCAAAGATGAAAAAAAGGAGACACAGATTTATCTGCAATTGAGAAGCCTTCTTACATGGATCAGGGGTAAATGGAATTTGAAAAAATGAAGGAGAGAAATCCTAATCCCAGGTAGTTTTCAGTACAGATTAATTTAAAAAAGTATTTGTGATTTTACTTTTGAAGAGAAAAAAAGAGGCTGTCCTAAAAGTCTTACCGAATTTATTTCGGGAGCCTTTCGTTCAATACATTTAAGATGCCGAAATAAATTCAGCAAGACAAAAAACTTACTTTTGGGACAGTCTCAAGGTGTTGGATTAATTTATTTTAACTCAATTCTTCCCTCACCTTTTCCATTAACTTAATAGTCGCTTTGATTCCATCTTCTTCTGATAATCTTTTTCCCTCATATTCGGCACTTACATAACCATCATAGCCTGCTTCGAGCACTATCTCAAACATTTTTTTGAAATCAATAGTGGTCTCATTTCCTTTTTTATCAAAGTCGTGGGCTTTAGTACTTACGGATTTTGCCCAAGGCATTATTTCTTTCATTCCTTTATACCTGTCATATCTGTTGCCTTCTGATACCTGAAAGTTATCGAAGTCGGGCATTGTTCCGCAACGGGGATGGTTTACATTTTGCATTAATGCTGCAAGCCAGTCTCCCCTTGAAGACATTCCACCGTGATTTTCTACAATAATATTCATCCCCCTTTCAGCGCCAAATTCTGTTAATTTCCTTAAACCATCCGATGCGTACTTTAATTGGTCCTCATAACTTCCCTGAGAGTAAGCATTCACACGAATAGAATGGCATCCGATACTTTTCGCTGCATCTACCCATTTGTAATGGTTTTCTATGGATTGTTGCCGTTTCATTTCATTTGGATCTCCTAAATCGCCCTCCTGGTCCACCATGATTAAAAGGTTTTTTACGTCATTATCATCCGCACGTTTTTTCAATTCTGATAGGTAGTTTTGATCTTTGGCTTTATCCATAAAAAGCTGATTTACATATTCTACTGCATCTACTCCATAAGTTTTCCTTGCGATCATAGGAAAATCCAGCGAATTTATCTTTCCGCTTTTTATGGACCTGTTTAATGACCATTGACCAAGGGAAATTTTAAATAGCTCTTTTTTAGGAAGAAGGACGGGTTTAGCAAATGAGGAAAAAACGCTTAAAGAAGCGGAAGCAAAGACGGCTTGTTTTATAAATGATCTTCGGTTTGAGTTTTTGAGCATGTAAATAAAAGTTTTGGGTTGTGTAGCTAAACCTAATGAATTTTAAATTCTTTTGGAAAATAAATGAATTTAATCTTGGGAAAAGTATGAAAGCTTTGTCAAAGGTTCTCGTTATTTTAGTGATAAGAAAAGAACTGCTGCAAAAATGAATGCTGAAGAACAAGTTATATTAGTGGATTCCAATGATAAGGAAACCGGTACTTTAGGTAAAACTGAAGCGCATAAGAAAGGACTATTGCACAGAGCTTTTTCCGTTTTTATTTTTAACGAAAAAGGGGAAATAATTCTTCAGCAGCGTGCTTTAGATAAATATCATTCTCCAGGGCTCTGGACAAATACTTGCTGCAGTCACCCACGATCCGGAGAAGAGGTAGAAGAAGCGGCACACAGAAGGCTGACTGAGGAAATGGGGTTTGATACAAAAATAGAAAAAGCCTTTGATTTTATTTATAAGCATTCATTTGGTAATGGACTGACCGAACATGAATTTGACCATGTGTATACCGGAATATATTCAGGGAAAGTAAATCCTGATCCAGAGGAAGTATATGCCTGGAAAACCATTTCAATGGATGAACTTCAAAAAGATGTTTCCCTTAATCCTAATCATTATACCATTTGGTTTAAGATTGTATTGCAAGAGTTTTTAGATAAATTAAAATGAAGGTTTTTACTTCATTCAAAATATTCCTGATCAAATAAATGAAGGGCTATTTTATTTTTTCTAAATGTTGCAACTTTTTATATTTTATTGGGTAGTTAAAATTAAGCCTTGAATAACTAATCATATATATCACCTTTGTCTTTTTGAGTAATTACTAATTCATGATGGTTATCTGGCGCACCAATCTTCAGTCATCTAAACCACCTAAAAGAAAATGAATAGCGATCAAAATCAAAAAAAAGGAGATGATAGGAAATCCCCTAATGGTCATGGGAATTCAGCTGAAAAAAAAGTAAGTAAAGGTGAAGATCTGGATATACTCACTACAAGGCAGGGGCATCCGGTTACGGATAATCAGAACATGAGAACCGTCGGCAGTCGCGGACCTACAACCCTGGAAAACTATCAGTTTCTGGAAAAAATCACGCACTTTGACCGAGAGCGTGTTCCGGAAAGAGTGGTGCATGCCAGAGGGGCGGGAGCACATGGTTATTTTGAAGCTTATGGAACAGTAGGAAGCGATCATGTTTCAAAATATACCAGGGCAAAACTTTTTCAGCAAAAAGGTAAAAGAACTCCCGTGTTTGTTAGATTTTCGACGGTTACTCACGGTAGTCATTCTCCGGAAACCCTTAGAGACCCAAGAGGTTTTGCGGTAAAATTTTATACAGAGGATGGAAACTGGGATCTGGTGGGAAATAATTTGAAGATTTTCTTTATCAGAGATGCTCTGAAATTTCCTGATTTGATCCATGCTTTTAAACCCGATCCTTTAACCAACCGTCAGGATGGGGAAAGAATATTTGATTTTATAAGCAATACACCCGAAGCTATGCATATGATTACCTTTCTGTTTTCTCCATGGGGTATCCCTGCAAATTACAGGCAAATGCAGGGTTCTGGAGTAAATACCTATAAATGGGTAAATCAGGATGGTGAAGCGGTGCTAATAAAATATCATTGGGAGCCAAAGCAAGGAATAAAGAACCTCACTCAGGCGCAGGCCCAGGAAATCCAAGGTAAAAACTTCAATCATGCCACCCACGATTTGTATGATGCCATAGAAAGAGGGGATTTTCCTGAGTGGGAGCTTTGTGTACAAATCATGACTGATGACGAACATCCTGAACTTGACTTTGATCCTTTAGATGATACAAAGATTTGGCCCGTTGATCAATTTTCATTCATTCCTGTGGGAAAGATGGTTTTGAATAAAAACCCGGAGAACTATTTTGCGGAAGTTGAACAGGCAGCATTTGGTACGGGAGTTTTGGTTGATGGACTTGAATTTTCTGACGATAAAATGTTACAAGGCCGAACGTTTTCTTATTCCGATACTCAACGCTATCGTGTGGGCACCAATTATCTTCAATTGCCTATAAATGCACCTCAGAAGCATGTAGCCACAAATCAAAGGGATGGACAGATGACTTATAAAGTTGACCTGGGCACCAATCAAAACCCTCATGTAAATTATGAGCCTTCCTCATTAAATGGCTTAAAAGAAGCAGCCAAATCAGGAAAGGAATATTCTCCTCATTACAATGCCAGTTTGGTACGCCAAAAAATAGAAAGAACCAATGATTTTAAACAGGCAGGCGAGAGGTATCATATGTTGGAAACATGGGAAAGAGACGATCTTGTTCTTAACCTGGTAAATACTCTTGGATCATGTAAAAAACATATTCAGGAAAAGATGATTGAAATGTTTACCAAGTGTGATCCAGAGTATGGGCAAAGAGTAAAAGACGGACTTGAAAAGTACGATTATAACATGCAAAAAGGTCCAATAGGTACTGCTAATTCAGAGGAAGGGGTAAAGCAGGCAGAACAAGAATCGATGGAAGCCAAGCCTTATTAAGGCTAGAATGTTAAATTTTGAATTTTAATTTTAGGAGATAAAAAATGCCCTTAATTAACAATTAGGGCTTTTTTTATCTCCTAAATGAGAGTAGTTTATTTTAGTGAAATTCTCCTTTTGAGGATACCATTTCCGGCAAACGCCTGAATCGTATAGACGCCCTTAGGAATACTGTTGATTTTTACACTATATAAATGTACCTTTTCTCTGGTGAAGGCAACTTCCTGAGTTCTCCCTACAATATCAACAAGCACTACTTTTGAAATATTTTGGATTCCTGATAAAAGTAAGTCGCCGGAAGAAGGGTTAGGGTAAAGCTTTACATGAGCAAATATTTCATCTTCTATACCATTTGGTTCTTCAGGTTCAGGCTCTGGTTCTGGCTCGGGGGCAGGTGGCGCAGTAGTAACAGTAAATGCTATTTTACCTACATTGTATCCCCCCTTGAAAAATTTATATCTCATCACATATTCTCCTGCTTCCAAATAGGCTTTCCCAACAGATTGAGCCACAAATATGCTCCAGGAACCTGTGCCTTTTATTTTTACAGGTCCGAATTTAACCTCATCATTAAAAGAAATACTCATGCTGTCCGGAGCTCCGGCGCTACCTGCTCTGATCTTTGCTTCGTACCAATTGCTTTCGGCAACTGTTACAGTATATTCCAACCATTCACCATTGTTGATCCATCCTACATTTGTTTTGGATGCGTCTCCAAATTCCGTATCTACTGCTTCATCGCCTCTCAAACCTTGCCCTTCGTTCTTATTGTCCGTGTCATGGTAAGCAATGCCTTCTCCACCATAATCGTAATCTGTAGCTTCTATTTCTCCCGGAATAGCATGAGGAGAATCTAAGTCAGGGTAGGGATATTGTCCTGCTAAATAAGTTTGGAAGGAAACTTTGGTATCTACGCAATTATTTGAAATATCTAAGGAAACACTTCCTGTCGCATTATTCCAGGTTACAGTAATTTTATTTGTTCCCCCGCCTGAAGTGATGGTTGCTCCCTCAGGAACAGTCCAGGTATAGGTTGTGTTTGCCAAAGAATCTATAGCGTAAGTCAAACCTGTTTCATTAGGAGCGGCAAATTTACTTCCTGTAATTTCAGCTTCTTTTAAAGTTACGTTGTGTTCTAAATCAATTACTCCGCACGTACCCGTTATGTGGCATATTACTGTGCCTTCGGAGCATCCCCAGTTTACCGTTACTACGCTGTCAGTGCTGCTTCCAAGGATGGTCGCATCAGCAGGTACTTCCCAGGAATAGGTAAAATCCTTGGAATAAGGCGCTCTAAAAGTTAATCCGGCCTGTGATTTAATAGCGCTCTTTTCGCCGTCTATAGCCATGGAAGATTCATTTTGAAAAACCTTCACGTATTCAATTTCCATGGTAGCTGAAGTTAAATTGGCGTCTATTCCCTGAAGGCCTCCCCAATTTCCTCCCATGGCTATGTTTAATAAAAGATGTTGTCTTTTATCAAATGGCCATTCCGCATAAGTTTCATATTCATTTTCGAAAATGTGGTATTGTTTGTCATCAACAAAGAAAGTAATGCTGTCCTGATACCATTCTATTGCATACACATGAAAAGCTGATGCATTGTCATTAACGACCGTAGTATTTCCTCTTTGGGTACCTTTTCCATGATTATAAGCATCCGTATGAACGGTTCCTACGATGGTGTTAGGATCATAACCTACATTTTCCATAATGTCGATTTCGCCACTTTTGGGCCATCCGCCATATTCCCAATCTGTCGGCAACATCCAGATTGCAGACCATGTGCCTTTTGCAGCCGCAGGAAGTTTCGCTTTTACTTCAATTCTGCCATATTTCCAGTCTCCCTTGCCTTTTGAAATCAATCGCGCGGAGGTCCAGTTGTTGTTTTCCTTTATGGCTGTAATAATTAACTTGCCATTTTCGACCTTCGCATTTTTCAGGTCTTTAGTATAGGTCTGCAATTCATTATTTCCCCAACCTCCTCCTCCAAGATCGTATCCCCATTTGGTAGAATCGGGCAAGCCATCTACATTAAATTCATCTGACCAAACTTCTTCCCAACAAGGCTCTGTTTGAGAAAATACAGACGAAGCAGTGAATAAAGTAAGGGTTAGTAAACAGTAAAATATCTTCATGTTAAATTTTTTATTGTTAAAAGCAGTAAAAAAAGAATTAAGCAATATATCTATTTTTACTTTTTATTTGATGGGTGAAGTAAGTATGACGTATTGGACTTGGGATAATTTCTTTAGGATTTATGTTCTGTGAAAGGAAATTGTAGTCCCGGTGATGACGGAAGTATTCAGGATTGATCCTTTTTTAATAGTATAATCCTGAAGTTTCCATTAAAATTAGCTTTCAGGTCGCTTACAATGGTCAAGTTTGTTTTAGCGGCAATTTCTTCGATTTTCCGGTTGATGTCGCTAAAAAAGAAATTGGCGAGCACATTAGCTGCTTTTCTAAATAAATTTGGTTTTTTATCAATTTTCAAAAGTTTATCAAATACCGTAATGCTTCCATTTTCTTTCAGCACCCTTTCTGCCTCCTGAAGACACTTTACAGGATCCGGGATTACAGCTACAATTAAGTGCAAAATAATTTTATCAAAATGGCCATCGGGAAAGTCTAAATTTTGTCCATCCATTACCCTTGTTTGTACATTAAGATTCAATTTAAGACTTCTTTTTTTTAACTTTTCCAGCATGGGAGGGGTGAGGTCGATGGCAGTTATTTCTGCATCTTGCCTTAGGAAATCCAAATCCAGGCCTGTTCCGGCGCCTATTAATAAAACCTTTTCACCTTTTTTAACAGACAATTGTTCTATTGATCGTTGTCTTGATTTCCTGAAAATTCTTTCGACCACATTGTAAAATGGAGCATAAAAAGTATACCTTATTTTGTTCCACTCGTTGGTGTTGATTTTCATTGCAGTTCTTTAAGAAAAGGTGAAAATAAGAAAATTCTTACCTTAATTAATATTTTGCTTGTTAATTGAAAGCTTAGTTCTAATTTTGTTCAATGGCCAGGCTAAAAAGACGTTCTAATTGTCCGATAAGTTTTGCTTTGGATATTTTCGGAGATAAATGGACTTTATTAATTATCCGTGACCTGATATTCAAAGACAAACGTTATTTTGGTGAGTTCTCAAAATCGGAAGAGAAGATCGCCTCTAATATTCTTACCGACCGTCTGTGTACATTGGAACTTTCAGGAATCATTGCCAAAAAATCGGATCCAAATAATGGTTCAAAATTCATTTATACTCTGAGTAAAAAAGGAATTGACCTGCTTCCCGTTCTTATTGAAATTATTCTCTGGAGCTCAAAATATGAAGACCAATCGGTCTTCGATGCGCATTGGATTACAAGGGCCAAAAAGGACAGGAGCCAATTGGTGAAGGAAATTTTTGCCCATCTTAGGAAAGATATGGCGATATAGAAATCAGAAAGATAAGGTGTTTTTACCACAGAGATCTCCGAACATAAAAACAGAGAAAGGAAATTCAAGTCTCAGTTCTCTCTGTTTTTTTCTCCTTTTCTCCGTGGTAAATTCTAATTATAAAACTATTCCCCGGTAAAGAAATTCTTGAATGCTTCTCCCCTGTATTTAATATCAGTAAAGTTGACTTTACAGCTTTTTCCTTTAGGTGATTGCGCGTAAAATCCTATTTTCATACTGTCTGTCTTATCGATAGAAAAGGTCCTGACAAGGTTCCATGCTTTTCCGTCTGTAGAAGAATAAAAACAAAAGATTTTCCCTGATTTTGCCACTTTTACATAGATTTCCTTACTATTTATAGGGTGGTAACTATCGTCTGTCTTTTTGTTTTTTACAACTGATGCCCCTAACCCAAAGGTCTTCTTATCTTGTTTTTCCAATAATAATTTTGCCCAGTTTTCAGCATCACTGTAAAGGATTATTGCGCCGCCATCATACACGCTATCAAATAAAGGGGTTATTTTGGCGCTGAAAATAAAGTTAGAATCAGGCTTGAACAACAGCTTCGGAACATTATTGGTATAGTAATTTCCATCGATAAAGGTATAAATGTCTGTCTTTTCTCCTGCAGTAATACTTATTCCTGTTCCTTCAACTTTATAATCTAAAGGGGTGTTTTCCCAGGTAAGGGGGAATGGAATAGAAGAAATTTTGACAGGTTCAACCTTGTTTTGAGCGTTTATATGCGTTGAAAGTGTAACTAGGAATAAAAGTACAAATAAGCGTTTTACGTTTTTTTTCATTGATTTTATGGTTGTTTAGATTTTTCTTGCTTTAATGTTTCTGTACCAAACCGTGCTTCCCCAGTCTTGTAAGCCTATCCTTCCTGAATATTTTCCTTTGCCGATTGGTGCATCTTTTAGAAATGTTTTGGAAATAATGTTTTTCCATTCAGGAGTTAAGAAATTATTGTCATGGATCTCAAAGCCATTCATAAATACTTTCATTTTTCCTTTTTTATAAATTACATAGAGATTGTTCCATTCCCCAACAGGATTTACTTCTGTAATGCTTGTACTGATCACCCCAAATAAATCACCAGCACGTTTTTTATTGTCTTCTTGTGCATTTTCATAAATCGCATTATCAAGCACCTGGAGCTCCAGTCCCGTATGGTATATTTCCTTATATTCCGGGGCTTCATTTACAAAGAAGAAAATGCCGCTATTAGCAAAAGGACTGACTTTCCAATCTATTTTAAATTCAAAATCACCAGTAAAAACTTCATTCGTTACCAGGTCTCCACCTCCCGGAGTTTTGTTACCGGAACGATGAGGAGCATTGAGCATTATAGCTCCATCCATCACTTTCCAGGCTGGACCTACGGTTTTCTGATTGTAATTGTGCCAGTTGTTGAGTGTTTTTCCATCAAAAAGTAAGATCCAGCCTTCCTTTTGTTCTTGTTCCGTTAAAGTATTGAGTGTTTGAGCCTGAACAAAGGCTAATGGAAGCAGCAATAATAAAATCAGGATTGTTCTCACGACATGTTAAGAGTTTAGTTAATAGATTAAGTATAATGATAGAAATATCTTTAGATTACCACCAATACAGAAGTCCAAAAGGGTATTTTTAGTTTACAAATGGCTTTATAATTCATCCAAGAAGCGTCTTTGCTTGTCAATGGGTTATTATTTTACCTGTAATTACTTTTGCCCCGAGGTCAATTTTATACAAAAATATACCCGGCAAAAGTTTTGTACCATTGTCTAACTTTCCATCCCAAAAATAAGAGGTTCCGTTAATCCGGTTTGAAAATAATAATTTTCCCGAAAGATTATAAACCTGTAGTTTAGAATTTTTATTGGCTTTTTGAAAGCTAAAATTAAAGCCTTCTGAAGAAGGATTGGGATAAACAGATATTTCAGCTTCCTTGGCTTCTTCATATATACCGGTGACAGGACTTTCCTGGCATATTTTCGGTAAGTTACTGTCCATCCAAACCAGTCGTTTTCTGATCCATTCTTTTAAAAAAACAATTTCATTCTCATAAGAATTGGCGACATGTTGATTTGGCCAAATGTAAGTGCCTAGTATAGGCCATTTTTTATAATTTCTTTCCTGGGCTTCCTTAAGAACATTTGCGGTAGAGTCTATCCAATTGTGGATGTGATCGGTACTAAAAATGCCTTTTCTCAATTCAAGCCACCGGCAATAAAGATTACCTGCAAATTCCGGATCGCTCATCATTCTTCTAAACCAAAACATCCTGTAGTTGTCATTGTACATCCAACCCGGGGCATATTGGGAATTTGCATGATAATCTACATTTCCAAAGGCAAGGTTATAATCCCATATCGGCCCCATTTTAAGCTTACCACCTTTGCTATCCTTGTCTTTGTGCATGTAAGTACTGTATTGATAGGCATCTACATTTTTATTTAATTCGCTTATCAATATATAATCTACAAAAGAAGCGATGTCTATGTATTTTTTATAACCCGTAGCATCTCTGAAGCTGCTTTTAGTTAATGAAGACTGAAATTCAAAAATATAATCTTTTATATATTGCTTTTGTGCGGTCAAAAGGTCTTCACCATCAGGGTCGAAAAATTGAAAAGAAATGTTGTTTTCATTTGGAAGTTGTGGAACCGGAACGGACTCCCAGGCGGGATAATCATTCCAGTCAATTTTATCTACCCTTAAAATATAGCCACCTGTCAAATCATCACCATCAATATCTTTGTTTGTTAATTTGGCTATGTCTACGCGGTTTTTGTCCTGCTTGATTTTTTCCATTAACACATAAACACCTTGATATTCTCCATTAAGGACTACTTCACAGAATTTGGTTCTGGTGGCATAATGTCCCATTTTATTTCCCAGGTCATAAGTCAGGACATTCCTAAGCATTGATTTGTCAGAGTAGGGGGCATATAAAACCCAATTGTCTTCTTTTGGAAAACCTAATAAACTGACCGCAGTATCCGCTTGTGCTGAATTGTTTAATGTCTTTACCTTGAAGGATTTCTTGGGAAACATTTGCGAAGATTCTCCACGGACTTCGATGGAAATTTTTCCTTCATAATCATTAAAAGGATCGGCTACCTTATTTCTGTTTCCGAAGCCGTTGTCTATAATTCCCATATCAGCGATAATTTCAGGATCATCTACAATCGTTTGGCCATTTGTATTGATTACTAGAATAGGAAGGTTTGAGGATTCGAAAACAAAGGGCTTTACAAACCAGAAAGGTGTTTCATCGAAGTAAGAGGCCGGGTCTGCGATGCCGAATGAAAGAAAAGCCCGTAAAGTAAGGTCGGAAGACATAGCATCAGAATTATGCACCTGAATGGCCAGTATATTTTCTCCATTTTTAAATAGGTCCAACTTATTCTTTATTGAAAAACTTTCCGGAACGAAGCCTTGATAGATGCTAGCTTCATGAATGGTTTGGCTGAAATCGGAGTAAGCAGGCGAGACTTGGCTCATATTAGACCGCGCAATTTCTGTCCCGTTCAAATAAGCAACAAAGCCATCATCATAGTCGACATTGAGCAGGGCATCTGCTATCTTGCTCGTATCTGTTATTGTAAATGTTTTCCTTACAAAGACAGAGGAAATACCTTCAATAATTGTATTGTCATCGTTATCTCCATAGCCAAAACCTCCTTTGCCCTCAGTCCAGGATGCATCTGAAAAAGAATTGTCTTTCCATTCGCTTCCCGGATTCGAATTGCCAGGAAAGTATCTCCATGTGGTGGTGTCATAAACTGCTGTTTCCCAGTGATCAACAGTTGTTTGAGAAAAGATTGGAAAGCACAATATGCTCAAAAGATAAATCGTGATAAAAAAGCGCTTCATATCCTTAGTTTAAATTTTCCTGAATCCGTATTTGGAATGGCGCGACAAGATATATAAAAAAAGGAGAAAAATTGTAAGAGAGTGACTATTGATTGGATTATGAAAAAAATGTTCTTTTTAAAAACGTTGAAAAAAGCGTGTTTTTAGGGTTTTAAATGAAGCCTTATTTATAGTTATTTTAATTAAATTTATTTTCATCAAAACAACCTGAACTTATGGAAAAATTTAACCCGATTGTTAATTCAACTGCCTTACATAGCGTAGTTGGATTGAGAAAGTTATGCAGTTTTTTATTACTGTCCGCTTCAGTTATTTTCGCTTTTTCTTGTGAAAAAAGCCCCGAAGCTGAGGTGATTCCTTCAGCAGAAACATCACGCCACGCAGACGCAAAAAAAGCAGAAGGAATGACGGGAATTAATGTATTACTTAATACACCCGTTACCAATAGTATTTTAAAAGAACTTGGTACTTACGGCAGGGTAGTAGATGTAATTCCTGAAATAAAGGCTCTGACTATGAAAATTCCTTCCGAAAAGCTATCGGCAATTCAAAGACTATCGTTTGTAGATACCGCGAATCCTGATGCAAAAAGAACCGGAGCGCCCATAGATGCTGTGTCTCAAATAGATTTTTCCGACGGGCTCAGTACCTGGAACCTGGACGCGATAAATGTCACAGAATTAGGCGAGGGCAGGACAATTGCCCAAGATGCTACCGGAGTATTTATAGGGATTCTGGATTCGGGATTATTGGACTCCTGGCGGCAGTATTTTCCTCAGGAAAGAGTGGCCACACAATATGCTAAATCCTTTGGTGGGGGAGGAGGTGAAAATGGAAATGTTTCCGAGCAGCCCAATAAGTGGGAACATGATCAAAACTCACATGGAACACATGTAGCGAGTACAATTCTGGGGTTTCAATTAGGCAATGCTTATTTTAATGGGGTGGCACCTAAAGCGACCATAATTCCTGTTAAAGTGCTGAACCAAAATGGCTCTGGCTGGTCTTCAGTGATTGCAAGAGGTATTGTGTATATGGCTGAGTTAAAAGCAGGGCCATTAAGTGGATCTCCGGTAGTTATTAATATGAGCCTTGGAGGTTCTCAATTGGATGCAATAGAAAAAGCTGCCATTGATTATGCTATAGGAAAAGGGGTAATTATTGTTGCTTCAGCCGGAAACAGCGGTGAAGCAGGAATGGGTTATCCAGGCGCATACGAACCTGTCATTAGCGTGGCTATGGCCGGATGGAAAAACCAATGGAGTTCTCCTTCCTGGTGGTATGCAAGCAACGTTCCTGATCCGACAAATCCTGCTGATTTCTTCATTGATCCCTTCTCAAGTAGGGAAAAATCAGGCCAGGACCTTGACGTTACCGCTCCCGGTACAAACGTGGTAGGTCCTTATCAGTTAAACAGCGGTCAATTATCCTATTATTATTTAACCGGAACTTCTATGGCAAGTCCTCATGTAGCAGGTATTGTTGCACTGATGGCGCAACAAAATCCATCACTAACTCCTGAAGAGGCGGAGACTGCTTTAGAAAATGCAGCCATTCCAATGGGAGCAGGCTCAAGAATTGTTAATGAACCTGACGGAACCACTTCTACAATTTCCTGGGGAGACGACGCGACAGGACATGGATTTATAACTGCTGACGCGGCTTTAAGTGAAATACCATAACACCTAAAATATAATTGAATTTACCACAGGGATTAAGGAAGACCCAAATTGTAAAAATGTCAAACTTGGTTTTTTCTTCTTCTCTGTGGGTAAAACTTTTTCTACATATCAGAGCATACATATTAAAATATTACAAATATTTCCCCTCAATCAATTGATCTTCCTTTTTTAGCCATTTAAATCTTCTTACTTTTGCTGTTCTTTAAAAATAACCGTAAGAAATAAAGTACTTAGAGCCTATTGCATAACGCTTTTAGCTTAAATAATTGACGCCGTCATGTATTCGAAAGGAATGTCAGATGGTATTCAGAGAGTTTTAGGACAGGCAGTAAGTACAACTAAAATTAAAAACATTCACGATTGAAAAATATTCGAAATTTTTGCATCATTGCTCATATTGATCACGGAAAAAGTACGCTTGCTGATCGGTTGTTGGAGTTTACAAAGACCATTTCTCACAGGGATATGCAGGCTCAGTTGTTGGATAATATGGACCTCGAAAGGGAGCGGGGCATTACCATTAAGAGCCATGCAATCCAAATGAATTATACCTATAATGGTGAACAATATACCTTAAATCTCATTGACACCCCGGGCCACGTTGACTTTTCTTATGAAGTATCGCGCTCGATCGCCGCTTGTGAAGGTGCCTTGCTTATCGTGGATGCTTCTCAGGGAATAGAAGCTCAAACCATTTCTAATCTTTACCTTGCCATAGGCCATGACCTTGAAGTAATTCCTGTATTAAACAAAATAGACCTTCCGGGGGCTATGCCGGAGGAAGTAAAGGATCAGATTGTGGATCTGCTAGGTTGTAAAAGAGAAGAAATTATCCATGCAAGTGGAAAAGAAGGTATTGGTATCGAGGACATATTAAATGCCATAGTGGAAAGAGTGCCCGCTCCTCAGGGAGACCCTGATGCACCGCTTCAGGCGTTGATCTTCGACTCTTCTTTCAACTCATTCAGGGGAATTGAAGTTATCTTCCGGGTAATGAATGGCACAATGCGGAAGAATGATAAGGTAAAGTTTGTGGCCACAGGAAAGACTTATGGTGCTGATGAAGTTGGAATTCTGAAATTAAATCAGGAACCGCAGGCAGCAATAAGCGCTGGAAATGTTGGTTATTTGATCTCAGGAATAAAGGTGGCTAAGGAGGTAAAAGTAGGAGATACCATTACCCATGCTGAACGTCCTTGTGAAAGCGCCATCGTTGGTTTTGAAGATGTAAAGCCTATGGTTTTTGCAGGAATTTATCCGGTGGATACGTCTGAATTTGAGGAGTTAAGAGCCTCTATGGAGAAGTTGCAGCTTAATGACGCAGCCCTTGTATGGGAGCCTGAAACTTCTGCTGCGTTAGGCTTTGGATTCAGATGCGGATTTCTTGGGATGTTACACATGGAAATCGTGCAGGAAAGACTGGAGCGTGAATTTGATATGACGGTGATTACTACCGTTCCATCAGTTCAATTTCATGCAGTTTCAACCAAAGGAGAAATACAGAATATAAATGCTCCTTCCGAAATGCCGGAGCCTAATACCATTTCACATATTGAAGAACCTTTTATCAAGGCTCAGATCATTTCTAAATCTGAATACGTCGGGCCTATTATAGCCCTTTGTATGGATAAACGGGGGATTATAAAAAATCAGGTTTATCTTACTTCTGATAGGGTGGAGCTAATCTTCGAGCTTCCACTGTCTGAAATTGTTTTTGACTTTTTTGATCGTCTTAAAACCATTTCCAGGGGATATGCTTCTTTGGATTATGAATTAATCGGGTTCAGGCAATCTAACATGGTGAAGCTGGACATAATGTTAAATGGAGAAAAGGTAGACGCGTTGTCAGCAATCGTTCATAGAGACAAAGCCTATGATTGGGGAAAAAGGCTTTGCGAAAAGCTTCGTGAGCTAATTCCTAAACAAATGTTTGAAATTGCGATTCAAGCTGCCATCGGAACCAAGATTATTTCCAGGGAAACTGTTAAGGCGATGCGAAAGAACGTTCTTGCAAAATGTTATGGAGGCGATATTTCACGTAAGCGTAAGCTTTTGGAAAAACAGAAAAAAGGTAAAAAGCGTATGAGACAGGTCGGAAATGTGGAAATTCCTCAGGAAGCATTTATGGCAGTGTTAAAACTGGATTAACTTTTATTCTTCCCAAATAAAGAAGGAGGCAAAGGTCAAATTGACCTTTGCCTCTTTCTTTATTTACAAATGGTTTTTAAAATTTTTTTTGTAAGATTTATGGTAAAAAAATATTTTTTTGAATGTTGAAATATATTAAGAAAGGGAGAGTGACAATACTTTTCTTTATGTGCTATATCTCAATAAATTGAAGGCTTTCTCTGAGAATCCTATTTTTTTCGATATAAGAAAATTAATTTTAGTAAAAAGGGTAAACAGGCCAAATATTATTTTGCAAGACGAGTTTGAGGCAAATCCTTCCTAAGGTGTTTTTGATTTCTGTAAAATTTAAATATATTTGAAGCCCCTAACATTAGTTTACTTAAGCTACTTTTAAAACATATTATTTTAACCATTTAATAGGTAATTTAAATATAAACATGCAAGCCCTCGCCAAATTAGAAGAAGTAATAAAAGGTCAGCTTCCCATACTAAAAGAAAAATATAACGTCAAATCAATAGGTATCTTTGGCAAAGTAGAAGATGATAGGGATTTAGATTTATTAGTGGAATTTGAAAATGCTCATCATCCCGGTTATTTTAAATTTTATGATATGGAAAGATATCTGTCCGGACTGTTAAATATGAGTGTAGGCCTTGTGCCGAGGGAGCAACTAAGAAAAAGACTGGATAAGCACATCCTTGCTGATCTGGTTTCCTAACCAAGAAATAATTATTAACCCTTAATTATTTAAATGAAAAAAAGTTTTACTTAAGAAATTTAATTTACTTAGTAACTTTGGAATACCAGGAATTTATCCTGGTATTCTTTTTTTGTCCCCTTGACTAATATGATATTACTTGACGGAAAAAAGACTTCACAAGAGGTTAAAGATCAAATAAAAACAGAAGTAGAAAGTATAAAATCTTCCGGTGGAAAAGTACCACATCTAGCAGCTATACTGGTAGGTAATGACGGAGCCAGTGAAACATACGTAGGAAGTAAGGTTAAGTCCTGTGAAGAGATTGGCTTTAAATCTACACTATTGAGATTTGGTTCTGATATTTCAGAAGCATTCCTATTGGAAGAAATTCAAAAAATAAATGGCAATGAAGACATAGATGGATTGATCGTTCAGCTTCCTTTGCCCAACCATATATCTACAGAAAAAGTGACACAGACCATCCGACCGGAAAAGGATGTCGATGGTTTCCATCCAATAAATGTGGGGCGAATGGCTAAAGGCTTACCTGCTTTTATTTCTGCAACCCCCTATGGCATTTTAAAATTAATTGAAGCATATAAAATTGAAACTTCCGGAAAGCATTGTGTAGTTATAGGAAGAAGTCAGATTGTAGGCTCACCGATGAGTATGTTAATGGCCAGAAATGATTACCCGGGAAACTGTACGGTTACTTTGTGTCACAGTAAAACTAAAAACTTAAAGGAGGTTTGTCTTCAAGCAGACATAATAATTGCTGCATTGGGAAAACCTTTATTTTTAACTGCCGATATGGTAAAGGAGGGGGCAGTAGTTATAGATGTAGGAATTACCAGAATGCCGGATCCTTCCAAAAAATCCGGATTCGGGTTAAAGGGAGATGTTGACTTTAATAATGTTGCTCCAAAATGCAGTTATATAACACCTGTGCCAGGAGGTGTTGGATTAATGACCATTGCTGGTCTTCTCGAAAACACTCTAAAATCCTGCCGCAAAGAAATTTATAAGTGATAGAAAACGGGAAATAGAATTGAGAGATAAAACTTTGATATTACCAGATATTTCCACTGATACCCTACCATTAATGGAAGCTTTTTATACCATTCAGGGAGAAGGTTATCATCAAGGGAAAGCGGCATATTTTATTCGTCTGGGTGGGTGCGATGTCGGTTGTCACTGGTGTGATGTGAAAGAATCCTGGGATGCCAGTCAGTTTCCAAATAGTAAAATTGAAGACATTGTGGATACTGCCGCTCAATATCCGGGCCGTCTTGCAGTGATAACAGGAGGTGAACCGTTGATGCATGACCTTGATGAATTGTGCAGGCAGTTACATAATAAAGGTTTTCAAACGAATATTGAAACTTCGGGGGTTTATGCCTTGACTGGGGAATGGGACTGGATCTGTTTTAGCCCTAAAAAATTTAAATCGCCTGATTTAGGGATGTATGCTAAGGCAAATGAACTGAAAGTAATCATATTTAATAAGTCTGATTTTGAATGGGCTGAGGAACATGCCTCGAAGGTCAGTAAAGAATGCAAGTTGTACCTTCAGCCTGAATGGAGTAAATCCAATGAAATGTTGCCGCTTATTATAGATTATATAAAAGAAAACCCGAAATGGGAGGTCTCTTTGCAGATTCATAAGTTTATGAATATCCCCTGATTTCAGCTATTTGATAACTTTTTAAAAGTTGTCAAATATTGAATGTTACTTTTCCTTATATTAGCCCGTTCGTTTAAATAAAGCTATGGAAATGCGAAAACTTCAACTGGGATTCCTTTTATTACTTTTTCCCATTGTTCTTTTTAGTCAGTCAAAAACCAGTCTTCATACTAAATCCAATAAAGCGGTTAAGCTTTACGAAGAGTCTACAGACCTTATGGCGCATCGGAAGTTCGATGAGGCAGTTTTTGCATTGCAGAAGGCTATAAAAGTCGATGAAAATTTCGCGGAGGCCCATTACAGGTTAGGGTTTATTTATGTAATGAACAATAGACTTAACCTGGCAAAGCCCCATTTCGAAAAGACAGTGGCAATAATGCCCAATGAAAAATCCATTCGTGACGCTTATCTTTCTTTAGCAGAAATTTACTTCCAGGAAGAAAAATACAAAAAGGCAGCGGATGCTGCAGACAAATTCCTGAAACTGCAACCTGGCTCTAAAGGCTATATTGCCAAAGCAGAAAAAATAAAGGCTTCGGCGCTATTCGCCATAGAAGCGATAAAAAATCCACTTGATTTTGAACCAACGGCCTTATCGGAGGTATTGAATAGTTTTCAAAGGCAATATTTTCCCGTTCTGACTGGCGATCAGCAAACCTTGATTTTTACTGCGAATGCTGGTAAAAATAAAGATGAAGATATTTACATGAGTACCAAGCTCAATGGTGAATGGCAGAGACCGGAACCTATTTCTAAGAATCTGAATACGGAGTTTAACGAAGGAACCTGCACCATTTCGGCTGATGGCCGGATAATGATCTTTACTTCCTGTGACGGACGGGAAAGTTATGGTCGCTGTGATCTTTACGAAACTCACAGAAAAGGGAATGAATGGAGTGAACCGGTAAATTTAGGCGCAATGGTCAATTCTCCTTTTTGGGAGTCGCAGCCCGCACTTTCCGGTGATGGAAGAACACTTTATTTTATATCGGACAGAAGGGGAGGAATGGGAGGAAAAGACATTTATGTGTCGAATAAAAATAGCTCGGGTGAATGGACGCAAGCCAAATCTGTAGGACAGCCCATAAATACGCCTTTTGATGAAATTTCCCCTTTTATACATGGAAACAACAAGACGCTCTTTTTTGCTTCGGAAGGTCACCCTGGAATGGGAGGTTTTGATTTGTTTTATTCCAACCTGGGAGAAGAAGGCTGGGGGAAACCGGTAAACCTGGGTTATCCCGTAAATACCAAGGATGATCAGGTTTCACTGTTTGTTACCGCAGACGGGAGAAAAGGATTTTATACGTTCGAAACTTTTGACGATGATTTAGGAAAGGGAACAAGTATTTTGGCCGAATTTGATATGCCAGATAAAATTGAACCCTTTCTTAAAAGCAACTTTGTAAAAGGAGAAGTTTTTGATGCGGACACCCATGAAAAACTTGAGGCAAGCATTGATCTCTTTAATATAAAAACAGAAGAATTGATCTCATCAGTAACTTCTGATCCAACGAATGGTGAATATATGATTCTTTTGACGGAAGGTTCTGAATATGCATTATATGTGCGGAAGGAAGGATATCTATTCAAAAGCTTGTCATTCGACTATCGGGAAGCAAAAAATCCTGAGCCTGTAGTCATTAACATTCAACTTAAAAAAATAGAATCAGGCGCAAGAGTGGTACTTAATAACATCTTTTTTGCAACCGGAAAATATACCCTTGAAGAAAAATCTGAAACTGAGTTAAATAAGATCATCGAGTTTATGCAGGAAAACCCGCAGGTAAAAGTTGAAATAAGCGGTCATACCGATGATGTGGGTTCAGACCAGGATAATTTAACTCTTTCCATAAACAGGGCAAAGTCGGTTTATTCATATCTTCTGGAGTCAGGTGTTGCACAGGAACGTTTGGTTTATAAAGGTTATGGTGAGGCTCAGCCTACAGTGCCCAACGATAGTGAGGCCAATAGGCAGATTAACAGAAGGATTGAATTTGAGATACTTTAAGATACTACAATCGAATAAAAGGAACTCTTTTACAGGTTCAATCTTGAAGCTAATAGGATTATTGTGCATAATGTTGATAGTTTTTGCGCAATTGGAAGAAGAAATTGGCCGTTCCCTTCTCATTTTGATGAAATCGACAAGGTAATTCCTCTTTAGCAATGAATAGTCTGATTCCATTTTGCTAAAGAGGTAAGTTTTAAAATTTAATAATTTCCTATTAAAACTTTTTTATTTATGACAGCTTTTTTGCTCGAGAGATTTAAAAAATATATACCAGGTTTTAGTTCATCTACAGAAATTTCGACAATAGGTTTATCTTGAACATTGACTTTATAAACTATTTCTGCCTTTGAATTATATAAAGTAATAGAAATTGGATCATTAATAAGTGGAAGCTTTACTGTTAGTATCCTATCTGATGGTACTGGGAAGATTTCTATATTGGCAAAAACGGGGGATTCTATGCCTAATACTGGTAAAACAGTGAATGTCCATTCTATATCCTCCGCTGCTAAATATAAATTGTTACCCTCCTGAGATGCTCTTACAGATACTTCCCCTTCACTAGTTACTTCAATAATATTATTAGTTAAGCTGGCAGATCCTGATAATATAGAAAAAGTTATAGGGAGTCCCGAAGAAGATGTAGCAAATAATTCGAAAGGAGCATCTCCAATTATTTTATCTTCCAATTTAGTGAAAGTAATTGTTTGCATGGCCTTACCAATGTTAAAAGATACCTCTTTATAGTTGGCACCATTGTATATTTCGTTTCCTTCTTGAGATGCACGAACTGTTACTTCACCTACACCTGTAATGGTTAAAGTGTTTTCATTCACCACGGCAGGACCGGAAACAATTAAAAATCCCACCGGCAAGCCTGAGGAAGCAGAGGCTGTTAATGAAAAAGGAGAGTCTCCATAAGTTTTATTGTCAATAGTACTAAAAGTAATTGTTTGATCTGCTTTGATAACACTAAAACTTTGGTCGACCGATGTAGCAGGATTAAAATAGGAGTTCCCTTCTTGAGATGTACGAATTATTATTTCACCTACACCTGTGATAGTTAAAGTGTTTTCATTTATTGTAGCAGGACCGGAAACAATTAAAAACGCAACTGGTAAGCCTGATGAAGCAGTGGCTACTAAAGTGAAAGGAGAATTCTCATAAGTTTTATTATCAATAGCATCAAAAGTAATCGTTTGATCTGCTTTGACAACATTAAAACTTTGGTTTACTGGAGTAGCGGGGTTAAAATCTAAATTTCCTTCTTGGGAAGCTCTAATAGTAACTTGGCCCGAACCAGTTAAAGTGACTATATTATCATTGACAGTGGCAGGACCAGAAATAACCGAGAATAAAACTGGTAATCCTGAGTACGAAGTAGCATTTATTGTAAAGGGACCATCGTTAGCAACTTTATCTGTGATAGGATCAAAAGAAATGGTTTGATATTTTGGATCAAATTTCCATAGTTCCCGACCATGGATACCATCTTCTACTGAAAAAAATAATACTCCGTTATTTTCTCCCATAATAGATGGCATTGAAGAAATTTCACCTGGATAAAGATCCGCTAAAAGTTTTGTTCCTTCCTCTGTTTGATCGCTTCTCCATAATTCTTGGCCATGAGTTCCATCATCGGAGACAAAATAGATAATCTCATTAATTACTGTTGCAGAATATATGTAATTAGAACCATAAATGCCGGGATTAATATCTTTTATCATCTTTGTTCCTTCTTCGGTTCCATCACTTTCCCACAACTCCTCCCCATGAATTCCATCATTCGCTTTGAGATATATCTTATTATTAACTTTTGTCAAAAAACTTAAAGAAGTGTTTGGTTTTCCAGGATGAATATCTTTTGCAATAAATGTTCCATCTACTGTTCCATCTGACCTCCATAATTCATAACCATGTGTTCCGTCGTCTGCAATAAAATATACCAATTCATCTGTAGATGCTAATATACCTGAAAAATGATCTGTATTTTCTGTGTGGATATCTTTTATCATGAACGTGCCTACACCTGTTCCATCACTTCTCCAGAGTTCATTTCCATGAACTCCATCATTTGCAATAAAATAAAGAGTTTCATTCACATTTATCAGTCCTGAAATACCCCAGCCTGATCCAGAATCAACATGTTTAATTAAAGTAGTCCCATCATTAGTTCCATCAGACTTCCATAATTGAGAACCGCTGGCAATAAAATAAATGTTTTCATTCATCTTTGTAAATTCTTGAGGATCAGATAAATCGAGCTTATTGTTAACCATTACCGTTCCTTCGGAAGTCCCGTTACTTTTCCATATTTTCAATCCATCCGGACTGATAGCAGTAAAATATATTGTTTCTTCAATTTTAAAAAATTGGCGACCAGAATATGAGCTTGAAGGGCCCGGATTAATGTCTTTTAAAAGGACGGTACCTTCGATTGTTCCATCGCTTTTCCAAAGTTCTAATCCGTGAATTCCATCATTTGCATTAAAAATTAAAAAGTTGCCGAGTGTAATGGAAGTGCCTATTTCAGAACCTGAATCTCCTGATCTTACATCTTTTACTAATGTCGTTCCAATTTCTGTGCCATTAGTTTTCCAAAGTTCTGACCCATGGACTCCATCATCAAGAATATAAAGAAGGTGTGAATTAATCGAGGCTAAAGGTATTGGAAAATTTGACGAAGCTAAATTTATATCTTTTACTAGATGAGTTCCCTCCTCAGTTCCATCGCTTTTCCAAAGTTCATTCCAAGCATCCCGTCATTTGCTGCAAAAAATAATTGCCCATTTAAATTTGTTAAATTAGAAGGATAAGAATACCCTTCTCCAGGTCTTAAGTCTTTTACTAAAAAAGTTCCTTCTTCAGTTCCATCACTTTTCCATAATTCCTGCTTACCGTCTTCGTCTTTTGCATTAAAAAACAAATCGTTTCCAATAGCGGTTAACATTTGAGGAAAAGATGTTCCAATTCCCGGATAAATATCTTTTATCATGGTTGTCCCACTTTCTGTGCCGTTGCTCATCCATACTTCCACTCCATTTAAACCGTTATCTGCAGAAAAATAAATCATATCATTTGAATTGATTAATGAAATAGGGTATGAACCATTTGAACCTGGATTTATATCTTTAACTAAAATTGTTCCATCGTTTGTGCCATCACTCTTCCATAATTCTGATCCACTAGTATTATCAAAACCAAGAAAATAAATAAAATTACTCGTAGCAATCAAACCACCACCAGTTAAATCCACTTTTACAATTATTGTTCCTCCTTCTGTACCATCGCTTTTCCATAAGCTCCTTCCGGAAATACCATCATTAGCAAAAAAATAAACATTACCATTAAAAAATACGGGTGAGTTTACATTAGAATTAGAAATTCCGGAATTAATATCCTTTATAAGGACCGTTCCATCTTCTGTTCCATCGCTTTTCCAAAGTTCTTCTCCATGGGTTTCATCATCCATTTTAAAAAACAATTCATGATCTGAAGAGGTGAATTCATAGTTAATTGAAAGAGAATATTGAAAAGCATCACCACTACCAGGAATAATATCTTTTACAAGAACAGTTCCTTCTTCGCTTCCATCACTTTTCCAAAGCTCTCTTCCATGTACTCCGTCATTAGCGATAAAAAACAATAAATTTCCTGTTTTATGAAAATGGGCAAGGTCTGAAGGGCCAGATCCTGGAAAAATATCTTTAACCATCTTTGTACCTTCTTTGGTACCATCACTTTTCCAAAGTTCCCAGCCCGAAAGGCCATTTTTAGCGGAAAAGTATAATACTCCATTTACATTTGTCAAATTTTGGCAGAAGGAGCTATTGCTCCCAGGATTAATATCTTTTACTAATACAGTCCCTTCCTCTGATCCATCACTTTTATATAATTCTTGACCATATGTATCATTGGAACCAACAAAAAAAAGTGTTTCATTAATTGCGATAAAGTTACTTGGAGTAGAACTTGATGTTGTTGGATTGCTAGTGTTAATATCTTTTACTAGCTGGGGTTGGCTCAGGGCAACAACTGAAAACAAGTTGAAAATTAATACAATGAGTAGTTTAAGGGAGCTTTTTAAAAGTTTTGATTTTCTTTTAGAATTGGGATAAAGAGGAGATGGATTCTTATAAGAAAAGAGTAAATGTTTGTGCATAATTAGATTTAAATTTAGGAGAATTTGGGCGAGCAAAATAATAGGTTAATTTTTAAAATCCTATTATTTTGTCTGAGAAGGACTTTATACAAAAGATGTAATTTTCTATAAGAAGAACAATAAGGGGATTAAAACCTCATGAAAATAGGGGTGTGTTTTTAATTCTTAAGTACTTTGAAGTGAATCATATGTTTTTGTTCTAACAATATAAACTAAATATAATCCTATTCCCCCAAACTTTTTTCCCTTTTAGCCTTGAACTCCGACCCTGTTTTCCATTCAGGGAATGAGGATTCATTGCTCAACCTTAATCCTACGGCAAATAAAAGTTGGATATCTTCTACTATCCCTGATAAGTTCCAGGTTTGAGGATCAAATTCATCTTCAGGGGAATGATACTTTTCATTGGTATAGTTTTCTGCTTGTTTTTTGCCCCATTCCGCCCCATGTTCATTGGAAATTGTTCCTGTTTCTACATAAAGCGCAGGGATTCCTACTTTAGCTAAATTAAAGTGATCTGACCTGAAAAAATATCCTGCCGAGGGATTGGAGTCGGGGGTTACGGTTCTTCCTTGCTTTGCAGCAGCTTCTTCTATATACTCATCCATTTGTGATTGCCCTGTTCCCACTACCGAAATGTCTTTTGTCTTTCCAATAGGGTGAAGGGCATCAATATTGATGTTGGCTACGGTCTTGCTGACAGGAAAAACCGGGTTGGTAGCGTAATATTCAGAACCAAGCAACCCTTCTTCTTCCCCGGTAACGGCAAGGAAAAGAATGGATCTGGATGGCTTATTTTTCAATTCCATAAAAGCAGAAGCAATTTCAATTAATGCGGCTGTTCCTGTAGCGTTGTCTACCGCTCCGTTATAAATGGAATCATTGTTGATCTTCTCTCCAACCCCAAAATGATCCCAATGTGCAGTGTAAATTATCACCTCATCGTTTCTGTCCGTGCCGGGAATCAATGCCAATACGTTGTTTGAGGTGGATTTTTTGATGGAATTGTTAAGCGTTAATGATACATTTAATCCAAGAGGTACCGGTTTGAAGTTTTCCTTTTTTGCCTGATTGATCAAATCCTCTTGCACTCCTGCCAGCTTGAATATTTTGTTTGCAGCTTCGGTGGAGATCCAACCTTCCATTGCTGCCCTTGACATGTTGTTGTCTTTGGCTTCCAGGTAAAGTTTTTTTCCTGAAAATCCACCCCTTACTACTGACCAGGGATAACTGGCCGGAGCGGTATCATGAATGATAAGAACACCTTTGGCGCCTTGCCGTGCAGCTTCTTCATACTTATAGGTCCACCGGCCATAGTAGGTCATTGTTTTTCCTTTAAACAACGTGCTGTCATAAAAGCCAGGATCATTTACCATCACGATTACCGTTTTCCCTTTTACATCGAGTCCTTCATAATCATTCCAGTTGTATTCCGGCGCTACAATTCCAAAACCTGCAAAAACCAGTTCTGAATTTTCTATTTTTACCTGGTCGGTTACGTGTCTGCTTGTTGCTACAAATTCATCCAGAAAATTAAGGTTTACAGAACCGCTTTTGCCTTTTATTTGCATCGGACCGGCTGGCGTGGATTCTATTTCTGCCATCGGGACTTGCTGAAAATAACTGTCGCCATTCCCGGGCTTTAAGCCCAATTTTTGAAACTGTTCTTTTAGATAGTTTATGGTTTTTGTTTCTCCTTCTGTAAAAGGCCTTCTACCCTGAAAATCATCGGATGCCAGTGTTTTAATATGTATTGCGAAATCCTGTTCGTTGATCGCTTTTATTGCAGCGGAATCAGCTTCATAAGCATTGTTTTCCCTGGTTTCCTTCTTTGCACAATTAAATAATATTATTAAAAAAATGAGGAAGAATAGGTTGTTTTTCATCGCATAGAATTGTTTTAATTATCCACTGAAACAAGTATCAGATTTTCATCCTTTAAATGAGTCAAAGTGTTTAGGAATGTCATTGGAATTAGTTTCTACTAAAAATAAGCGATGTTAAGGAAAGAAGGTATAGGTTTTTATTAGAATTATTTATTAAAAGTAAAGAAAATTGGCAAACTCATAAGAATAGGCGCGACTGGCAGATTGGTTAAGGAGAGCCAGACTATTGCTGCAAAACGTTATCCGTTTGAATAAATTCTGGTTTTAAAGCCAATGCCCTTTCAAAATCTTTTTTATCATTAATTACCCAAAACTGGATTTTAATGCCTTTGCTTTTTACCTTTTCAATTCTCTCTATACTGGGAGGATTTTTAACGTCATACTCAAATGAAATTCCTGCATAACCGGCCTTAAGCGCTTTTGTTGCCCCTTCTTCCAAATCCCCAAAGGTGGTAAGGTAGCATAAGATTTTTTTGTTGTTTTTTCTGATCCGGTTTAGAAAAAGTGCTGTTTCACATTCCACTATCACATAATCTGCCATATCATATTTCTTTACCAGCTTAGCTATTTTATCGGCTACCTGAGTTAAATACGAAGTAGAATACGAGTTTTTTGATGGCAGCCATGATTTCACATCAAGTGTTATAATTTTGTTTAAAGAGTTTTCCCTGTGATAGTTGAGAATTTCCTCAAGAGTAGCCATTTCCACTCCTTTACAAACCATGAAGCTTCTGATCTCTTCATCTGTTTTTTCTGGTATCCTGTTTTTGTCTTTTCCATTGCATTCCAAAAGAAAGGAATCGTGAAAGAGCCAAAGTGTTCCATTTAAACTTTTTTGAACATCAACCTCTATTCCATCTGCATGTGCAAAACCATAGACTGCAGCTTCGTAAGTGTTTTCCGGAAAAGGTCCATAAGGTTTATCGCCACCCGCTCTATGCGCAAGCATCAGTGTTTCATTATCTAAATAAGGGCGATCAGGAAAGGAATCAAGGTCAAGGCAACTGAACAAAAGCAACAAAGAGGTAATAGAAAGGAGAATGAATAGCCTCTTGTTTTGACAATTTTTATTAAGTGTTTTAAAGAATCTCAATTGTTAAGCGGCAAAGTTGAGTTTAAAAAGTTGCTACAATTACAATATTTTAAGAATAAAAACCAAGCTTTTGAAAGCTAAAAAAAAAACAAAAATTGGAATGAATACATTTTTTTGCTTTTTCTCTGCTATTTAAATTCTTCTTTAAAATAGTTTTTATAGGACAACTATTTTTTGATGAAAAGCAA